>NZ_CP167894.1:2268671-2592767 GCF_041504345.1 Vibrio sp. BS-M-Sm-2
TTCGCCTAGCTGAGCTAGCGAAAGTAACAGGTGACGTAGTTGATCTTAACAGCCTTAAAGCTGCTAACGTTATCACTAAGAACATCGAATTTGTTAAGATCGTTCTTTCTGGTGACCTAAGCAAAGCTGTGACTGTTAAAGGTCTACGCGTGACTAAAGGCGCTAAAGCTGCAATCGAAGCTGCAGGCGGTAAAATCGAGGAATAATCTCGAGGAACGAGGTACAGATGGCTAAGAAACCAGGACAAGATTTTCGTAGTGCTCAGAGCGGCTTAAGTGAACTAAAGTCGCGCTTATTATTCGTAATTGGTGCACTTTTAGTATTCCGAGCCGGCTCTTTTGTGCCGATCCCTGGTATTGACGCAGCTGTACTTGCCGATTTGTTCGATCAGCAAAAAGGTACCATCGTTGAAATGTTTAACATGTTCTCCGGTGGTGCTCTTGAGCGTGCATCTATATTAGCATTGGGTATCATGCCGTACATTTCGGCATCGATCGTAGTCCAATTGCTAACTGTAGTTCATCCAGCGTTAGCGGAACTCAAGAAAGAGGGTGAAGCAGGCCGTCGTAAGATAAGCCAATATACACGCTACGGCACGCTTGTACTTGCAACATTCCAAGCTATTGGTATCGCAACAGGCTTACCAAACATGGTCGACAATCTGGTTGTTATCAACCAAACCATGTTTACGCTTATTGCTACCGTGAGTTTAGTAACTGGTACCATGTTCTTAATGTGGTTAGGTGAACAAATCACTGAGCGAGGAATCGGTAATGGTATTTCCATTCTGATTTTTGCAGGTATTGTTGCTGGATTGCCTTCTGCAATCGGTCAAACAATCGAGCAAGCGCGTCAAGGTGAATTGCATGTGCTTCTTCTGCTGTTGATTGCTGTATTGTCTTTTGCTGTTATTTACTTCGTAGTTTTCATGGAACGTGGTCAACGCCGTATCGTCGTTAACTATGCGAAACGTCAACAAGGTCGTAAAGTTTTTGCAGCACAAAGCTCTCACTTGCCTCTTAAGATTAATATGGCAGGTGTTATTCCAGCGATTTTCGCATCAAGTATTATTTTGTTCCCAGGAACATTAGCGCAGTGGTTTGGTCAAAATGGTGAAAGCAGCGCGTTCGGTTGGTTAACTGACGTGTCATTAGCTCTTAGCCCAGGTCAACCTTTGTATGTAATGCTTTATGCAGCAGCTATCATCTTCTTCTGTTTCTTCTATACAGCGTTGGTGTTTAACCCACGTGAAACAGCTGATAACTTGAAGAAGTCTGGTGCATTCGTACCCGGTATCCGCCCAGGTGAGCAGACAGCGAAATATATCGATAAAGTGATGACTAGACTAACCCTTGCGGGCGCTCTATACATTACTTTTATATGTCTGATTCCTGAATTCATGATGGTCGCGTGGAACGTTCGTTTCTACTTCGGCGGCACATCACTACTAATCGTAGTGGTAGTTATCATGGATTTCATGGCACAGGTACAGACTCATCTGATGTCACAACAGTATGATTCTGTGTTAAAGAAAGCGAATCTGAAAGGTTACGGCCGTTAATTCGGTGGTAATTATTTCGATTCCATTTACGGAGTTTAGCAATGAAAGTTCGTGCTTCCGTTAAAAAAATCTGCCGTAACTGTAAAGTTATCAAGCGTAACGGTGTCGTTCGCGTGATTTGCAGTGAGCCAAAGCATAAGCAACGCCAAGGCTAATTAGCAGAAATTTTTACTTGAAATACAAGGTAGAGTCGAGTATATTCCTCGGCCTACCTTTTGCGTGCAAAAGAAGTAGTATGCCGCAGCGTATCCATAACGGGCTTTGCTGCGGATAATTCTTTTATGAACCCCTTAGGAGTGAATAATGGCCCGTATAGCCGGCATTAACATTCCTGATCATAAGCATTCTGTAATTGCACTTACTGCAATCTACGGTATCGGTAAAACTCGCTCTCAAGCTATTCTAGCTGAAGTGGGTATTGCTGAAGATGCTAAGATCAGTGAACTAACTGAAGAGCAGATCGATCAACTGCGTGATGGTGTAGCTAAGTACACTGTAGAAGGTGATCTACGTCGTGAAGTATCGATGAACATCAAGCGTCTTATGGACCTTGGCTGTTACCGCGGTCTTCGTCATCGTCGCAGTCTACCACTACGTGGACAGCGTACTAAAACCAACGCTCGCACCCGTAAGGGTCCGCGCAAGCCGATCAAGAAATAGTCGGATAAGGTAGAGTACAATGGCAAAACAACCAACTCGCGCGCGTAAGCGCGTACGCAAGCAAGTAGCTGATGGCGTAGCGCACATTCATGCTTCTTTCAACAACACAATCGTAACTATCACTGACCGTCAAGGCAACGCTCTTGCATGGGCTACAGCAGGTGGTTCAGGTTTCCGTGGTTCTCGTAAATCTACTCCGTTCGCAGCACAAGTTGCAGCTGAGCGTTGTGGTGAAATGGCTAAAGAATATGGCCTAAAGAACTTGGAAGTTATGGTTAAGGGTCCAGGTCCAGGTCGCGAATCTACTGTTCGTGCACTGAACGCTGCTGGTTTCCGTATCACTAACATTGTTGATGCGACACCAATCCCTCATAACGGTTGTCGTCCACCTAAGAAACGTCGCGTTTAAGTTTCGTTTCTAGGAATATTGGAGAAAGATCATGGCAAGATATTTGGGTCCTAAGCTGAAGCTTAGCCGTCGCGAAGGTACTGACTTATTCCTTAAGTCTGGTGTCCGTGCGATCGATACCAAGTGTAAAATTGATAACGCACCAGGTGTACACGGCGCTCGTCGCGGTCGTCTATCTGAGTATGGCGTTCAGCTTCGTGAGAAGCAAAAAGTTCGTCGTATCTACGGCGTTCTAGAAAAACAATTCCGCAACTACTACAAAGAAGCTGCACGTCTTAAAGGCAACACAGGTGCAAACCTGCTTCAGCTTCTTGAAGGTCGTCTTGATAACGTAGTTTACCGTATGGGCTTTGGCGCTACTCGTGCTGAATCTCGTCAACTAGTTAGCCACAAGTCTATCCTAGTTAACGGTAAAGTTGTAAACGTTCCTTCTTTCAAAGTAGCGGCAAACGACGTTGTTTCTATCCGCGAGAAAGCTAAACAGCAATCTCGTATTAAAGCGGCTCTAGAAGTTGCTGAACAACGTGAAAAGCCAACTTGGATTGAAGTAGATGCTGGCAAAATGGAAGGTACATTCAAGCGTATGCCTGAGCGTTCTGACCTATCAGCTGACATCAATGAACACTTGATCGTCGAACTTTACTCTAAGTAAGGTTAAAAAAAGAGAGGACACAATGCAGGGTTCTGTAACAGAATTTCTTAAGCCGCGTCTTGTTGACATTGAACAGATCAATACGACACACGCGAAAGTAACTCTTGAGCCATTAGAGCGCGGTTTCGGCCACACTCTAGGTAATGCTCTTCGCCGCATTCTTCTATCTTCTATGCCGGGTTGTGCCGTAACAGAAGTTGAAATCGAAGGTGTGCTACACGAATACAGCACTAAAGAAGGCGTTCAGGAAGATATCCTGGAAATCCTTCTAAACCTTAAAGGTTTGGCTGTACGCGTTGCTGAAGGCAAAGATGAAGTGTTTATTACACTGAACAAATCAGGCTCAGGCCCTGTTGTTGCAGGTGACATCACCCACGATGGTGATGTAGAGATCGCTAACCCTGAGCACGTAATTTGTCACCTAACGGATGACAATGCTGAGATCGCTATGCGTATCAAAGTAGAACGTGGTCGTGGTTACGTTCCAGCTTCAGCTCGTATCCATACTGAAGAAGATGAGCGTCCTATCGGTCGTCTACTAGTTGACGCTACTTACAGCCCGGTTGATAAAATCGCTTACGCTGTAGAAGCGGCACGTGTAGAACAACGTACCGATTTAGACAAGCTTGTTATCGATATGGAAACGAACGGTACTCTAGAACCTGAGGAAGCAATCCGTCGTGCAGCTACTATTTTAGCTGAACAACTGGATGCGTTCGTAGATCTTCGTGATGTACGTGTACCTGAGGAGAAGGAAGAGAAGCCAGAATTCGATCCTATCCTACTACGTCCTGTAGACGATCTTGAACTAACAGTTCGCTCTGCTAACTGTTTGAAAGCAGAAGCGATTCACTACATCGGTGATCTTGTACAGCGCACTGAGGTTGAGCTACTTAAAACGCCAAACCTTGGTAAGAAATCTCTTACAGAGATTAAAGATGTGCTTGCTTCACGTGGTCTGTCTCTAGGCATGCGTCTAGAAAACTGGCCACCAGCGTCAATCGCTGAAGATTAATCGAAAAGTTAGAAGGATTAGGTCATGCGCCATCGTAAAAGTGGTCGTCAACTCAACCGCAACAGCAGTCATCGCAAAGCGATGTTCAGCAACATGGCTAGCTCTCTTGTTCGTCACGAAGTTATTAAAACTACCGTGCCTAAAGCAAAAGAACTACGTCGCGTAATTGAGCCATTGATTACCCTAGCTAAGACAGACAGTGTTGCTAACCGTCGTCTTGCATTTGCTCGCACTCGTGATAACGAAGTTGTGGCAAAACTATTTAATGAACTAGGCCCGCGTTTCGCGGCTCGCCAAGGTGGTTACACTCGCATTCTTAAATGTGGTTTCCGTACTGGTGATAAAGCTCCAATGGCTTACATTGAGCTTGTAGACCGCCCAGCTGCTGAAGAAGCTGCTGAGTAATCTATACTAGATTCTTAATACAAAAGCCGAGCATTAGCTCGGCTTTTTTGTATCTGTAGAATAAGGAAATCTATACTAAGTAATTGCACCACGATGTTTGGCATTTTTGCTTGTCTTATCTGCTCCATTTTTCAAAAATATCTCGTATCTGATGTGACCCCATTAAAGTAGACACTTAATACAGAGTATTAAGTGTCATGAAAGTAAAATCACAAAGACAATATACAGACGAATTTAAACGAGAAGCTGTTCAGCGATCTCTCGATTCTTCTGACACCGTTAAGTCAGTAGCACTATCCTTAGGAATATCGCCGGTGCTACTTTCTAAATGGAGATGCCAAATGACGTCGAAGAAGACTAACTCCCTCCCAATACCTAACCACGGTCCCGAAACATCCGTTACACAACTGGAGAAAGAGATCCGTCAATTGAAAAAGAAGCTTGAGATGGCAGAGCTGGAGAATGATTTCTTAAAGGAAGCGAAGGCTTTCTTCGACAGCCAAAAAGAATAAGGTTCGAGTATATCCTTAAGAAGGCCAGTGTGAAGCTTCCTGTCATTCGACTATGCCAATGGTTGGGCGTTTCTAAAGCGGGTTATTACAAGTGGCTAACAAGGAAACCATCGAAGCGAGAGACAGACA
Organism: Vibrio sp. BS-M-Sm-2; assembly: GCF_041504345.1. Taxonomy (NCBI): domain Bacteria; kingdom Pseudomonadati; phylum Pseudomonadota; class Gammaproteobacteria; order Vibrionales; family Vibrionaceae; genus Vibrio; species Vibrio sp. BS-M-Sm-2. The sequence goes on from NZ_CP167894.1 coordinate 2,274,015, forward strand.
ATGAGTCTTTAAGTCACTACTTGAGGAGAGAAAGCGAAGCTCAGTATTGTATTCCAGGCTATCGAAAGCTTTGGGAAGCAGCAGTCGCTAACGGCTTTATTTGTAATAAAAAGCGAGTACAGAGGCTTTTGCAGAATATGGGCTATCGCTCTTGCGCGAGCAAGAAGCGATATGGACGAGCGCCAAGACAAAATACGCTTATACCTGCCTATAACATTCTTGCCCGTCAATTTAAGGTGGATAAACCCGATCGAGTTTGGGTGTCAGATATCACTCAGGTGCGCTGTACTGATGGTTGGCAATACCTGTGCGTCGTCTTAGATTTGTTTTCACGCAAAGTGATCGGTTGGTCGACAAGTCGTATTAATAACGCAAAGTTAGTGCTAAGAAGCCTGAATAAGGCTTGGGAACAAAGGCAGCCCTTAGGTCACGAGCTTTTGTTTCACTCCGATCAAGGTATACAGTATCGAGCGTTGGAGACGATCCGTTGGCACCGTAAACGAAAGATTAAAGTCAGCATGTCGAGAAAAGGAAACTGTTGGGATAACGCTTGTTCCGAAAGTTTCTTTGCGCAATATAAGAAAGAGTGGATGAACAACTTAGATCAGCTTTCACGACAAGAAATGACGATGCAAAGTCGAATTTATATCGATACCTATTATAATCCAGTAAGAAGACATGGGACTCTAGGTGGAGTGAGTCCCATGGACTTTGAACTAATCAACTAAACCCCTGTGTCTACTTTTTAGGGGCCATATCAATCTCGTATCTCGTATCTCAAATATCTTTTCTTTCACGCATAAAAAAGAGCACCGAAGTGCCCTTATCAGATTTCCATACTAGCTATTAATAATTAGCTATTATTGCCATACAGCAGCAAGTGAATCCATTAGACCGCTTGTTGCGCCTTGCGACTGCAGTGCTTGAAGAACGATTGGCGCAAATGTTGAAACCATCGATGAGTCCATTCCTAGACTTGTGAAGGCACTTTCAACCGCACTTTGCGAGTTAAGTAGTGATGATAGTCCAGTTGACTCAAGAGTCGACATGCCAGGAATAAGTGTCGCGAGTTCTTTGTTGTCGGCTGTGCCAAGTGAATTTTGTGCAAGGGCCAACATTGAACCGATGCCGCCAATTGCTTGATCGCTGGTAACAGAAGCTTGGTCAGCGACAGTATCTGCAAGAGGTGTTGTTTCATTCTGTTGAGACCACATATTCACTGCTGCCATTAGTGCAGTTTGTGATAGTTGGGAATAATTGGTATCTGATGATGAACTGGTTTGTTCTGAGTCGCTAGTGCTAGCGCAAGAGACAACAGCAAGGCTGCTTAAAACTGTGATGAGTACTTTCTTCATTATTCGTCCTTAAGTAATAAAGTAATTTACTCTTTCACTATAAACGAAAAACGGCGATGTAGTCACATCGCCGTTGGATTATTTCAATTTTATTTGCCTATAGTATTTTGTTTTACTATAGGATTTTATAAAAATTAAAGAATTGCTAGAAGTTCTACTTCAAATACTAGAGCAGCAAATGGTGGGATTGCAGCACCTGCGCCGCGCTCACCGTATGCTAGATCTTGAGGGATGTATAGCTTCCACTTAGAGCCAACAGGCATCATTTGTAGAGCTTGTACCCAACCTTGAATTACGCCAGTTACTGGGAATTCAGCAGGTTGACCGCGAGATACAGAGCTGTCGAAAACAGTACCGTCAGTTAGTTCACCGTGGTAGTGAACACGTACTTGCTTGTCTGCAGTAGGGATTTCGCCAGTACCTTCAGTTAGTACTTCGTACTGAAGACCAGACTCAAGAACTGTTACTTCTGAACGAAGAGCGTTGTCAGCTAGGAAAGCTTCGCCGTCAGCAGCAGCAGCTTTAGCTAGTTCTTGACGTGCAGCTTCACCACGAGTGTGTAGCTCTTGTAGTGCGTTGTTGATTTCGTCAACTTCGATAGCTGGCATGTCACCAACTAGAGCTGTTGCAATACCAGCAGCGATTGCGTCAACGTTTAGGCCTTCAAGACCAGAACCAGCAAGTTGTTGGCCCATTTGTAGACCGATACCGTAGCTAGCTTTTTGCTCTACAGTTTCAAATTTTACTTCAGACATGAAAAGTCACTCTTTTTGTCAGTACGAAAAGGGTAAGAATACCAGTATTAGCAGCGTGAAGAAACGGCTAGCCCCTGATCACTTACGCTTTACCGTGTCCAAATCACAGCTATGTCAATTTTCTTGCTTTGGTCTCTGTTGTAGCGGAAAGATCTATACTGTTGGTACTTTGGTTTTTATACTGTAGTTATTCAATGTATAGGACGCAGTGGTATGAATCGTCGTCAAAAGAAAAAACAGAAAGTTGACCACTTAGCAGAATTCAAGGATCGACTGAATCAGGTCAAAGAGAAGTTGAGTTCGATCGATATGAAGAAAATGAAAACCTCAACCGTGCAAACTTGGGGGTCATTGCCGAAGTTACACCAAAGACTGTTGATGGTGATTTTTCCGATCGTACTGATATTACTTTTGTGCCGCTACCAGAACCTAAAGTAGACGCTGCGCCAACAACATCGCGCGTTGAGCTTGAGATAAACACCGTTGGTTTAAGCGAACAGCAAAATGCCAAGAGCAGTTCATCAGAACTGAGTAACAACAATTGGCAGGAGTACCTCGTAAAGCAAGGGGATACGTTAGCACAGGTTTTTCGAAACAACGATTTACCGTTGTCGGACTTGAACGCGCTAGTGCGTATTGAAGGCTCAGACAAACCACTAAGTCAGATTCGTAAAGGCCAATTAGTTCGATTCAAACTTGCCGAGACCGGGCAGCTGGACATTCTTCAGTTAGAAAAAGGCGACACTTCGGTAATGTTCTTCCGTTTATCTGATGGCGGCTTTGGTCGCAGTAAATAGATGAATAGTGGTCCTGAGTTAAAGCATTTCACCAGGCATAGATAGACAATAGAAAAGAGCTAAGCATTAGCTCTTTTTTTGGTCGCTTGAAAGGGGCCAGCGGTAAGATGATCAGCATAATTCCAATAAAGGTTAATGTGTCTGGAATCTCATTGAACCATATAGCACCGATCAACGCGACAAACACTAACCCTGAATACTCAGCCAAAGCAATTTGGCTAGAGTGTGCTTTTTGATAGGCAGCAACCGCAAGGCCGTTGTAGCTCAATATCAGTGTTGCACTCAGGGCGATGTATCCCAAGTGTTCGACAGATACCGGTTGCCAGTATAGGAAGCACAGTATCAATGATGCAGGAATAGAGAATAAGGTTGTCCACCACAGCGTAGTGACCACCGTTTGTTCGCTAGGAAGCTTTCTTACCAATACATTGAACAGTGCGAGCGTCAGCGCTGTGCCTAACGCAAACAGTGCTGCCCAATGAAATTGTGATGGCCTCAATACAATTAATGCACCAATAAAACCTATGGTCGTGGCGATAACCTTGCCAAGTGCCGGTTGCTCTTTCAACAGCAACATAGAGAGAGGTAACATCAACAGGGGGGCGACGTAAAATACTGCGTTGGCGGTAGCCAAAGACAAGTGGGTGATCGCGACCACCATACATCCGCTGCCGATTAGGATCAGTTGTCCTCGAATAAAGGTCACTTTAGCTTGTTGTAAGCGTCGTTGTTCTTTTTTCTGTTGTAGCCACAAAGGGGTAATGAGCAACAGGGATATCAGCTGACGGAAAAAAATATACTGAAGAGGCGGTACTTCGCCGTTCAATAATTTCACGGCTACGTCAGAGAGCGAGGCAAACAGGTTACCTGCAATCAGCAGTAGGATACCGACAGTGATATTCGACATTACTTCTCTAATCTCATGTCTACGTGTGGAATATCATCTTCCAAGTACATATCAGAGATTGTCTTGAATCCATGGCTCGCATAGAAATCTTTTAGGTGCTCTTGTGCACCAATATCAATGGCCGTATTAGGCCAAAGATCCTCACAGCGTGTTAATGCTTCTTTTACTAATTGATGCCCCAAGCCACCACCTCTCGCTGATTGTTTAGTTGCTACTCGGCCGATGCTGGTATTGTCGTAAGAGGTGCCTGGTGGTAATAAGCGTGCACACGCGACCAACTCTTCATCAGAATAGCCAAGCAGGTGCTCAACACCCGCGAGTGTATCTTTACCGTCGAGCTCAGGGTAAGGACAAGTTTGCTCGACAACAAATACATCGACCCTTAATTTAAGTAGTTGATAAAGCTGATGTGTTGAGAGTTCAGAAAAGGGAATTGAGTGCCAAGTGATCATGTTTACATCCAGAGGTTATCGATGTTCTGAATGTACTATGCGCGATGATTGTTGGCATTAACTATTGTTAATTCGGCCTTTAATTCTGCTAAGGCTGATTGCAGTTATTCCTAGGTAAGCGGCAATTTGGTTGTCGTTCAAGCGCTGTTCAAGGTCGGGATAGTGTTCGCAGAACAGCTGATAACGTTGCTCTGGTGTGTAGAGCAGCATGAAGCGTTCTTTGTTTTCCTTATGCATCAGTTGAGTTTCTAATAGCTTTAAATACAAAGGATTATTTGATGCACGCCACTCGATAACCGCATTCATTGGCAGCTCTAACATTGTGATGGGAGTCAGCGTTTCTAATAGGTAAGGAGACGTTTGGTTCTTTATCAAACTCTCAAATCCAATGATCCAATCTTGCTCCCAATAGAACTCTTTGCTGTATTGCTTACCGTCGTCGGTGAGGTAACAAGCATGGCACAAGCCTTCAAGTACAAAGTAGATTGAGCTCGCCATTTCACCTTGATTGATGAGTATATGTCTTGTTGGCAGTTCAAGCGGTTTCGCGACGGCTAATAGAGATTCAATCTGACTTTCAGAGAAGTCGAAGCTTTGTAGTTGTTCGATAAAAGAGGTGTGCATGAAAATAACCTAACCCAAATAAGTGCCGAAATCATCGCACTTATTTGAGTGTAGGTACAGAGCAGGCTAAATCAACGTCGAGCGTGCTGTTCTAGATAATCTTGAGCGAGTTCTCTTCCCATGTATTTACCTAGAGTTTTCAAAGGTACTTTCTTAAGATTAACCACAATCAAGCCATCCAAAGCATCATTAAAAGATGGGTCGACGTTAAAGCACACAAGTTTACCGTTCATCCCTAAGTATTGGCGTAGCAGTACCGGTAGGCCTTTCCCTTGCTCCATACGAGCCAACACTTTAGAAAGCAGAGGGACACTCGCCAATGACGATAGCAGGTGATTCTGCCAGAACACATTATTACTGGTATTGAGTGGTGACGAAGGAGAAACCAGATTCGCCTTTTGTTCATCGTAATGGTGTATGGATAAGGTCGTCGCAATCAACAGACGCGCATTATGACTGTAATCATTACTGATACTGACAGGGCCGAATAGGTGAGTGTATTTAGGGTGACGATACACGAAGGCCGCGATACCTTTCCACAATAGTAATAGTGAGTTAAGGCTCTTCTGATAAGGCTTACTCACTACGGATCGCCCAAGTTCAATACTATTATCTAGGGTGTCAATGAACTCTTGATTGTAGTTAAACAGGCTACGAGAGTAGAGCTTATCAAGCCCGTGCTCAGCGATTAGCTTGTCGACCATACCAAGTCGGTATGCACCCACTAATTCAGCCTTGGTTTTATTCCAAACAAACAGTTGATGGTAGTAAAGGTCATACTCATCTAAATCACAGGCAAGCCCGCTGCCTTCTCCGACTTCTCGGAAACTCTCTTCTCTCACTCGACCAATTTCGCGCATTAAGTTAGGAATAGATTGGCTTGGCGTACAGTAGACCTCGAAGTCTCCTTGCTCGAGCAGTTTCATCTCTTCAGGGAGCGAATTAATCTCGATTGACAATACTTCTGGTGAGATTGGCGTTATCACTTGAGTGTCAAAAGATGGGGCATGGACTGCTGTGCTAAGGCTATCTTGTTGACTCATCAGATAGGTATTGAGTCGCAGATAGTTGACGATATCCATCTCTTTTTCAAACGATTTTATCTCTGAATACGGAATCGACGAGCCAATAGAGATAGAGATAGTAGTCGCTTGCTTATTAAGAAGTTCGCGCCCGAGTAGAGCTGTTCTTAATAGCGGATGGACACGGCCAGCTTGATAGAAAAGCTCACTGTTTTTACCATTGATGAAGATAGGAACCGTAGTGGCTTGATGACGTTTGACGAACTTGGCAACCGATTTGCTCCATTCGATGTCTGTCAGTGTTTTTGCCCCTTTACGGTAACTCGATACTTCGCCCGCAGGGAACACAATCAAAAGTCCGCCATCGGACAAGTGACGATTGGCATCTCGAATGGCTTTAGCATTGGTGCGTTTCGATTCTTTACTGTTAAAGACATCGACCCCAATGAAAAGATCATCCAGTTCAGGCAATCGCTTGAGCAACTCATTCGCCAACACCTTCACATCCTTCCTTACCGATCCTACGAGATCAGCAAGGATTACACCTTCAATCGCACCAAGTGGGTGGTTAGCCACAATGACTACTGGCCCTTGTTCGGGAATATTATCAGTGGCGCCTGCTGAAACGGAATAGTCGATATTCAATGCTGACAAGGTGTGATGCATGAATTCAAAGCTAGATAACTCATCAGGTCTATCTTGATAGAGCTTATCTAGCTTAGATAGCCCAGTTGCCCACTCGACAACAGACTCACCTAAACCAAAAGGCGTGTAGCGTGGTAAACGAAAAGGACTATCAATCATAATGAAGCTACCTTATTGACTAAAGTTGTTTAGGAAACCGTCTTGATTCTTGAAATCTTTTACACTTAAAAATGCACCGCAAAGCCATACTAGGCATGCCATGCCAAACAGTAATCCGCCGTCATAACCGACAATTTCACCCGCTGCGTTAAACTCAGGCATTTGAATACCGAGCGGCGTAAACAGATGGAAAAATATCGCGCCACTCATAACCCCCACACTCATGATGGCACCCAGGCCATGCCAACGAGTAAACAGCAAAATGGCCGCAATCAATTCAGCGAACCCAATCAAGTAGCCGCCAAATGAACCGAACCAACTTAAGCCAGACCATGTCGCCAAGGTGCCAAAGATATGCTCAGTCTCGTATGAGCCTGTGAACTTAAAAAACAGCGACTGAACAAATACGAAAGCGATAAATGCCGCAGGAATATGTTTAGCTGGAGTGAATGTCATGGTTATTCCCTTATTTGATCAGTTGCGGCCAAACGGTGTCGGCTTTTTGAATATGCTGTGCTCGGTCTTGTTCCCAACGCTGTTTAATCTCTTGGTCGTAGTTGAGGTAAAGCTTGTTATCAACAATTGTCCATTGGTTTGGGTCACCGGGTGCAAAGTCACTTTTTGCTGAAACAGCCCAAGCGCAATAACCCCCATATTGAGGGGCATACTTTTCAGGATTATTAACAAATAAAGTCAGATTCTTTTCAGAAGAGAAATACCAGTCCGCGCCTTTGTACTCGGTGCTGAATTTTTTACTGCCTTCAATGGGCTTACCTGAAGTGAAATAAGCCACAGTATCGTAGCCATCGAGCGCCTTACTGCTAAAGAACCCTGTGTAGATTTCATCGGCGGCAAATACGTACGGGCTAATAAGTAGCATGACCATGGTTAATAGTTTTCTCATGATGGACTCCATCTATAGATTGATTACGGGTGATAAATCGAAGGTAAAACGCTGTTGATTTATCTGGCATGGCTTAATGGGTTCACAAGGCGAGCCGGGTGCATAAAACATAGAGGCTTGGCCGTGTAGATTGCGTAAGTGTGTAAAGCTCACCGTATGTGCGTCTTCGCGATGCATACAGGTTGCTAAATGAGGCTGTTCGCTATGATGGTGAGAGTGAAATTGAAGTAAGTTCTGCTGATTCTTTCCTGTTGTCATAAGCTGATCGTATTTTGCTTGTCGGTAGGCTTGCACTCGCTCTAAATCAACACCGGATGAGAAGAGTGGAGAATCGGTGTCGACGATGTGCTGTTGAATACCATCCCACATGTAGGCGATAACCAAACCATTGTTCTGAGTTAAATTCGGCGCGAAAGCCAACAAGGTGAATGGAGCAAAAGAGTGCAGGTCGAGCTGATGAAATGCTTCAGAGAGCTGACTGATGTTACGACTCGATGATAGATTCTTGAGTAGTAAACCACGGCTGACTAAAGGTCCAACAGGCACTATGCCTTGATAGTTATTGAGTAGGCATAACGAAAGCCCGAACTCATTGATACTGATCCAGCTACCACCGCCGGTTGGGTCGAGTGGCATGATGATATCGACGCCGTTAACTCGATATTGTTTAGGTGGCATCGCCAGTGCCCGTGTCTTTTGTTCATCACGATTAAAGAAGACCTGATAGCCATTGTCTTCAAGCAGCCAAGATACTGAACACATGATTATTGCTCCCTCAGATAGCTGCTGGTGGTTGGGGCATAACCAAAGGTGTTGCATGTTTCGACATCAAGAAAGGTCGTGATCACCTTGATCATCGCGTAATGATGATTGGCGTGCAGCGCAGCAAAGGTGACTTCTCTTTCTAGCGTAGAAGGTAGGCTTGCAAACACCTGAACATCCATCGAAACCTCGGTTTGGATCATGATAGGCGCTTCGAGATCTCTGCGGTCTAATCGTTCAAGCCAGTTGATCACGTAATGGATCTCTTTTACTGCGATTGACCTGTCGAATTCGACAGGGTGACCACGGCGACGAGTGTTGTAATCAACGGTCGCGTTCTCTTTTAAAATAAGCGCATGAAAAAGATCGAGCGTGTGGCGAGTATGCTCACCAATAGAGCTTGTGACGTGCGGATTCGCTCGTGTCAGGTAGTCGCTGTCAGATATCGTTAACAAAAACTCTAAACCCTGATTCAATATCTCTACCGCTCCCTTGATACTAGGAGAGAAAGAAGTGAGGGCGCTCGGTTGGGCTATGGGGTTCATTCATTGTCCTCGTACAAAGTTAGTCAGTGGTCGGATATTGTTGAACAAGACGTCGCTCTTCTTGCCACGCAGCGAATAAGCTCTTGAAAGAAGGAGTTTTATGGCCTCGTTGTTTTTGCTGAGCGCCAATATCAAAAAGAATGCGGTATTGCAGAAGTAGCGTAGAAAATATCTCTCGCAGCGGTGTGTTGCGATCCCAGATATGCCCAGCCTCACTGCTTGCGCCATTGACCTCAAGGATCGTGAAATCCTCGCCGTTCATTAAGCTGTGCATGTCCTTGAATTTGACGTCGAGTCGGCCAAAATGAAAACCATCGAAGTCATCGAATATCTCGTCTAAACGTTCAGTTAAAGCCTGAGTAATGTATTGATTGCCATCGCGGAAGATGCAGCCACGGCTATGGCTACCTGCGAACGCGAGTTGGAACTCTTCGCCCTCTGCGAGCACTTGATCCAATCTATCTTGATGTCTTGGCAGATAGAGGTGACTGAGCTGCCCAGCACGCGGGCTATTTTCAATTAACTGTTTGATTGTCGACTTGCCATCACCCATCACCATTGGCGCATATTTGAGTGTGATCGAGATGATCTCGCCTTGCTTTTTGTTTGGGTAACGAACATAGAAAACGCCAGCTTCTGCCTGATAAGGCGCCTTTTCTTGCAGTAGAAAGCGAGCATTATTTGGGAAAGATTCAACATATTGCTCAAGTTGATCTTGTGTGTTGATTAGCTTGACGCCAACGCCTCGACAGCCAAGATCTGGTTTAGCTACAATCGGGAAATCAAGATCTGATTGTATGAGTGCGCTGCGTGCATCTTCAGCTTGTTTCTTACCGCTGAGATCCGTTTTGGTGAGGGTGATAAACGGAGAGATCCAACGCTGACTTGAAGATCCGGCAAGGCTTAATATCTCGTGTTTTGATTCGCCGACCATGCCGCTTAACTTGATGCTTGGGTTGGCAATGAGCGGTAGCGCCCAGTCAAAGTGCCGTAACCCTTGCATCAGGCTTTGAATCACCACTGGTGTGTAGAAGAACCAAGTTGGAAGAAACTCATAAGGAGAGACACTGCGCACGGTATCTTTTTCAAGCAAAGGCATGCCTGCATTGATTTGATGTGCGGGAATGATGCGAATATCTTGCGGTGAACTCATGATAATCCTCTAGAGTAGGTTTTATTCATTAATCGATTACCGATAAACAGTAAAGCGATGGCACACGGGATGATGATCCATTGATATTCAGAGGCTTGCAGCCACGCTGATGTCCCTAAATAGTAGATGGCAGAGAAGACAATGCCAGTCCAGATCGCAGTGGCACTAATAACGGCAAACAAGAAAGTAGGCAGTGGGATTGCGAAAAAGCCACTTAAGGTAAATCCGACGGTACGAAGCCCTGGAATAAAGCGGATGACAAAAAGACTGCTGAAAGCGTTTTGACGTAATTTAGTGCGAAGTGCACGAAAGTATCGGTTGGTGAGGGCTTTGTAACGAACGCCTCGGAAATAATTTCCTGATTTACCTAGGTAATAGAGACCGAGATCACCTGTGGCAATGCCGATGAAAATGGCAAGCAACGCATATTGAGGAAGAATCAGTCCTTGTGTTGCTAAACCTGCCGCCGTAACAATCGCAAGATCTTCAAGCAGGTAAGAAAGCGCGATAATGCCAAGCATCAGCCATAGCAGCGACTCCTCTCCTGAGTGTAACCATGCTTGAATGCTCTCGACGGTGCTCATCAAATGTCCTTATCTATCCTATAGATGAATGCCTTAATAGCTATTCATTGAGTGTGGTAAATTAAATAGACAGGAAGAGCCGAGAAAAACTTACAACGAATTGCAGCTTTTTTAATCTGGTTGGGCGCCGTTGGGTATCAACTTAGTATGTTTCGATGAGGGAACGCGATAAGAGGCTGTGATTTTAAAAGCAGTTTGAGAGTGACGAATTATTAGAGGTTCATAAATAATCTATCTGCTATTCAATTGCTTAAGTTGTTTGAAAACAAAAAGGCTGAGTCGTGAGACTCAGCCTTTAGAAGGTTAACTATTAATTACTTGGGTAATCTATTTAGTTAGGTCAATCTGGTAAACAGCGAAACCAACATCGTCAGTCGCAACACGTTTCATCGGGTATTGACCCTTCTCTTTGATGAACTCTGCTGCTTTCTCGCTTGGCGATGTTTCAAAGCGGATATCTAGCTTGTTATCTGTTTTGATTGGCGCAAATGACCAGTTGTTATCAGCAGTTGGGCTTACTTGACCTTGCTCTTTGCTTACGCGAGAGATGTAGTTTGCAAGAACAGTACGGTTCTCATCTGGTGCATCAAATGCGATGAAATCTTCACCTGTACCTGGGAACTTAGCACTGTATGCACGGTAGTTGTTGGTTGCGATCAGGAAGTCTTGCTTCATGTCGATTGGCTTACCTTGGTAAGTTAGACCAACAATACGCTGTGAGTCAGGGTTAACCACTTTACAGTTTGCATCGTATTTCGCAGGTTGAGTTACGTCGATTTGGTAATCAACACCGTCGATAACATCGAAGTTGTAAGTACGGAAGTTATCCCACTCGATCAGCTGTTGTGGTGCAGTTGAGTTCACGTCGATCTGGTTGAATTGACCAGCAGAGCACTCAAGCCACTCTTTTACTTCGTGACCTGTTACCTTCATCGCCACTAGAGTGTTCGGGTAAAGGTACAAGTCAGCTGCGTTACGAAATGTCAGTTGACCAGATTCAACTTCAGTGAAGTTAGCTGGGTCATTCTTACGACCGCCCGCTTTGAATGGTGCAGCTGCTGAAAGTACTGGCGTACCATCTAGGTCAGGATCGCCTTGGATGAACTGCTCAACGTAATCTTTTTGTGCAAGGTTAACAATTTGTACTGTTGGATCGTCTTGTACTAGAGATAGGAAGCTGTACATCACATCGTCTGCTTTACCAATTGGTTGGTTAACAAACTCACGCGTACCTGCGTGGTCTTTTTCTAGTGCTGTTACGATGCCTTCATCAGCTGCAGCAAGCGATTTTTTCTCAACCTTGTCGTAAATAGGGCGTGCTTCTGATTGGCCTTTAACCACTTCCCACTTACCGTCTTTTTGTGCAAGTGTTAAGTCCATAACACCCACGTGGCTACCCCAACGACCTGGCATGACTGCCGCAACACCGTTCATGGTGCCATTTTCGTTATCAACACCTTGGATGTTGTCGAATCCTTTACCTGGGAATACCGCGTGAGAGTGACCGAATGCGATAGCATCAATGCCTTCTACTTCAGAAAGGTAAAGCGTAGAGTTTTCTTCGCCAGCTTTGTATGGGTCTTGAGACACGCCAGAGTGAGGGATTGCAACGATAACGTCTGCACCTTCAGCCTTCATTTGAGGCACTAACTCGTTAGCGGTTTCAATGATGTCACGAGCAGTAACTTTACCTTCAAGGTTCTTCTTATCCCACGTCATGATTTGTGGTGGAACGAAACCGATGTAACCCACTTTGATCTCATGTTCTACGCCAGCTGTATCTTCAAACGTGTGTGTCTTGATGATGTAAGGCGTGAAGTAGTGCTCTTTGGTTTCTGCGTCGTAAACGTTAGCACTGATGTATGGGAAATCAGCGTCGTTGATAGACTCTTCTAGGAACTCAAGACCGTAGTTGAATTCGTGATTACCGATGTTTGCTGCGTCATAGCTTAGTTGGTTCATTGCTTTGTATGCAGGGTGAACTTCACCTGCAACGATGCCTTTGTCTGCCATGTAGTCACCCATTGGGCTACCTTGCAGCAAGTCACCGTTATCAACTAATACGCTGTTGGTTACTTCGTTTTGAGCTTCTTTTACTAAAGTTGCAGTACGTGCTAAGCCGATTTTTTTCGATGGCTTGTCTTTGTAGTAATCGTAATCCATTAGGTTGGTATGGATGTCCGTTGTCTCTACGACACGTAGTTTAATCACTTCATCGGTATCTGGTGTTGTTGTACAGCCTGCTAGAGTCAAACCAAGACCCGCAAGTACAGCCAATGACAAAGGTTTCATTGCAACTTTCATTTTGTAGCTCCAAAGTGGATAGTAGAAAATTCGTTGCGTAATGTAACAAAATGGAATGAAACAATGATTACAACGAATGTTAATTCGTGACTTAGATCGATTACTTTATGGTGTTCTGCAAGACGCCTCCCAAAGCTGCTCAATCGATGCGCAATTGGTATCAATTATATTAGTCCATTCATTTCACTTGCTTATCGATAAATTCAATCCCTTATCAGCTTTTCGAATAAAAAATGAAATTTTAGAATTTCCAGTAATATGAGAGGCTCGTCATAATGCCTATATCAAGGACGTATCAGGCAGATGAATAGCAAGGATAGCTCAACACGAAGCTTCTGTTTTCTTCTAGTGCCAATACTCCCATTCACTCAAGTGGATGAGTTAAATCCCATGCTTGGCAAGACCAAGTAATGAATTGCTCGTAACGCGAGCCTTAAAGGAAGCACTGAAATGGACCAAGAACGTTTAACCCACTTAAAACAGCTCGAAGCGGAAAGTATTCATATTATCCGTGAAGTGGCGGCTGAGTTTGATAACCCAGTGATGATGTACTCCATCGGTAAAGATTCTTCTGTGATGCTTCATTTAGCTCGCAAAGCGTTTTACCCAGGCAAGATTCCATTCCCATTATTACACGTTGATACGGATTGGAAATTCCGCGAGATGATTGAGTTTCGTGACCGCACAGCAGAAAAGTATGGTTTTGACCTTTTAGTACATAAGAACCCTGAAGGTATCGAGATGGGTTGTAGCCCATTCGTACATGGTTCTTCGAAGCACACTGACATCATGAAAACTCAGGGCCTTAAGCAGGCGTTAAACAAGTATGGGTTCGATGCTGCTTTCGGTGGTGCGCGTCGTGATGAAGAGAAATCTCGAGCGAAAGAGCGTGTTTACTCATTCCGCGATAAGAACCACACATGGGACCCAAAAAACCAACGTCCAGAGTTGTGGCACACCTACAACGGTCAGGTAAATAAGGGCGAAAGCATTCGCGTATTCCCTCTGTCAAACTGGACTGAACTGGATATTTGGCAATACATCTATCTAGAGAGTATCGATATCGTTCCACTTTACCTTTCTGATAAACGCCCAGTTGTTGAGCGTGATGGCATGCTGATCATGGTTGATGATGAGCGAATGGAGCTGCAAGAAGGTGAAGTAATTGAAGAGAAAAGCGTTCGTTTTCGTACTTTAGGCTGTTACCCACTAACCGGAGCGGTTGAATCTGAGGCGAATACGCTAACAGGCATTATTGAAGAGATGCTGGTGGCGACGTCTAGTGAGCGTCAAGGTCGAGCGATTGACCATGATCAGTCGGGCTCTATGGAGCTGAAAAAGCGCCAAGGTTATTTCTAAGAATCTAAGGAAAGAAAAATGAATAGTGCAGTAGAAGCCGAATTGGCTGAACTAGGGATTGAAGGTTATCTAAGTCAGCATCAGCATAAATCTATGCTTAGATTTTTAACTTGTGGCTCGGTAGATGACGGTAAAAGTACGTTAATCGGTCGCTTGCTCCATGATACAAAACAGATTTATGAAGATCAGCTAGCAGCCGTTCACTCGGATAGCCAACGAGTGGGTACGACAGGTGAGAAACCTGATTTGGCACTGCTTGTTGATGGCCTGCAGGCTGAACGTGAGCAAGGAATTACGATCGATGTGGCTTACCGTTACTTCTCGACTCAAAAACGTAAGTTCATTATTGCTGATACTCCAGGGCATGAGCAGTACACGCGCAACATGGCAACAGGTGCTTCAACCTGTGATCTAGCGGTGATCTTAATTGATGCTCGTAAGGGCGTTCTGGATCAAACACGTCGTCACTCGTTTATTTCTAACCTGCTTGGTTTGAAGCATTTCATTGTCGCTATAAATAAGATGGATCTCGTGGATTACGCACAAGATCGTTTTGAAGAAATTCGCGATGAATACCTAGAGTTTGCTGAAAACCTAGAAGGCGAAACTAACATTCAGATCTTGCCAGTTTCAGCGCTTGAAGGCATCAACGTTGCTGCACCAAGTAAAGAACTAGCATGGTTCGAAGGCCCATCTCTATTAGAAGTGTTAGAGAATGTCGACATCGACCAAAAACGTTCTGCAGGTGAATTCCGATTCCCAGTTCAGTACGTAAACCGCCCTAACTTAGACTTCCGCGGTTTTGCAGGCACTGTGGCTTCTGGCCGCGTGAGTGTCGGTGATGAAATCAAGGCGCTGCCGTCTGGCAAAACCTCTAAAGTTGCACGCATTGTGACCTTTGATGGTGATTTGGAATCTGCGCAAGCGGGTTTAGCGGTAACGCTGACCCTTGAAGATGAGATCGATATCAGTCGCGGTGATTTGATTGTGCTGGAAAACGCTCAGATTGAATCTACTAACCACGTATTGGCTGACATCGTGTGGATGACAGAGCAACCGTTGCAACCGGGCAAAGCTTACGACATCAAGATCGCAGGCAAGAAAACTGTCGGTCAGGTTGAAACGGTTCGTCACCAATATGACATCAACAACCTGTCGACTCACGCTGTCGATGAGTTGCCACTGAATGGCATTGGCTTGTGTGAATGGTCACTGAACGAGACTGTCGCGCTGGATAAATACCGTGAGAGTGCTGATACCGGTGGTTTCATCGTTATCGACCGACTAACCAACGTGACGGTTGGTGCGGGTTTGATTCGAGACCGTTTGGACTCTGTTGAACAGCAAGTCGGTAACTTCTCTGCATTTGAACTTGAGTTCAACGCATTGGTTCGCAAACATTTCCCTCATTGGGATGCCAAAGATTTAAGCCAACTACTGAAGTCATAAACGACCAAGTAACAGCTTATTGAATCAGGCGGAAACCGATCGTTTCCGCCATAAAGGACGGGTATATGTGGCAACAAGGATTTGTATTAGCGATTTTGCTCGGCATCATTACTTGCCTGCTCGTTACCCGTATTAAGCCAAGCTTTATCTTTGCTGGCGCGGCGTTTATTGCTTTTATGGCTGGTATGATCGACTTGTCGAGCTTAGCCAATAATTTCACTAACTCCTCATTACTGACTTTAATTCTTCTGATCCTCGCATCAAGTGCGTTGGAGAAAACTCGCTTAATCAGCTGGGTTAGCCGCAATATCTCTGAAGGTAGGCTAGGTACTGTGGTTGCGAAGTTAGGTATTTCCACAGCGTTACTTTCTTCTTTTACTAATAATACGGCGGTGGTTGTTTCTTTGATCGGAGCGATCAAACGTAATCAACAACATGCGCCATCTAAACTACTTATCCCTTTGTCATACGCTGCCATTTTAGGTGGAACCCTGACATTGATCGGCACCTCTACCAACTTGATCATCAATAGCTTTGTTGAAGATGCGGGTTTGCCAAGCTTAAACTTTTTCACACCTACCTTGATCGGTTTAGCGGTTTTGGTCGGTGGCGTATTGATCCTTATCCCTCTGAGCTATTTCTTACCCAGCTACGATGATGGGTCGCAGGACGATCTGCCTTACTTCTTAGAAGCAAGAGTGGAGCCGGGCTCACCGCTAGTTGGCCGTAGTGTAAGTGAGAATAACCTTCGAGCATTGAGAAAACTGTTCTTAGCAGAAGTGATTCGCGACGGTAAGACCACGGCATCGATTGACCCTGATTTTATTCTTCAAGCTCGTGATCGATTGCTGTTTTGTGGCGATGTCGAGAGTGTGGCGACACTACAAGAAATTCAAGGTTTAACCCTGTTTGGTCAGCATCATTTGAATGGTCAGAGTTTTGTTGAAGTTGTAGTGAGCTCGTCGGCAAGCTTCTGTAATAAAACATTAAAAACCAGTCAGTTTAGAGACCGTTTCGATGCGGTTGTGGTTGCTATTCGTCGTGGCCATGAACGCCTTGAAGGTGGTCTTGGAAACATCATATTGACCGCTGGTGATACTTTGATTTTGGTTCCCGGCAAACGCTTTGAAGAGCAGCGTCAGCAACACAACAAAGAGTTTGTGTTGATGAATGACTTAGATTCGAGTGCCAAGCTTGATGCAGATAAGTCGACGTTCGTGTTGCTTGGTTTTGCCAGTGTGATTGGCCTCGCTCTGGTTGACGCAGTGCCAATTATCAAAGGCTTAGCTGGTTTTCTACTGTTGCTGGTGGCATTTGGCGTGGTACAGCTGGGTGAGCTCCGCCGCCGTTTCCCAGTCGATATTGTAGTGATCGTGGGGTCTGCACTTTCTATTGCCCAACTGATGATTTCATCGGGTTTGTCTGAGCGCATGGGGCTGATGTTCATGGAGGCATTTAATGGTTGGGGCGTATTCGGTGCGTTAGTTGCGACCTACTTTATGACCTTGGTTCTGACTGAGCTGGTGACCAATAATGCGGCCGCAGCACTCTCATTTCCGATTGGCTACAGTATGGCAGT
This sequence comes from Vibrio sp. BS-M-Sm-2, assembly GCF_041504345.1. Taxonomy (NCBI): domain Bacteria; kingdom Pseudomonadati; phylum Pseudomonadota; class Gammaproteobacteria; order Vibrionales; family Vibrionaceae; genus Vibrio; species Vibrio sp. BS-M-Sm-2. The sequence goes on from NZ_CP167894.1 coordinate 2,291,370, forward strand.
AGGCTATGGAGTTGACCCTATGCCGTTCATTATGGCGGTACTGTTTGGTGCCAGTGCCAGTTTTATCTCTCCATACGGCTACCAAACCAACTTACTTGTTTATAGCGTAGGTAATTACCATTTAACGGATTATCTACGTATTGGTATTCCAATCTCGATTGTTTATTCGGGTTTGGTATTGACCCTAATTCCTTATTTTTTCCCATTTTAATGCTGTTTATTTAAAGGACTAATTATGACCGCAGTACTCAAACCTAAAGATGAGAATGTTGTGTGGCATCAACACTCGATTGATAAAACATTTCGCGCGGATCTGAAATCACAAAAGCCAGCCGTGCTCTGGTTCACGGGGTTGTCTGGTTCTGGTAAATCGACAGTCGCTGGAGCATTAGAAAATCGCTTGGCACAGCTTGGTTACCATACTTACTTATTGGATGGTGACAATGTGCGTCATGGCTTATGTAGCGACCTTGGCTTCTCTGAACAAGATCGTCGAGAGAATATTCGTCGTATTGGCGAGCTTGCTAAATTGATGGCAGATGCAGGCTTAATTGTGCTGTCTGCTTTTATTTCTCCACATCAAGCGGAACGACAACTTGTGCGAGATTTATTACCTGAAGGCGAGTTTCTTGAGGTGTTCGTTAATACGCCATTAGAGGTTTGCGAACAGCGTGACCCTAAAGGTTTGTATAAGAAAGCACGTGCGGGAGAAATTCTTAACTTCACAGGGATTAGTTCGACTTACGAAGCGCCAGAGAACCCTGAGATTGATCTACCAGCAGGAGAGAAGACGATCGATGAATTGGTAGAGTTGTGTATTGATGCGTTGGAGAAGCGAAATATTTTAGCCAATTGAGATCGTTGGTATGACTAAGGCTGCCAACTTGCTTATCGTTTTATTCATGACTGATAAGTAGTGCAGCCTTGGTTTACCGAGACAAGAAACCTACCTTTTAGATTCTCTTTATTCTTCTCAATACACTTCACTTTTTACACCGTCTATTTTTTACACCGTCGATTGTCTAGACGGTGTAATTCACGCTGCTTTTTACTTCTGTCTGAACCGTGAATTTTTGGCTTAATAGCGCAATCAATTGGTCGTAATACTGCGTGTTTGGCTTGTTGCCAAGTAAGGTACAAAGCTCATTACCTGTTGGGCTGAATCGGTAGTAAACCAGCTTCACCCCTTTTGATAACGGTGCCAGTGACATACTCTTACCTTGATAGGTTAGGTGCAGAGCTGGATCGAAATCAATTTCTCCAGACTCTAACTCAGTGCCCAGAATGATACCGAGTTCAATCAAATGGAGCAGACTAGAGTAGGGAAGGTTATGCCCACCAAGGTTGATGGTGTTGGTGGTGTCCCTTTTGCCAAAACTAAATAGTCCTGCGTGAGATTTGAAGCCGAGTAAGAGCTTTCTGCTGTTATCGCTACCAAAGCTACAACCCAGTGATGCAGCTCTTTGTAGGGTCAGTGCTTCCTTTGGCGTCATGTCTTTTAAGATCTGAAGCGCCTTCATCGACGTCGAGCCTGGGTTAGTGACCTCTCGTTTCAGTACTTGAGCCCATAGCCTTTGCATCGATGTATTGTGGATCTCTTGTGCCATATCGAAAAAGCGGTACAGCCAGTCCTGATCCGGGTCTCCAGCCGCTTCATCCTTACATGAAGAGTGCGCCAACTTTAGAATCTGTTCTAGGTTCTTTTGGCGAAGCTCTCTACGTTTTTTCTCTCGCAATAGTGCCCGTTCGATAAGGGTACTCTCACCTCTATCGTTTGGCTTTGCATTGTGACTAATTAAAGAATCGAGGCCGAAGCTTTGTGCGATGTGCAGCATTCTGCTGGCACTGTCGGCAATATGAGGCTTTTTCTCATGCTTGTGCTGTGTATCGCTAGCATGCTCGATGATCACTGGCTGTTTGGTTTCTGACATAAGAGTACCCTAAGGAAACGACTTAACTGTCTAAAATGTAACTCTTTATCTTATTGGTGGCTAGATTTTGCGTGCAGAGTTGAAGGTTTCAACAAAATTTTACTGTTGCTAATGATAATAAAATGTTAAATTTGTTGTAGTTCTCAAGGAGGAGTTATGAATCAAGTCAATGATAACAAGCTGAAGAAACAGCTTTGTATAGGGTTATTACTCGCGACTTATGTCGCTGTGCTAGCTTACTTATCTAATTACATTGCGTAATTCAGAAGAAAATTATCGTTATTAAACTGTTATTGAATGATATCACTCGTTCAGTGACGGCAGCTCATCCTTGAGCCACCCTTCTAATGACTACATGTCGTCATATTCTTCAATCGCAGTACCTTCAATAAGATAACCGGTTTGCGCTAAGTCATGGCTGATCGACTCAGTTTTCAGCGTACCGACTAAATAAATCACATCCCATAACTGCTGTATTGGTGCACCTTTCGGGAACTTCACGTAGATGATTTGGTTCGGTGGTGGCGGTGGTACGTGGATACATGCGCCAAAGTAGGGTACTAGCAGAAACTCAGTGATCATATTCTCATCACCTTCCAATGGAATCACAAAACCAGGAATCTTTACTGTGCTGCCATTCAGTTCTGGGCGAACAGCACCAAGTGTCGATTGTTGAGGTTTGTCCATACTATTGTGGTCAACCATCGGCATGCCAAATGAATCTAGTTGAGCACGCTCTGATTCTGGAATCAAATCAATCCAATCAAGTGTTAACACCGATTCGTCGTTCTGAGTGGTTTCAGCGTGAGCTGTGCTGATAAATGGGAACAGAAGTAGCCCAAATATCAGGAGGAATTTGCGTTGCATCGTAGGTTCCTATTTTAGATTCGAATGGTCATGCCATCAGATAATGACTGACGGTAAGCCCTGAAAGCGGGAATAAAGCCGATAATGATTCCGGCAACTTGCACCAACATAAGCAGTTTCCACTCATGAGGTGTGATTGCGGATATCGATATGTTGATACCATAACTTTGTTGCACAATAGGAGCAACCACTGCGATCAGAGCAAACAACACCGCAACACCTAATGTAATGCCAAGGAAGGTTAGCGCACTGGCTTCACTGATCAGTAAACCAAACACATGACGAGGTCTGGCACCCATCGCACGCAGAATGGCCATCTCTCGACGTCTTTCTTGCAAGCTAGTGAGTAGACTACTCAGCATCCCTAGCAGTCCCGCGACTACAACAAACCCTGAAACAATCAGCAGTGCTTGCTCTGCCACTGCCATCATTCCCCACAATTCGTGAAGTGCAATGCCCGGCATAATGGCGCTCAAAGGTTCTTGGCGGTAGTTATTGATTTCTCGTTGCAGTGCGAAGGTTTGGATCTTCGAGTTAAGGCCAATCATCATCGCGGTAATCTGCTTTGGTTGGAAGTCACGTTGCTTTAGCGCTTCAGCATCCGGTGTGTGCCCGAGGTTAGCTCCCGATTCCCAACCAACGTGAATCGCTTCAATGGCCTCTAACGAAACATGCACCGTTTTATCTACTGGTGTGCCGGTTGGCGCGAGTATTCCGACAATGGTGAAGGGCAGATTGTCGTGGCGACTGAAGGCGACATCACTGATACCGTGCGCCAGAATGATGTGATCACCAATCTTGTAATCTAACTTCTTCGCGACATCGGCACCAATCACGACATCAAATAGCTGATTAAACTCTTTACCTTGCTGAAAAGTAAGTGGTTGCTTACTTCCATAGCGATAATTCTCGAAGTAGCTATGGTTAGTGCCCATTACGCGGAAGCCTTTATGTGAATCACCCAATGAGATTGGGATCGCCCACTTTACAGCGTTGTGCTGGCTAAATTCTTCATAGCTTTTCCAGTCGATGTTGTTGGTCGCATTACCGATTCGAAATACGGAATAAAGCAGCAGGTTTACCTGACCTGAGCGGCCACCGACGATAAGGTCAGTACCTGAAATCGTATTCGCAAAGCTGCTCTTAGCTTCGGTTCTTACACGTTCCACACCGAGCAAGAGAATCACTGACACCGCCACGGTGAGAATAGTCAGAATGGCTGTGGCTTTACGGTTGAGTACGCTTTTTAAGGCTAAGTGAGTAATTACTTTCATACGACAACCTTAGCTTGGTTAACGGTTTTTAAATCTATGGTTCGAGTGAACAGTTTTTCTAGTGTTGGATCGTGACTAACAAAGATCAAGGTAGAACCCGCCTGATTCGCTTGTTCTAGCAACAGTTCGATAAAGGCTTCTCGGTTGTCATGATCCAGAGCTGATGTCGGTTCGTCGGCAATAATGATTTTGGGTTGGCCGATCAAAGCACGAGCGGCAGCAACACGTTGTTGTTGACCAATACTCAACTCGGTAACGGGCTTGTCCATGAGAGCTTGAGGTAGCTTTAATCTGAGCAACAACTCTTGAGCGGTGGCTTGCAGGCTGTTCTGACTTTTAGTGACTTGCTGCTTACGAATCTTAGAAAACTGACAAGGAAGCGTCACGTTGTCGATGACTGACAAGTAAGGAAGCAGGTTAAATTGTTGGAATATATAACCAATATGATCGGCTCTGAATTTGTCTCTCTGGCGAGGTGTTAGCTGTGTGAGATCTTGGCCAAGGATAGATACTTCGCCTTGTTCAGCTTGGTTGATTCCGGTCAGTAACCCTAACAATGTTGATTTCCCGCAACCACTAGGCCCTTTGATGAAAAGGTGCTCTTGGGCTTGGATATGCAGTGAGGTGATCTCTAGCGTTGGGGGCAATTCAGGCTTCCAACGAAAGCTGATATTTTCGAGTTTGACCACAAGTGATGAACTGTCAAAAGACATATTAGCTCCAATAATTAAAGCGGTGTCTCTACTGGACAGTTATCAGAATAATAAATTCCCAGAGCACACCGGTTTGTACAGCCAAGTAAGTGAACACTTACTTGGCTGCTTATCTACGTTTAATTCAATCTAATACTAATTAGAATCGAAAACTAATACGATCTGCGTTAAGCACTTCTTGAATTTGAGCACTGTCAGTTAGCAGGTTTACAGTCATTGATTTTGTGTTGCTGAACTTAGAGAACCACTGAGTATTCACGGTATCCAGTTTTTCAATGTCAGAACATTGGTAGTGGTACTCGACAGTGAACTCACCGTGGCCGCCTTCTGAGTGGTCATGGCCTTCGTGGTCATCATGATCGTGCTCAGCATGGTCATGGCCTTTGTGGTCGTCATGATCGTGTTCTGCGTGGTCATGGCCTTTGTGGTCATCATGATCGTGTTCTGCGTGGTCATGGCTTTTGTGGTCATCATGATCGTGTTCTGCGTGGTCATGGCCTTTGTGGTCGTCATGATCGTGCTCTGCGTGGTCATGGCCTTTGTGGTCGTTATGATCGTGTTCTGCATGGTCATGGCCTTCATGGTTATCATGATCGCCTTCCAAGGTGTTAGTCACTGACTTGAACTTCAGAGTACAACTTGCATTATTGAAACCAAATAGATCTTCTGGCTTGTTTAATTGCGCGATAGCTTGTTCAAACACTTTCTTTTGCTCAGCCGTTTCTGGAGCATGCTCAAAGCCAACCACATCAGCACCGGGTGCTGTCACTTCAACAAGTAGCTCTTGTCCATCTTGAGCGATGTTCACTTCAACTTTACCGTGCACGTGTGCTTCGTGAGAGCGGAATTCTTCGTTAGCTAGAACACTAGCAGAGACAGTCATGCCGATAACAACGGCTAAGATAGTAGGTTTCATGTTTTTTTCCTGAATAAAGGTTAATTAAAAAGTAGTGGTAATTAAGCGATATTTACAGGAGGTGAGCGTGCCAAATAAGCGAAATATAGGCGTTGTAACGAAATAACTGACTCTGTGATAGCGACAGTAAATTCCGAATGGAACTCTGGGATCTGTGGAAGTGAGTGTGCCGTAATAAACTGATTTATCGAAAACAGCTCACAATGGTGTGAGGTGTGGTGTTCTGGTGCGATATCTACTATGTGCGTTGCGGCTAACACGCTTAACATGAGCATAAGCCCAAGCAAGAAGCCTGTTTTGCGTTTCACATTGTTAGGTGTTTTTTGCCACATCAGGATGATTAACCACAGAATTAAAAAAGGATACTGTTATAATATAACAATATCCTTTGGTTAGGTCTCGAAAAAGACGCGAATATCTTATTAAAGACTCGCTTTAATCAATTCAATGACTTGAGTGACTTCTGCTTCGTTTAATGCACCTTCTTTAACAAACAAGATTTTACCTTGCTTGTCTTGAACGATAATCGCTGAGCTTTCTTCTTTCAGAGCCCAAGATGACGCAACGGCGCCGTCTTCATCTAGAACCATAGAAGACCATGGAAACTCTTCTTTGCTACTTTCTGCTGACGATTTAACAAAAGAACCCGTACCCCAGATAGCATCATCTTGGTTGATGATGGTGGTGGTTTGGTAGCTGTCTTCTGAGAACTTCGAGGCGGTAATGGCGGCCATCAATGGTGCGTTTAGCTCTTTAGAGCTGCTGCGACCTGCAATAGCTTGAACGACACGAACTTTACCTAGGAGATTGTTGGTTGCCCAAGCTTGATATCCGGTGTTTCCGTCGTTTAGTACGATTTCACCATAACTGCTAACATCGACAGCAGGCAGAGTTGCACCTACAGATAGGTTGTGAGCATTGGCGAAGAGTGGAGAGGCTGCGGCTAAAAAAGCCAGTAGAGTTTTGTTTTTCATTATATTTTTGTTCCGCTTATTGGTTTGCACAGGAAGTATAATATGAAATTTGAAAAATGCCTCTTTAACTTTTTTATCGTACGGCGTGGAAAGAAGTTGCAGGCTTGTTACCGAAAGGTATAATGCATCAATATCGAGATGAACAATAGATTATCTTGCTGTTTGCTAAAGGAATTAGCGATTAAATCTGCTTTGAATAGTGATGCTGTTCAGGTATGTGACTGTAGTACTCAAATGGAATTGAGGTTGTATTATGTTAAGAAAGTTTTCTACTTACCGTCCACATCAAGTGGCGCGTTTCGTTAAAGTCCTGTTCAAAGGCCAATTTGCTATTGAAGGTGTTGGGGAGTTTCGCTTCGACCAAGGCAAGGTGCTTCTTCCTGAAGTTTCAGACAAACAAAAGCTCACTATTTTTAAAGAAGTTAACGGTACTATTGCAGCGTTGCCGGTGTAACTGCGCTTTATCGATTTGTTTACACCGAATAGATTAACAATGAAAAGGGCTTCTTAATGGAAGCCCTTTTTTAATGCGTGTCGTTCTCGCTGGTATGTCGAGCTGTACTTTATTGTGGAGGGAAGCAGACACCGGTGCCACCCAACCCGCAATACCCATTTGGATTTTTAGCTAGGTATTGCTGGTGGTAGGTTTCTGCGAAAAAATATTTTCCAGCAGGCAGAACTTCCGTCGTGATCTCGTTGCCTAAAGATTCAGTTATTGCTCGTTGATATTCACGTTTAGAGTGCTCAGCGATAGATTGTTGTTCTTCACTGAAGGTGTAAATCGCGGAACGGTATTGAGTCCCTAAATCGTTGCCTTGGCGCATTCCTTGAGTTGGGTCATGACGCTCCCAAAAGGTTTCAAGTATTCGAGCTAGAGAGGTTTGTTCACTATCAAATATGACACGAACGACTTCGGTATGGCCGGTTTGCCCAGTACATACTTGTTCATAAGTGGGGTTAGCTGTGTATCCGCCAGCGTAACCAACGGATGTTGAAATAACGCCATCCAATTGCCAAAACAAACGCTCAGCTCCCCAGAAGCATCCCATACCAAACAGGACTTCTTGTTGAGAGCCCGTAGGCGTATCGAGCAGGTCGGTTTGGTTAACGAAATGGCGCTCAGTGATTCGAATTGGGTCAGCATTTCCCGGTAGTGCGGTTGCTGCAGAAACCAGTTGTTGTTTGTTTAGCATGTTATATTCCTTTTCGCATACGTTTACCGCGCTGGCTTTTATTTACTGTGGGTTCATATTAACGGTTGGTCAAGATTGAATAAGTCTTTAAATTAGACCGTGTTATTCCAGGATTTATTACAGACTCAATGCTTTTTTAGCGGTATTATTTCTTTTCACTTATTAACGTATTGATAACTTCTTCACCCATTAAACATGATAAGAAAAACTTTACCAGTTCTGATTGGCACTCTACTGTCATCGACGCTCGCTTTCGCTGATGTTTCCCTTGAAATTAAAGGGCTGGATGGAGCGCTTGAGGATAATGTTGATGCTTATCTTAGTGCGATCCCTGAAGAAGAGTATTCGGTTTCATTAAGGTTCCAGTCTCGCTTGGAATCTATGATAAAAGAAGCCCTGAATGCGTTAGGCTACTACCAACCTATTATCACGTTTACTCACTCCGAAGATGATACCGAGTTGACCGTTACGGTTGAGGCGGGAGAGCCTGTTGTTATCTATACTTCCGATATCGTTCTGACTGGTGAAGCCAAAGATGATCCAGACTTTTTAGCCTTGATTGCCAAGAGTAAGTTGTCCAAAGGTTCGATTTTGAATCATGGTAATTATGACTCTTTGAAATCGTCGATACGCAACCTTGGCTTAGCGAAAGGCTATTTCGATGGGGCATATGCTCTCAGTAAGCTAGAAGTCGCCCCTGAATTAAACCGAGCTTATGTTCGTCTTCATTATAACAGTGGTATACGCTACCACTTTGGTACCACTCAGGTTACTGGTAGCCAGATTGAAGAAGATAAGGTGCAGTCACTCAAACCATTTGAGGATGGCGAACCTTACTCGATAACCAAAGTCGGTGAGTACAACCAAAACCTGTCCAATACGGATTGGTTTTCTTCTGTTTTTGTTGAACCTGATTTAAGCCAATTGGGCGAAGGCCGTGAAATTCCGATGAAGGTCAGCCTTGCTCCGCAAGCGCGTAACCAAATCGAAACAGGTATCGGTGTATCAACAGACCTTGGTGTAAAAGGCACCCTAAAATGGAAGAAACCTTGGGTTAACGAGAAAGGTCATAGCTTTAATAGTAGCCTGTCGATCTCCAAGCCCGAGCAGACGATTACCGCGACTTATAAAATCCCATTGGATGACGTGCTTAATGACTACTATCAAATTAAGTACGGTATGAAGAATTTGGATAATCGAGATACCAAAAGTTTGGAGTCAAACTTAGCCTTAGAAAGATATTGGCGTCTGGATAATGGCTGGCAACGTACTGTATTTATTCGATACTTGGTCGAAAACTATGAACAAGGTTTGCAAGATGACTTAGCGCAATTCGTGTTGCCGGGTATCTCTTTCTCGCGAACTCGAACGCGTGGTGGGTCGATGCCGATGTGGGGCGATAAACAAACCATTATGGTTGAGGCTGCTGATGACACCTTATTATCGGAAACTAAGGTGGTGCGTTTTCAAGGGCAAACAGCATGGATTCGCAGCATTGGTAATAATCACCGCGGTTTAACTCGCCTTCAATTCGGCGGTAACTTTGCCGACGAGTTTGAAAAGCTGTCTCCCTCTCTAAGATTCTTTGCTGGTGGTGATAATAGCATTCGTGGTTATGGCTATGAGTCTATCTCTCCTCGAGATGAAAGTGGCGCACTAACCGGCGCAAAATACATGGCAACCAGCTCGTTTGAATACCAATACCGCTTAGTTGGAAACTGGTGGGGTGCTGCATTCTACGATATTGGTGATGCATTCAATGATAAGCCAGAGTGGAAGCACGGCACCGGTGTCGGGGTGCGTTGGGCCTCTCCTGTAGGTCCTGTGAGTTTAGACTTTGCTTGGGGCCTAGATGCGAAGAAAGGCGATGAGTTCCAACTGCACTTTAGTTTAGGGCCTGAATTATGATTAACGTTGTGGGTAAGTGCATAAAATGGACTTCGATTTCATTGACGTCTATTTTGCTATTGTTGATAGCCTTGCTCGGTTTTGTTTTGTTCACCAATCCGGGGTTGAACACCGTGCTGTGGGGCGCTGAAAAAGCATTGCCACAACTTAAAGTGGAAAGTACTAAAGGCGCTCTTTTTCCAAGCTTTACGCTTAATAATGTCCAGTTCAAAGATGATAGCCTTCATATCGATACTAAGGTTCAAAAGCTGAACTTGGCTATTAATCCACGCTGTCTGCTCGATCCTAAGCTGTGTGTCGATCGTTTAGCTATTCAAGGGTTGGACTTCGCATTTACTGAATTACCGCCAGCTTCTACAGAAGAAGCAGAGCCTACACCGCCCGTAACATCGGTGAAAACACCACTACCAATAGTGATCAACCGTATTGCTTTGTCTGATATCAAACTGAATATCTTGGGGCATGAAATTGAATGGAGCTTGTTCTCCACAGCTCTGAGTATGCAGGGTGAAAAGCTGACGGTATCGCCAACCTTGTTCAATGACCTCAAAGTTAAGCTTGCTGAGTCGACAAAAGAACCGCAAACCGAAAAGGTAGAGCCAGAATCAACCGTTAAAACAGCGATCGAGCTGCCTGAAGTCTGGATTCCTTTACAGGTTGTACTGGAGCGTTTTGACCTCAACCGTTTCACCTTAGAACAAGAAACCCCAATTGTAGTGAACCACCTTGGGCTAGAAGCTCGAGCAGGTAAACATACGGTAGATGTTTCCACTCTAGACCTCGATATGCCACAAGCAAGCGCTAATCTTGCGGCTAAGGTTGAGCTTAAAGGTGGTTACCCGTTAGATCTTTCTTTAGATGCTTTGGTGAAAGAAACCGACCTTGCTGGCCAGAAACTGTCGCTGAAGGCGCAAGGCAGCGTGGCTAAACTGCATCTAGATTCTCAGTTTTCTGAATCGATTGAGGCAAAACTGTCTGGGGATATTCAACCCCTAGAGCCAACTCTACCATTTGACCTTCTTTTAGAGGGAGGTAAAGCGCAATGGCCTCTTACCGGAAAAAGCGATTACCAAGCTGCAATTGATAAATTCAAAGCCAATGGCTCATTAGATGGTTTTAATGTGCAGCTCAAAGGCGAAGCTAATGGTAAGGATATTCCTGCGTTAGCCATCGACCTACAGGGTAAAGGTACCACTGAGCAGATTGAGCTCGAGCGTCTAAAGCTGAACACGCTAGGCGGTGAACTTAACGGTGTCGTTAAAGCGAACTGGAAGAGTCTCGTTAACTGGCAAGCTGACGTGACACTCAAAGATATTCAACCGGGCCTACAGTGGCCAGAAGCCGAGGGTAACATTAGCGGAAGCATAGTCACCTCGGGTGAGTTGACGGAAGCGGGCGGTTGGGCGATTGAGCTACCTAAGCTTGATATCGAGGGTATCTTGCGTGATTACCCGTTGGACATCGAAGGTCAGTTGTCAGCGTCGGATCGTAGTGCAAGTGGTGAGCCTAAACTGCAAACCAGCGGCTTGAGCTTGGCTCATGGTGTTAACTCGATTAAGGCACAGGGACAGCTTGATAAGCAATGGGATATGGGCGTTGATATTTACTTCCCTGAGCTGGTGAAAAGTGTTCCAGACTTGAAAGGACAAGTGATTGGTAACATCCAACTTAGCGGCCCCACGAAAGAGCCTGAAGTCGATCTTGCACTTAATGTTGATAAGGTCGATTGGAATAACGAAGCAACACTAGAATCCCTATCGCTTAATGGTTCGGTGGTTCCCCTACCATTGCCTGAAGCTCAAGCCGATCTTGTATTAAAAGCTAAGAACCTAACCTATCAAGATCAAAGCGTGGAAAGCATTGATCTTACGGTGAGTGGTGGCGAAAAGAAACACACAGTGACACTTGATGTGATATCCGACATCGTGTCGACTAGCTTGGCTATCTCTGGAGAATTGATTCAGAAGCCTTCTCTTATTTGGGATGGCTCGTTAGACAGAGTCAAAATCACCACTCAGCAGGGGCCTTGGGTATTAGACCAGCCTGTCGCGATAAAGGCGGATGTCGATAAGCAGTTTGCCGACGTTCAAGCTCACTGTTGGAAACAATCTAGTTCGAGTGTGTGTCTGGATGAGGATATCCGCGCCGGAAAATCAGGTGAGGCCAAGATTGCAATCAACCAGTTCGACTTCGAGCAGATCAAAGCCTTTGTTCCTAAAGAGACGCAACTGCAAGGTTTAGTGAATGTTAAAGCTCATGCCAAGTGGTCTGAACAAGGTGAGCCTGAGGTTACGGTAAGCGTTGATATGCCGAAAGGTCAGGTTGTTCAACAAGTTGGCGAGCCAATCACACTGGGTTGGGAAAGTGTTGCATTGAATGCCCAGCTAAAAGACAACAAACTGGATGCCGATTTTAATTTGGATGTTTCCGACAATGGTGATCTGTCTGGAACGGTGTCGCTACCGGATATTCTTGTCGAAGACAAAATGGTCGATGCTGCAATTAAGCTGACTACGTTCCACCTCGATTTCTTGCAACCAATCCTAGGTGAGTACAGCCTATTGAAAGCTGACCTTGAGAGTGTTCTTCAAGTTAAAGGCTCTTTGATGCACCCTCAAGTTTTTGGTCAGTTCTCGGTTGATGGTATTCAAGTCAAAGGCGATGTGACGCCTGTTGATGTGAAAGATGGCCGTATCGATCTCGACTTTGATGGTTATAGTGCAAAACTGGATGCGAATGTAGAAACGCCTGACGGTCATCTTGATATTGAGGGAACCGGAGATTGGCAAGATCTTAAAGCATGGCACTCTAACGTTAGAGTTTTTGCCGATGAGTTGATGGTTGATATCCCGCCGATGGTCAAGGTTAAGGTCGTACCTGATATGACTATTGATGTCACGCCCGAGCTGGCAAAAATTACGGGTGACATAGCACTACCATGGGGACGAATTGTGGTAGAAGACTTACCACCGTCAGCGGTTGGTGTGTCTTCCGATCAGGTGATATTGAACAAAGATCTTGAGCCTGAAAGTGAAGATACGATCCCATTCAATGTGATGACCAATATTAATATCTCCATTGGTGATGACTTTAAATTGTCTGCCTTCGGTCTTGAAGGCGACTTGGTTGGTAAGCTCAATGTAGCTCAAAAAGACCAAGGCCCATTCATCACTGGTGAAGTGAATATCGTCGATGGTACTTACCAATCATTCGGGCAAGACCTCTTGATCGAAGAGGGTAAAATTCTAATGAATGGTCCACCGGATCAGCCATATGTAGCCATTAATGCGATTCGTAACCCTGATAATACTCAGGATGATGTGACCGCAGGTATTCGAGTGACAGGCCCTGCGACAGAGCCGACCATCGAGATTTACTCTGATCCAGCGATGCCACAAGCGAACGCGCTGTCTTATATTTTGCGTGGCCAAGATATCGATGGTGAGTCGAGCGGTTCGATGACAACAACCTTGATCGGTTTGAGTTTGGCGAAGAGTGGTAAGGTTGTTGGCGAAATCGGCGAAGCCTTTGGTGTACAAGATTTACAACTGGATACAGCAGGCTCTGGGGATGACTCTCAGGTTACGGTAAGCGGCTATATTCTCCCAGGTTTACAGGTGAAATATGGTGTGGGTATCTTTAACTCGTTAGGCGAGTTTACCGTTCGTTATCGATTGATGCAGGATCTCTACGTTGAGGCAGTATCGGGTCTAGACAGTGCTGTGGATCTTCTCTATCAATTTGAATTTGAGTAACACTTTGAGCGGTGATTGATTAGCGGATGACGAATGCTAGGGAGTGAGTATGCAGCACCTCATTTTTGTTTATGGGACATTGAGAAAAGACCAATCGAACCACCACTATTTAAAACAGTGTGAGTGTTTAGGAAGGTTTGACACACCTGAGGAATACGCACTTTTTGATTTAGTTGCGTATCCGGCGATGATTTTCGGAAAGAAAAGTGTCGCTGGCGAGGTCTATATCATTAACGACGAAATTTTGGAGTCGCTCGATCGGCTAGAAGATGTTCCTGTTGAGTATCGTCGCGAGCAAATAGAGACTATATTTGGATTAGCATGGGTATATTTATATCAGCTTGATCTAACAGCTAATAAAGAAATACTTTCGGGTGACTGGTGTAAGCAGAACAACCCGCTATAGTGAATGAACTACTGGAAGCATTCTGACGCAATAGCTAAAAGTCTCAATGTACAGGCTAGTCTTTTCCACTAGGAGGAAATTATGAAATATCTATTATTGGTGCTATCAGTAATGTTATTTGGTTGTGCGCAAACTCCGCCACCAACGTCAATGAACACAGCCGATTGGCAGAGCTTTGGCGAAGAAATGGCGCTAAAAGGAAAAATCAAGCAGACTGAAGCAAGTTTGGCTGAAGCCGCGTCTTCACCATCCATTGATGCAGACTTATATGGCGCTTATGGTCAGGGTTATGAAATGGGTAAAACTCAGTATTGTTCTCAAAACCCGAGAGCGCTAGGGCGCCGTGGTGAGACTTACCTTGGGATTTGTGACGACGTCGATAAATGGTTCCGTTTCAACTACGAACGTGGTGCTGAATCAAAGTATAGCGTTCAATAATTCGGTGATTGTTTAACGCAGCGAACAACAAAAAGCCAGCATATGAATGCTGGCTTTTTTGATGACGTTAATTTTATAAATAAACGAATGGTTTAGTCTGGGTTAAGCTCAAGAAACTCTTCTACTTTTTTTACCATGCTCTTCGAACCGACAAAGAAAGGTACACGTTGGTGTAGCTCTGTTGGTTTGATATCCATGATGCGTTGGGCACCATCGGAGGCGATACCACCAGCTTGCTCCATTATGAAGGCTATTGGGTTGCACTCATACAATAGACGCAGCTTGCCTTGAGGATGGCTTTCTGTACTTGGGTACAGGTAGATGCCGCCTTTAAGTAGGTTACGGTGAAAATCAGAGACAAGAGAACCAATGTAGCGAGAAGTGTAAGGACGATTATCACTTGGTTCGCTTTCCTGACAGTACTTGATGTACTTCTTAACACCTGTAGGGAAACGAATGTAGTTACCTTCGTTGATTGAGTAAATCTTACCTTCGTCAGGGATCATCATGTTTTCATGAGATAGACAGAAGGTACCCAGTGATGGGTCGTAGGTGAAGCCATTTACGCCAGCACCTGTTGTGTAAACAAGCATGGTTGAAGAACCGTAAATTACGTAACCCGCAGCTACTTGCTTGTGTCCAGGTTGTAGGAAATCTTCTTGTGTTGGTGGAGTACCAATCGGTGATACTCGGCGGTAGATTGAGAAAATTGTACCAACCGATACATTCACATCGATGTTTGAAGAACCATCAAGTGGATCCATCAGTACAACGTATTTTGCGTTTTTGTTGAGCTCTTTATTGAAGGCGACGGCTTCGTCTTCTTCTTCACTCGCGACACCACAAACTTGGTCTCGGGCTTCAAGTGCGGCTTTAAATTTGTCGTTAGCGTACAGGTCTAGCTTTTGTTGCTCTTCACCTTGAACGTTGTCTGTACCAACAGCGCCAGTAATATCGACAAGACCTGCCTTGTTAATTTCGCGGTTAACAATTTTTGCAGCAAGACGAATTGATGACAAAAGGGATGATAGATCACCGCTTGCATGGGGGAAGTCATTTTGTTTTGCAACAATGAACTCACCAAGGGTGCGCATCTCAGACATGTTATTTCCTTAAACTTCTCTGAATATTAGGGGGATTTGAGCACTATAGAATTGGCCTCTTGTACGGGCTTTATTCATCTAGACGCTTACCTAAATTCTAAAGGCTAGATCTTTTTAATGGTAATGAACTAAGCGACGCAGATCTCACTTACTATGTCGACTAAATTTGTTTTGCATTGCCGCTCGCTTTTAACCGCTATTTAATGATAATGAGTGCAAGCCGTTTTAATTAGGGCATCGTTTATTTAGCCAAGCGTTTGGAAGCAATTTATGCATATTCATATCTTAGGAATTTGTGGCACCTTTATGGGTGGTGCTGCGGTATTGGCTCGTCAACTAGGTCACAAGGTTACCGGTAGTGACGCGAATGTTTACCCACCAATGAGCACTTTGTTGGAATCTCAAGGGATTGACATTATTGAAGGGTTCGACCCTAGCCAACTCGAGCCAAGGCCGGATCTCGTGGTTATCGGTAACGCGATGAGCCGTGGTAACCCGTGTGTTGAGTATGTATTGGATAACAATCTTAGATACACCTCTGGCCCTCAGTGGTTGCAAGAATTCTTGCTGCATGACCGTTGGGTGTTGGCGGTATCGGGAACGCATGGTAAGACCACGACATCAAGCATGCTGGCTTGGGTCTTGGAAGACTGTGGCTATGCACCGGGCTTTTTAGTTGGCGGTGTGTTGGGTAACTTTGGTATCTCTGCTCGCCTTGGTGAAAGCATGTTCTTCGTGGTCGAAGCTGACGAATATGACAGTGCTTTTTTCGATAAACGATCTAAGTTCGTCCATTACCACCCAAGAACCTTGGTCATGAATAACCTAGAGTTCGATCATGCGGACATCTTCGATGATCTTGAGGCGATTAAACGTCAGTTCCATCACTTAGTGCGCACTGTGCCAAGCAATGGCCGTATTTTCTCACCTAAACAAGATGTGGCTATTCAAGATGTTCTATCTCGTGGCTGTTGGAGTGAGACTGAATCAAGCGGCGAGCAAGGCGATTGGGATGCTAAGAAGTTAGTCAAAGACGGCTCTCAATTTGAGGTCTACTTCCAAAATGAATGTGTTGGAACGGTAAACTGGGATTTAGTGGGCGACCACAACGTAAACAATGCCTTGATGGCGATAGCAGCTGCACGACACGTAGGTGTGACTCCTGACTTAGCGTGTGAATCACTAGCTACTTTCATTAACACTAAGCGCCGCTTGGAGTTTAAAGGCGAGGTGGCAGGTGTTTCTGTTTATGACGATTTTGCTCATCACCCAACGGCGATTGAACTTACGCTAGGCGGGTTACGTAATAAGGTCGACACTAAGAAGATCATTGCCGTTTTAGAGCCTCGTTCTGCCACCATGAAACGTGGTGTGCACAAAGAAACCTTGGCTGATTCGTTGAAGCAGGCGGATTCTACCTACTTATTCCAACCGGGTAACATTGATTGGTCGGTTCAAGATGTTGCAGACGCTTGTCACCAACCTGCACACGTGAGTGATGACATGGATGCATTCGTTGCTAAAATTGTCTCAGAGGCACAAGCGGGTGACCAAATCTTGGTAATGAGTAATGGTGGCTTTGGTGGTATTCACCAAAAACTGTTGGATGGATTGGCACTCAAAGGCTAACGGCATCCACGACCTTATAATTTGAAGTAATTGAGAACATGACAAAACACGATAAAGCGATAACTCTTGCTTTCACTGGCGCATCCGGTGCGCCTTATGGCCTACGTTTACTTGAATGCCTTTTGGCGGCCGATTATCAGGTCTATTTGCTGATTTCATCGGCTGCGCGAGTGGTATTGGCGACCGAGCATGAGCTTAAGTTACCTGCTGGGCCGGATGCGGCGAAACAAGCTTTGGTTAAACACCTTGGCTGCGCCCCAGAAAAGCTTGTGGTGTGTGGCAAAGACGACTGGTTCTCACCGGTTGCCTCTGGTTCAGCAGCGCCTAAGCAGATGGTAGTGTGTCCATGTTCTGCGGGAAGTTTGGCTTCGATTGCACACGGCTTGTCGGATAACTTGATTGAGCGAGCAGCAGACGTGGTCATGAAAGAGCGAGGTCAACTGTTATTGGTAGTTCGTGAAACGCCATTTTCTACGCTTCATCTAGAGAACATGCACAAACTATCGACCATGGGCGTGACGATCATGCCTGCGGCTCCGGGGTTTTATCACCAACCTAAGTCTATTGAAGATCTGGTCGACTTTATGGTGGCGCGTATTCTTGATCATCTTGGTATCGAACAAGGTTTAGTGCCACGTTGGGGCTACGATCAACGTAATTGATCCAAACTTGATAGCTTATTGTTAAAAATCAAATTACAATTCTGAACACTCATCGGGGAGCGAACCATTCAAATAATGAATGCGAGCTGAGATCAAGCAGATGCTTGGGACCCGTAAACCTGAACCAGATAATGCTGGCGTAGGAATTGAGTTAGGAACAACCTCTACCGTTCTCCTCCCTCAAACCTGTGCCGCTCAGACTATGGAGAGCGTCCAGTGAAATTCACATTAACTACTCTTGCTGTTACTACAGCGATCTCTTTTTCTGCCTTTGCTGCAGACAATACTTTGACCGTATACACCTATGACTCTTTTGCTGCGGATTGGGGCCCTCGTCCTGCCGTTGAAAAAGCATTCGAAGAAAAATGTGGTTGTGATGTGAATTTTGTCGCGCTAGAAGATGGCGTCTCTATCCTGAACCGTTTACGTCTTGAAGGGGGCAATAGCAAAGCCGATATCTTGCTAGGTCTCGACAACAACCTGATGGCTGAAGCGAAAGCGACGGGCTTATTGGCTGAGCATAATGTTGATACTTCATCAGTAACGCTTCCTAATGGTTGGAACGATAGCACTTTTGTTCCCTATGACTTTGGCTACTTTGCTTTTGTTTACAACAAAGAGAAGTTGGCAAACCCGCCGAAGAGCTTGAAAGAACTGGTTGAGCTGCGAGATGATCTTAAGGTTATCTACCAAGACCCACGTACATCAACACCAGGTCAAGGCATGATGCTTTGGATGAAGTCGGTATACGGTGATGAAGCGACAGCAGCATGGAAGAAGCTTGCTCAGAAAACAGTGACTGTAACCAAAGGTTGGTCTGAAGCTTATTCTATGTTCCTAGAAGGTGAGTCGGATTTAGTGTTGTCTTACACAACGTCTCCGGCTTACCACATTATTGCTGAGAGCGATTCTAAGTACGCAGCAGCAAGCTTCGAAGAAGGGCATTACACTCAAGTTGAAGTGGCCGCTAAAGTTAAAGGCAGTAAGAACGAGAAACTGGCTGATGATTTTATGGCGTTTATCCTAAGTAATGAATTCCAATCGGCGATGCCAACAGGCAACTGGATGTACCCAGTGACCGATATTGAGCTTCCAAAAGGGTTCGAGCAACTTACGGTTCCTCAGAAAGCGCTAAGCTTCACGCCTGAAGAAATTGCCGCTAAGCGCAAGCCTTGGATCCGAGAGTGGCAGAGCGCACTTACTTTTTAACTTACTATTTAAAAAATGAGCTTTCTAACGTACTTTAAAAAAACTAGCTTTCTGTATTTAAAGGTTCATTCGTTATGTTTGGAGTGAACCATTTACGGTAAAAAATCAATTTATGATAAAGAAAACACCTAAGGTCGGGATCTGGGTTGCGATACTCATTACCGCCTTCGTGGTTTCAGCAGTTGGGGCATTGCTTAGCAATGCCCCTTCTCTTGATATCAGCCAAGTATGGTCCGATCCCTACTATTGGCATGTAACGAAATTCAGCTTTTATCAAGCGACACTCTCAACAGTGCTGAGTGTTGGCTTTGCTATACCTATTGCTCATGCGCTGTGCCGTAGACAATTTTTTGGACGCGCTTTGTTGTTAAGGTTGTTCGCGTCCACCTTAGTCCTGCCGGTGTTAGTCGGTGTATTTGGCTTACTTGCGATCTATGGTAATAGTGGTTGGTTAGCTAAGTTTTTGGCGAACTTCGATATTGAACTGCCATTTTCGATTTATGGCTTGAATGGTATTTTGTTGGCGCATGTTTTCTTTAACTTGCCTTATGCTAGTCGTTTACTTTTGCAAGCGTTAGATACTGTGCCTGCCGAGCAGCATAAACTCTGTGCTCACTTAGGCATGAGCCATTGGAATAAATTTAAATGGGTTGAATGGCCGAGGCTAAGGCAGCAATTACCGCATGTGTGTGGCTTAGTGTTCATGCTGTGCTTCACCAGCTTTGCTACCGTGATGGCGTTGGGTGGTGGTCCGAAATCGACCACCATTGAGCTCGCCATCTATCAAGCAATCAAATTCGACTTTGACCTGCAGGCTGGCGCGCTACTTGCGATATGGCAAATGCTGCTGTGTGGAGTGCTCGCGGTCAGCATTCAACGCCTATCGAAACCTATTTCTGTGACGGCCAGCCAGTTGGCGGAAGAGAAATATTTGGTTAAGGACAGCTGGTGGTCAAAAGCTTGGGACAGCTTCTGGATCATCATAGTCTCAATGCTGGTATTGCCGCCATTAGCTATGGTTATCGTCAGTGGTATTAACTCGCAAGCACTGACAGTACTCAGCAGTGAGCCGTTTTGGGCGGCATTAATGACCTCGGTTAAAGTCGCGTCATTAGCAAGTGTTATCGCGGTTGGTATTGGTATCGCGATACTACTGACCAGCAGAGCATGGCGCTTACAGAATAAGAACTTTCGAGCCGATAAAATCGAGCTGATTGGCACTATTATCTTAGTCACTCCGGGGCTAGTGATCAGTACGGGTATCTTCCTACTATTACGCTCATTTACCGATGTGTTCAGCTTGGCTTTCTTTATCGTGATTGCCGTCAACAGTTTAATGGCACTGCCTTACGTAATTAAAACCTTAGCTCAACCTATGCTGCATTTGTCTCAGCAGTACCAGTATGTGTGTGCAAGCTTAGGAATGACAGGATTCACTCGCTTTAGGTTGGTGGAGTGGCGCGCATTACGTAAGCCGATGGCGCAAGCCTTCTCGATCAGCTTTATGCTGGCGATGGGCGACTTAAGTGCGATTGCCTTATTTGGTAGCCAAGACTTTAGAACACTGCCTTTGTACCTATTCCAATTGCTAGGCAGCTATCAGATGGAAGCCGCAGCCGTTGTTTCGGTTAGTCTGCTGCTGTTGAGTGTGGGCAGTTTTAGCTTCATTGAATTTTTATTTACTCGAACCTCAAATCTCAATGCTAAAAAGTTAAGGAACCGATGATGTTAGTGATGAAAGATGTGGATTACCACTATCACCAAGAGTTGTTTAGTTTTGATTTCCAAGCTGAGCAGGGCGATATTGTTGCTCTGATGGGACCAAGTGGTGCGGGTAAATCAACGCTACTTGCATTGGTTGCTGGGTTTATTGAGCCGACATCGGGTGAGATCTCGGTGGCAGGACAATCATTGATTGGCAAAGAAGCGCACCAACGCCCGCTGGCGATGTTGTTCCAAGAACACAACCTATTTGCTCACCTCACGGTGCGTGAAAATATTGGCTTAGGCTTGCATCCGGGGTTAAAGCTTACGGCAACCCAAAAGCTCGACGTTGAGCAAGCGGCTGCGCAGGTGGGTGTAGCGGAGTACTTAGATAGGCTGCCTGAACAATTATCTGGTGGGCAACGTCAGCGTGTCGCACTGGCGCGTTGTTTTGTTCAACCACACGATATTTGGTTACTTGATGAACCTTTCTCTGCGCTTGACCCTTTGCTACGCGAAGAGATGTTGAGCTTGGTAAAACGATTAGCGGCAGAGCGCAACATCACCGTCTTGATGGTGACACACCACTTAGGTGACGCTCGCAGTATTGCGAACAAGTTTGTGTTTGTCGCATTGGGGAAGGTGTTGGTTGAAGACTCAATAGCCGAGCTTACCGCTGACCACCCACAACCAGAACTCAGTTCGTTTGTGAAAGCGGGTGAGTGATAGTTTTGATATTGAATGTGTTTTGATACTGAATACACCGAAAACAAAAAGACCTAGCATGCGCTAGGTCTTTTATTATCTTACAGAGTAAAGCAACAAAGATTAGTCTTCTAGCTTTAGCTCTTTTAAGATTTGGAAGATCTCACGAGAAGCCTTTGCTGGCTTGTTCGCTGATTTCTCTTTGTTAGCTTGGCGAGCTAGCTGACGAAGACGCTGACGGTCTGCTTCAGGGTACATGTCCATGACTTCTGAAATGGCAGCATCGCCTTCAGCAACAACACGATCACGCAGTTGCTCAAGCTTGTGCAGCTCAGCGGTTGCTTGCGAGTGCTTGTTACGTACTTTATCCAAAGCCGCTTGAATTGGCTCAGGATCAACATTGCGCATTACTTTACCAATGTATTGAAGTTGACGGCGCTTCGCTTCATTTTTAAAGCGTTGTGCATCTTTAATCGCTTGTGCCAAATCTTCAGACAGAGGAAACTTGTCTAATACAGAAGGCTTCAGGGAAACAAGTTCTTCCCCCAGTTTTTGTAGCGCTTCCATGTCGGTTTTCATTTCTGTCTTACTTACCCAGATGATTTCTTCTTCTGGTTCCCATGGGGCTTTTTGGTTTTTGCGAGCCATCTTTTCTGCCTATGTCACTATCTCAAACGAATATATTGCCTATTTTAGCAAGAATCTTGGGGAGAAAGCGAAATTCTTGTTATCCTACGTAATATTGACCTACAAAATTAGAATAGATATGGATGTAAAACAGCAAGTCGCCCAGCAAAGAGTTGAGCTAGAAGCCGCAGTAGCAAAAGCGTTGGACATGGCCTCTGTGAGTGCCGACGCCGCTGAAGTTGCTATTACTAAGTCAACGGGTTTAAGTGTTTCAACACGTATGTGTGAAGTGGAAAACGTTGAATTTAATAGTGATGGTGCGCTTGGTATTACTGTTTATCGCGGCCAGAAAAAAGGCAGCGCATCTACATCTGATCTGAGCGAGAAGGCGATTGCCCAAACGGTAGCAGCCGCACTTGATATCGCTCAGTACACATCTGAAGACCCGTTTGCAGGTCCTGCAGCAAAAGAATACATGGTAAAAGAAATTCCAGACTTGGATCTTTTCCACCCTGATGAGCCTAACCCAGATTATGCCGCTGAGATTGCGATTGCTGCTGAGAAGCAAGCGTTAGCTTACAGCGACAAGATCAAACAAAGCGATGGCGCGAGCTACGACAGTCACTACGGTGTTAAGGTTTATGGTAACAGCCATGGCTTACTAGCAAGCTACGCTTCAAGCCGCCACAGCACGAGCTGCTGCGTGATTGGACAAGGCGCTAACGGTGAAATGGAACGTGACTACAGCTACACCGTTGCACGTCACCGTGATGAGCTGTGGACGCCTGAGCGTGTAGGTCAGGAAGCTGCAGAAAAGACCATTAGCCGTTTGGATGCGAAAAAGCTACCAACAGGCCAATACCCAATTATGTTCGCTAACGATGTTGCTACTGGCCTGATCGGTCACCTTGTGATGGCAATCAGTGGTGGTAATCTTTACCGTAAATCCTCTTTCTTATTGGATCATCTAGGACAGAAAATTCTACCGGATTGGTTCAATATATCAGAGCGTCCTCATATCCTGCGTGGCTTGGCTTCGAGCCCATTTGATAGCGAAGGTGTTTACACTCAAGATCGCGAAATCATCACTGATGGCGTGTTAGCAACTTACCTGCTAACGAGCTATGCCGCACGTAAAATGGATATGACACCAACAGGTCATGCTGGTGGTATTCATAACTGGTTTGTTAAATCGACCGGTCAAAACTTTGAGCAGATGCTAAAAGAGCTAGGTACAGGCTTCTTAGTGACGGAAGTGATGGGCCAAGGCGTTAATACCGTAACGGGTGATTACTCTCGTGGCGCTGCGGGTTTCTGGGTTGAGAACGGAGAGATCCAATACCCAGTATCGGAAGTGACGATTGCGGGTAACCTAAAAGACATGTTTACTCAGATTGTAGCGGTTGGTAACGACGTAGAAACACGTTCGCAAATTCAAACGGGTTCTATCCTGCTTGAGTCGATGAAAGTCGCGGGTGAGTAATTTACTTCAGTCTAAACATGAGACTTAAACCTGATGCATTAAAAAGGGAGCCGATGGCTCCCTTTTTGTATTCAGCGTATCGTCTTAGATAGGCTATCTGTTTATTCACGCTAGATAAGTATGATTTAAATAAGAATGGTTGCTAAGCCTAAGAACACCGATAGGCCAATAACATCGGTTACTGTGGTCAGTGCCATACCGCCAGCAAGGGCTGGATCGATATTCATTTTCTTCAGCATCACTGGGATAGTTACACCTGCAATACCTGCGACAATCAAGTTAGTCATCATCGCCGCTGAGATGATACCTCCCAGTATCCAGTTACCTTTCCAAGCCACCACGATACCACCAATGATAACGGCCCATAGAACGCCGTTTAGGAAGCCGATGGCCGCCTCTTTGAGTAGCAGTTCGCGTTTGTTACTGTCACCGATATGACCGAGTGCCAAACCACGAATAACCAAAGCAACGGTTTGGTTACCAGCAACACCACCCATTGAAGGTACGATAGTCATCAGTACTGCAATCGCTGCCATTTGGTCGAGCGTTGCTTCAAACATATTCGATACCGATGCTGCAGCAAGTGCCGCGAGTACGTTGGCACCAAGCCACACACTACGACGACGAGCGGACTTTACGACTGGTGCGAAGGTATCTTCGTCATCGTCCATACCCGCCATACTCATCATTGAGTGCTCGGCATCTTCACGGATAACATCAACCACGTCATCGATGGTGATACGACCAACAAGGTGTTGATTGCTATCAACTACTGGCGCTGAAACCCAATTACGACGTTCGAACAGGCTCGCAATATCGGAAGCGCTGGTTTCAACCGCGATCGCTTCGTCGGCATCCTCCATCACTTCGGAAACTGCCACATCAGGCTGAGTCGTTACCAGTGTGGTAAGCGATAGGTTACCGATAAGACGTTCTTCTTCATCAATAACATATAGTGCATCAGTTGCATCGGGCAGTTCGCCACGCATACGCATGTAGCGTAATACAACATCAACATCGACATCACCACGAATCGTGATTACGTCGGTATTCATGATCGCACCCGCTGAATCTTCAGGGTACGACAGGGCGGTTTCAACTAATGCACGATCAACAGAGTCCATTTGAGAAAGGACTTCGCGAGAAACATCATCAGGTAGGCTTCGAAGTACGTACGCGACGTCATCGGTTTCCATGCCTTCGGTTGCTTCTGCTAAGGTCTCAGGTGCCATTTTCGACACAAGAGCATCTTTGACATCTTCGTTTAGTTCATCAAGAATTTCACCGTAGTCTTCAGGATCGGTGAGTTGCCAGAGTACGTCACGACTTTTGCGAGGGGAGGCTTCTAAAAGGTGTGCAATATCTTCAGGTTCCATGTCCTGAAGTTGTCGGCGTACGTGAACAAATCGGCCGTTTTCTAGGGCTTCGCTGACTTCTTGGAGGGTTTGGTGAGCTTGGTCGAATTCTAATTGCTCTGCCATATTTTCCTCCTATCTCATTATTCTAACAATGGTTGGAATAGTAACTTAATTCTGGGGCTTATTTAAATCATAAACTTAGATAGAACTAAGATTTAATATTGGTTGGTTCGTTGTTTGAGTCTTAGGCGTTGTGAGTGAAGCGTTTTCGCTACTCACCCTCATCAAACTTGTCTTCAATGAGATGACAGACGGCATCCAGTGCTTGCTGTGAGTCGGTGCCTGCAGCTTGAATAGTAATATGTTGCCCTTGTGCTGATTCCAGCATAAGTAGCCCCATTACGCTGTCAGCTGTCGCTGTTTTGTCTTCTTCGCTATGGATAGTGATGGTTGCATCAAAGCTTTGTGCAAGCTCAACCAACTTTACGGCTGCTCTAGCGTGAAGACCCAAGCGATTTTGGATCAGTACAGTTCGAGTTAATTCCATGGTTAGCCCTGTTGGTGCTTCTCTAGGGAGGCGTGTCTGATTTGGACTTGATGGCCAAGTTGCTCGAAGTACTCACCAATTTTCTGAGTTAGATAAACCGAGCGGTGTTTGCCGCCAGTGCAGCCAATCGCGACCGTCAGGTAACTTCGATTGTTCTTCTCTAACATTGGTAACCACTGTTCAACAAAGCCTTGGATCTGTTGCTTGAGTTCAAGAACTTCTGAGTGTTCTTCAAGAAAAGAGTGAATTGGTGCATCTAGCCCAGTTAGTGGTCGTAGTGCGGGTTCCCAGTGTGGGTTAGGCAAAAAGCGAACGTCGAACACATAGTCGGCATCACTTGGCAGGCCATACTTAAAACCGAAAGATTGAAAGACAATAATCAGCTCTTGCTTCTCTTGACCTTCAACTTTAAATCGAACCTTTTCACTCAATTCGTAGAGGTTGCAGTCGCTACTGTCAATCACAATGCATGCTTGCTCTGCGAGAGGTGTCAGGAGTGTCTTCTCTAAATCAATCGCTTGCTCAAGAGAGAGCTTTTCTTGGCCGATCGATAAAGGGTGAATTCTACGTGTTTCGCTGTAGCGCTTGAGTAACGTCTGCTTGCTCGCATCGAGGAACAAGACGTTCACATCAATATTAGTGGCAGACTCTAGCTGTTCTAGCATCTCTGTAACTAATTGAGGCTCTTTCGGTAGATTACGAATATCAATGCTAACCGCGACGTTTTGATTTATCTCACGTACCGATTCGACAAAGTCGTTGAGCAGGTTTACTGGCAGGTTATCGACACAGTAATACCCCAAGTCTTCAAGGACTCGTAGCGCAACACTTTTACCGGCCCCTGATTGGCCACTAACAACGATTAACCGCATGTTATTGCTCGCAAGTTGGCACTTGAATCATGATGTCGTAAAGCTCTTGATCGCTTTGAGCATTACGCAACTGTTTCAGAGTCTGCTTATCGTTTAGTCGCTCTGCCATACAAGAAAGGGTTTTTAGATGCTCCTTACATTGTTCACTTGGAACAAGCAGGGCAAATAGTAGGTCGACAGGACGGTTATCAATCGCATCAAATTCGATGGGATCTTGGCATTGCAGTAATACAGCAATCGCTTTATCACTGACATTCATACGAGCGTGGGGAATAGCAATGCCATTACCAATACCTGTACTGCCCATTTTTTCACGGCTCAACATGCACTCAAACAGTTCTGTTGAATCTTGACCACAGCTTTCTGCTGCGATCTGACTGATGAGCTCAAGGGCTCTTTTTTTGCTTGTGCATTGGACTGCACTTTTGGTGCAGTCCAATGAAAGTACTTCGCTTAATTGCATGTTAGTGACTACTTAGCTTTTCTTTGTGCTTGTTGAGTTGGCGGACGAGTTTATCAACCAATGAATCAATCGCGGCATACATGCTTTCATCAGTTGCTGTCGCATGGATTTCCCCCTGATTTATATGCAGGGTAGCTTCTGCGATTTGATTGATTTTCTCAACTTTTAAAACAACCTGGACGCTATTTATATGATCAAAGAAGCGCTCAAGTTTGTCGAATTTAGTGTGAACATAGTCTTGCATTGAATCGGTAAGATCAACGTGATGGCCTTGAATATTGATTTGCATAGACTTTCCTTTTCAGTTGGTTGCCTGGCTATAGTTACTAAGTAAATAGCGACTAAATTAGCTTATAGCAGGCGTTTACGCTGACTCGATGGGGCAATGCCCAGAGACTCACGGTATTTCGCTATGGTACGTCTAGCTACCTGAATTCCTTGGTCAGCCAGTAAAGCAGCAATCTTACTATCACTTAGAGGCTTCGCGGTATTTTCCGCTGCGACAAGCTTCTTAATGAGTGCACGAATTGCTGTAGATGAACATTCACCGCCATTGTCAGTGCTGACATGGCTTGAGAAAAAGTATTTGAGTTCGAAGATACCACGTGGCGTGTGCATGAATTTTTGAGTCGTTACACGAGAGATCGTGGATTCGTGCATATCAACGGCTAACGCAACATCATTCAGAACCATTGGTTTCATCGCTTCTTCGCCATGTTCGAAGAAATCACGTTGATGTTCAACAATGCATCGCGCAACTTTGAGTAGCGTCTCATTTCGGCTCTCTAGGCTTTTAATTAGCCACTTTGCTTCTTGCAAATTTGAGCGGATGTATTGATTGTCGGCGCTGTTGCCTTTACTACCCAGATCTGCGTACTGCTGATTCACTTTCAGCTTAGGTACACTATCAGGGTTAATAGTCACTAACCATTTCCCAAGATCTTTGAAGACAGATACATCCGGAACTACATACTCAGTTTCATCCGGAGTAATCTTACTGCCAGGGCGAGGATCCAGCTGTTGAATCAGTTGCAAAACTTCACGTAGTTCTGCTTCTTTCAATTTGGTTTCTTTGATAACCAGTTTGTAATCGCGGTTGCCGAGTTGGTCGATATGGCTAGTAAGTACTAACTTAGCTTCGTTGAGCCAAGGAGTATCTTGGGGGAAAGTTGCCAGTTGCAGTAACAAGCAATCTTGCAGATTTACTGAGCCGACACCTAGTGGGTCAAACTGCTGAATTCGTTTACGTACGGCTTCAATTTCATCAAGCTCGATCTCTTCATTGTCGAAGTTTTCAAGGATGTCTTCACAAGTTACAGTGAGGTAGCCATAGTCATCGATGGCATCTATTAATGCAAAAGCGATGCTTCGGTCGGTGTCAGTGAATGGTGTTAAGTCGAGTTGCCAAAGTAGGTAATCGTGTAGGCTTTGAGTGGTTTCGCCTTGATAAACCGGCATGTCGTCATCAATCGCAATACCCGTATTACCGGTGTTTGCGCTGTAGACGTCTTCCCAAGTTGTGTCGATTTCCAGTTCGTTGCCAATCTCTGATTTTTCGATTAAGTCTGAGCTATCAGGTAAGTCTTGCTCTGTGGCTTCAACTGTTTCTTTTTCGTCACTGCTAGGTTTTTCTTCCGATGTTGGCGTATCTTCATTGCCTTCTTCGACATCGAGTAGTGGGTTAGATTCAAGTGCTTCTTGAATCTCTTGTTGCAAATCTAAAGTAGACAATTGCAACAAACGAATCGCTTGCTGCAATTGAGGAGTCATTGCTAACTGTTGGCCTAGCTTAAGTTGTAATGAGGGTTTCATTCAGTGTGACTTACCTAGTTATTATTCTTAGAACTCTCGATACTCTCTATATAATCATAGACGGAATTGTTCGCCTAGATAAACTTGTTTAACTTGTTCGTTATTGAGAACATCTTCAGGAGTACCTTCAGCGATCAGGTGCCCTTGGCTTACGATGTAAGCTTTTTCACATACGTCTAGTGTTTCACGAACGTTGTGGTCGGTAATCAAAACGCCTAAGCCACGATCGCGTAGGTGAACAATGATTTTTTTGATATCGATAACTGAGATCGGGTCAACACCTGCGAACGGTTCATCTAATAGAATGAACTGCGGATTCGCTGCTAGTGCTCGAGCAATCTCAACACGACGACGCTCACCACCCGACAGAGCCATACCATTACTGGTGCGGATATGTTGGATGTGGAACTCTTCTAGCAGGTCTTCTAGTTTATCTTGGCGCTGTTCATTAGTCATTTCATCACGGGTTTGTAAAACCGCCATGATGTTGTTTTCTACTGACAACTTACGGAAAATAGAAGCTTCTTGAGGCAGGTAACCAATACCAAGACGAGAACGGCTGTGCATTGGCAAGATACTGATATCTAGATCGTCAATACTGATGGTGCCTTCATCACGCGCAACTAAACCGACAATCATGTAGAAAGACGTGGTTTTACCTGCACCGTTTGGTCCAAGCAGACCGACGATCTGACCGGATTCTACTTGCAGGCTCACATCGGTAACAACTTTACGCTTGCTGTAGGTTTTTGCTAGGTTTTTTGCTTTAAGAACAGCCATAGTTTACTTATTCACTTCCGCTGGTTGTAATACCGTTGATACACGCTCGCTACTATCACTATCAGCAACCAGTTTTTGAGAAGCAATCTGGTAAGTAATCTTAGAGCCACGGATGATGCTGCCATCTTGAGATAGCATCGCATTCTTGGTCATGATCAGTCTGTCAGCAACAAGCTGGTAATGTAAGTCGTCAGCTTCACCGTAGAGTGTCTTACCGTCGTCAGTAAGCTGAGAGAAGGTTGCTGGCTTACCGAAGCCTTGAATCTCTTCAATCTCACCATTTACGGCGTTACGAGTAACAATAACCTTATCGGCATTGATGTTGATGCTGCCTTGTTTAAGGTTCACATCACCAAGGAAAGTTACTTGGTTACTTTTCATATCCAATTGCTGGCTGTCTGAGTCAATGTAGACAGGTTGCTCGCTATCCGAAGACAGAGCATAGACATTAGGTGCCGCAAGGGTCAAAGCGAATAAACTAAGGTGTAAGAGTTTCATATCTACCTTGAACAGAATTAAAGAGGGTCGCATTGTTGGTACCGAAGTTACCTTTCATTGCTTGCCCCTCAGTTTCAAAAAATGTACCGATCATATGGACCGGAGTCTCTGAATAAAAATCTCGGCTAGGCAGCTCAACAACCATTTTATCTGTGGTCATTGTATCGAAGCTGGCTTCTGGCAACAGGTTCTTTGCCACGACGTTGTCATAAAAAGTGACAACTTGATTCTCATCCATAATCGCGCGATCAGCGGTGACTTGCCATTCAATCGTGTGCCCTTCACGGAATACCGAAAGAACTGGGTTTTGAAAGTGCGTATCGCCAACCACTGAGTAGTGTTCTAAATACGTCGATTCAACCTGATAGCTACGAATACCGCTTTCGTCGTAGCTAATGTTGTTTAGACTTTTGCCACTAAACGCGGGTAGCTCCAAATTTGGAGCTACTTGTATCGTTGATGTTTGCTCTTTGTCGTACAGGTAATAGGTCGACCAAGAGGCAATAAATATTAGTATTAAATAGATAATACGAGTAAAACTCATATGCTTAAACCTTTATGCATGTCGAGTTCATTTCTTGCTTGTAAAATAAGGTCGCAGACTTCACGTACCGCGCCATGCCCACCTTTAATGATTGTCACGTAGTTTGCACGCTTTGCAAGTAGTGGGTGACCATCTGCTACACAGACCTTCAAGCCAACTTTTTCCATCACAGGCCAGTCGATCAGATCATCGCCGATGTAACCCGTATTTTCAGGATTCACTGAAAGCTTATCGCAAATATCTTGGTATGCCTTAACTTTATCGTCTTGACCTTGATAAATCAGCTTAATGCCGAGAGCAGTCATTCGATTTTCAACAATTTGAGACTTACGGCCAGTGATGATCGCGATTTCAATGCCAGCATTCATCAGTGACTTAATGCCGTAACCGTCACGAGTATGGAAGGTCTTCAGCTCTTCACCGTTGTTGCCCATGTAGATACGACCATCAGAGAATACGCCATCGACATCGCAAATTAGGAGTTTGATGTCTTTTGCGATTGCAAATACACCTGAGTCAACAGTGCCGTATAGAGTTTCGACTGTCTGTGCCATTACATTACTCCAGCTTTCAATAAATCATGCATGTTTAGGGCGCCAACTAGTTTGCCATCTTGGCATAGCATCAAGCCATTGATGCTCTTCGCTTGCATTAAGTTTAAACCCTCGACTGCAAGCATGTTTGGATCGGCAACGGTAGGGTTTAGCGTCATCACATCGCCAATTTGAGTATTATGGATATCAACGCGTTTATCTAAGATACGGCGTAAATCACCATCGGTAAAAATACCGGCCATTTGACCATCTTGCCCAACGATAGCCGTCATGCCTAAGCCTTTTTGAGAGATCTCTAACAGAGCGTCTCTTACTAATGCATCCGGAGCAACAATAGGAAGTGCATCGCCTGTGTGCATGATGTCGTCTAATTTCAACAGCAGTTGACGACCTAAAGCGCCGCCTGGATGAGACAGAGCAAAATCTTGAGCGGTAAAGCCTCGAGCCTGTAAAAGTGCAACGGCTAGTGCATCACCCATCACCAAAGTAGCAGTAGTGCTAGTTGTTGGCGCTAAGCCCAGTGGACATGCTTCTTCTGGTACTGAAATTTGTAAATGGATATCAGACAAGGTCGCCATGTTCGATGCTGGCTTACCTGTCATGCTGATGATCTTAATGTTCAAACGCTTTAATACTGGGAATAGGCTTAGGATTTCTCCCGATTCGCCTGAGTTGGATATTGCGATCACAATATCACCAGGTTCGATCATGCCTAAGTCGCCATGTGCAGCTTCTCCTGGGTGTACAAAGAAAGCCGATGTCCCGGTACTTGCCAATGTGGCTGCGATTTTATTGCCAATGTGGCCTGATTTACCCATGCCCATCACAACGACTTTGCCTTTGTTGTTTAGGATAAGGTCGCAAGCTTTACAAAAATCATCATTAAAATATTGGTCTAATTGAGTGAGACCTGCAACTTCGGTTTCCAAAACTTGTTTTGCGACACTGCGGTAATCAAATGGCTGAGACATCAAATACTCCAAGTACGGGAAGTTAAATCAACAATTAAGCCGACATGTTCATTAGTAGGTAACTTTGGTAGACAACGAATGTTACGATTAACACGCCGCCTTCAATACGATTCACGCTACGAGATTTCCCTAGTGCCATGACCACAAGCAGTAGCGATACGCCCAGCATTACCCAGAAGTCGCGACCCATCGCAAACTCGCTCAAGATCGAAGGGTTTAGGATGCCCGGGATACCCATAACAGCAAGGATGTTGAATACGTTTGAACCAATGATATTGCCCACGGCCATATCATCTTCACCTTTCATAACACCGGCTAGTGATGCTGCAAGCTCAGGCAGACTAGTACCTACGGCAATGATGGTTAGACCAATCACAAGGTCGCTCATGCCAAAGTATTTCGCGATGATTACCGCATTATCAACCAGCATATCAGCAGCTAAAGGCAGGATGATCAGACCAATCACCACCCACATTGCGGCTTTAGGGTTGCTTACGCCCTCTGGGATTTCTGATTCTTGCTCGTCAAGGAAGGCATCACCGTTCTTTTTCTCACTGCGGCTGATTTGTAGCATGGCAAACAAGAAAGCGCCGAAAAGAACAAATAACAACACGCCTTCGTAGAAACCCAAATGGTTATCCCAAAGTAGTGCGCCAGCTAATAAAGTGACACCTATCATCAAAGGTAGTTCACGACGAATTACGCCTGAGCTGATTGATAGCGGCTTGATAAGGGCTGTAATACCTAAAATTAGCGCGATATTGGCGATGTTTGAGCCTAATACGTTACCTACAGCGGTATCGGTTTTGCCATCAAGCGCTGCTGTAGCTGAAACCATCATTTCAGGAGCCGAAGACCCCATTGCTAAGATCGTCATACCGATAACTAGTGGTGAGATACCGAAGTTGCGAGCAAGAGCAGCGGCACCGTAAACCAGCTTATCTGCACTCCACACCAAAAAACCTAGACCGATAATAAGAAACGCAATCGCTTCAAGCATGATGATTCCTAAAAAATTAATAAAAACGGAGAATTAACCGCTAATTTTGACCTGTTGCTAGATAAAAGGGAAGTCACTCGGCAAATTAATTTCCAGTTAGCTGGCAAGAAAGAGAGCTCAATAGATAATTTTCTAATGCTTTCAAATCCCTGCATAGATTCCTGTTTAATATGAATTAATTGAACAGTGCTTTTAATTCTAAAGTAGACTCATTATTATTGCAGCCATAATTGGCGTTTTTTAAAGCAAGGAAACAACAAAAATATGTTGAACACTGAGCTTGTGAAAGTTAAGAACCTCAGCTTCTCACGCGGTGAGCGGGTTATTTTTGATGACATTAGTTTAGAGGTACCTCAAGGCAAAATAACCGCAATCATGGGGCCGTCTGGGATTGGTAAAACAACCTTGCTGCGTTTGATTGGTGGACAATTACCGCCAGATGAAGGCGAAGTTTGGTTTGATGGCGACAATATTCCTGCATTATCACGTCGAAAGCTATATCAAGCACGTAAGAAAATGAGCATGTTATTCCAATCTGGTGCGCTTTTTACGGATCTCAATGTGTTTGATAATGTGGCGTTTCCGCTGCGAGAGCACACTGAACTTAATGAAAAATTCATTCGTACCATCGTATTACTTAAGCTTGAAGCGGTAGGCTTACGAGGTGCGGCGCAATTAATGCCAAGTGAGTTGTCCGGTGGTATGGCGAGACGAGCGGCGTTGGCTCGTGCGATCGCATTGGATCCAGAGCTTATCATGTACGATGAACCGTTTGTTGGCCAAGACCCAATTACTATGGGTGTATTGGTCGAGCTGATTCGTAATCTTAATCAAGCTTTGGATTTAACCTCTATTATCGTTTCTCACGATGTGCCTGAGGTAATGAGTATTGCTGATTGGGTTTACTTAATGGCTGATGGAAAAGTTATTGCATCTGGTTCACCTGACGATCTGTACAACAACAGTGATCCTCGAGTGCAACAATTTTTGCAAGGTGAAGCAGATGGCCCTGTGCCATTTAGATTCCCAGCAAAGAGCCTAGAAAAGGATTTGTTTTAATATGATTGTTAAAACTATTGTGGGTGTCGGTAAGCGCACACTTGCGGTCTGTGAGTCATTTGGTCGAGCAAGCCTAATGTTATTTGGGGCTTTATTTGGCATTCCGAGACTAAAAAATTTCCCTTTATTAGTTAAACAACTTTATAGCGTTGGCGTTCAGTCATTGGCTATCATCTTAGTTTCGGGTCTGTTTATTGGCATGGTGCTTAGCCTGCAAGGTTATGTGGTGTTAATCGACTACGGAGCTGAGGGTAACCTTGGTCAAATGGTCGCGCTTTCATTGTTACGTGAGTTGGGCCCAGTGGTGACAGCGCTACTATTTGCAGGCCGCGCAGGTTCAGCGTTAACGGCTGAAATCGGCTTGATGAAAGCAACGGAACAGATCTCTAGCCTAGAAATGATGGCTGTAGATCCTATTAAACGCATTATTGCGCCACGTCTTTGGGCTGGTCTTATCTCAATGCCACTGCTCGCTATGATCTTCATGGCGGTCGGGATTTGGGGGGCTCAGTTAGTTGGTGTTGATTGGAAAGGGATTGACCACGGTAGCTTCTGGTCTGCCATGCAGTCTTCAGTTGAGCTTGGCCGAGATATTGGTAACAGCATGATCAAATGCATGGTCTTCGCTATCACAGTCACTTGGATCGCACTTTTTAATGGTTATGATGCAGTACCGACTTCAGAAGGTATTAGTCAGGCAACCACACGCACTGTAGTGCACTCTTCTCTGGCGGTACTAGGGCTAGATTTTGTTCTTACCGCATTGATGTTTGGGAATTAATCATGCAACAAACTCGAAAATTAGAATTATGGGTCGGCACCTTTGTTATTGCCGGAATTTGCGCAATCTTAATCATGATCTTTCAAGTCGCTGACGTAAAAGGCATTGGTTCGAACCATACTTACAATCTAAAAGCGACCTTTGACAACATTGGTAGCCTAAAAGTTCGTTCTCCAGTGAAGGTGGGTGGCGTCGTTGTTGGTCGAGTTAAAAGCATTGAGCTTGATACCGAGAGCTACCTTCCTGTCGTTGAATTGTCTATTGATGGGAAGTACTCACAATTTCCAGATACCTCTAGTGCGCAAATCTTAACGTCTGGATTAATCGGTGAGCAGTACATCAGCTTGGTTCCGGGCTTCATTTTTGACGATGAAGAAATGTTGGTTGATGGTGATTCTATCGAAGACACCAAATCGGCATTAGTATTAGAAGATTTGATTGGACAAGTGCTGTATAGCGTTGGTGGCTCTGATGATAGCGAAGCTAAGGAGTAGGCACATGTTAAAGACGAATAAATTATTGAAGACTAATAACTTTTTGAAGATGTGGTTTCTGACAGTCGTCGCTTTTCTGATGTCGGCTCAAGCTTTTGCTGCAGAAGCGATTGATCGTACTCAGCCGTACCAGATGATGACTCAAGTAGCAGAAGTTGCATTTGATCGTTTGAAGAGTGAGCAAGACAACATCCACCAAGACCCAGAATTATTGAAGGTCATTGTGGAAGAAGAGTTGATGCCTTATGTGAACGCACAATATGCAGCACTTAAGTTACTTGGACCGAACTTGAAAGGCGCGGATAGAAAAGACGTGGGCGTGTTTATCGATTCCTTCCGTAAATACCTGGTTTCTTCTTATGCCCAAGTGCTGACTCAATACACAGATCAGACGATTGAATTTGGTCCAGAACCAAAAATCAAAGCGGATAGCCGTATTACCAGTATCAAGGTCGATATCATCGATACGCCGCGACCAAACATCAAGCTTGAATTTAAGCTTCGCAAAGACAAAAAGTCTGGCGAGTGGAAAGCATTTGATATGGTTGCCGAAGGTATTAGCCTGTTGTCGAGCAAGCAATCGGAGTGGAATACTAAGATTCGTCAAGAAGGCATCTTACAAGTTGCTGACGAACTAGAGAAATTAGCCGCACAACCGATTCGTTTTGAGAGTAACAAATAATGAGCCATTCTCAATGGCAAGCACTAAGCTCTAAAGAATATCAGCTGCTCGGTGATATTGACCGAGACAGTGTCCCTGCAATCTGGCGTATATTGGAAAAGTGGCAAACAACGGAATCGAGCGTTGAAATTGACCTTAGCCATATAAATCGAGTCGATTCAGCAGGAATGGTGATGCTAATTCACTTATTAGAGCATGCAAAAAATCAAAACTGTCATATAATGCTCAGTTTCGTGCCAGAACAATTGAGAACGTTGTTCCAATTGAGCAATATCCAGCCAATGATGGCAGAACACATAAAAAATTAGGCAGGAGCTATTTGTGGACAGCACAAAAGTACAAGAATTATTAGCAGAAGCACTGAACCTTCAGGAAATTTTCGTGAAAGGTGAAGGCAGTCATTACGAAGTTGTTGCGGTTGATCCATGTTTTGACGGCATGAATCGAGTTAAGAAGCAGCAACTAATCTACGGCCCACTAATGGAATACATTCAACGCAATGATATCCATGCTCTTTCTATTAAGGCTTTCACGCCGGAAGAGTGGGAACGTGATAAGAAACTGATGTCACTTTAAGGTTTATGATGGAAAAGTTTCGAGTTATTGGATCGGATAAGCCGCTAAGCGGTGAAGTGACGATCTCAGGCGCAAAAAATGCAGCGCTACCAATCTTATTTGCTTCAATTCTTGCTGAAGAGCCAGTGGAAGTTAGTAATGTTCCTCACCTACGTGACATCGATACTACGATGGAATTGCTTAAGCGTTTAGGCGCAAAAGTATCACGTAACGGTAGTGTTCATGTTGATGGCAGCGAAATTAATGAATTTTGTGCGCCTTACGATTTAGTGAAAACAATGCGTGCTTCTATCTGGGCTTTAGGTCCTCTAGTGGCTCGTTTTGGTGAAGGTCAAGTGTCACTTCCAGGCGGTTGTGCAATTGGCGCTCGACCTGTTGATTTGCATATCCATGGCCTAGAGCAACTAGGTGCGACCATTAAGTTGGAAGATGGTTATGTGAAAGCAAGTGTTGATGGCCGTCTGAAAGGCGCGCACATCGTGATGGATAAAGTAAGTGTGGGTGCCACCATTACTATCATGTGTGCAGCAACGCTAGCGGAAGGAACAACAGTACTCGATAACTCAGCGCGTGAGCCTGAGATTGTTGATACGGCTGACTTCCTAAACAAACTAGGTGCTAAGATCTCTGGCGCAGGTACAGATACGATTACTATCGAAGGCGTTGAACGTCTTGGTGGTGGTCAACACTCTGTAGTTGCTGACCGTATTGAAACAGGTACTTTCTTGGTTGCTGCTGCTGTTTCTGGCGGTAAAGTGGTTTGTCGCAACACCAACGCTCATCTTCTTGAAGCTGCCTTAGCGAAGCTTGAAGAAGCGGGTGCGAAGGTTGAAACGGGAGAAGACTGGATCAGCCTTGATATGACGGGTCGTGAACTGAAAGCGGTGAAAATCGTAACAGCACCTCACCCTGGTTTCCCGACCGACATGCAAGCACAGTTTACTCTGCTTAACATGATGGCGAAGGGCAGTGGTGTTATCACTGAGACTATCTTTGAAAACCGCTTTATGCACATTCCTGAGTTACAGCGAATGGGTGCAAAAGCGGAAATCGAAGGCAACACGGCTATCTGTGGTGAAACGGAAAAACTGAGCGGCGCTCAAGTAATGGCAACGGACCTTCGCGCATCTGCGAGCCTTGTTATCGCTGGCTGTATAGCTCAAGGCGAAACTATCGTTGACCGTATTTATCACATCGATCGTGGCTACGATAAGATTGAAGATAAACTGTCAGCCTTAGGCGCAAACATTACACGATTTAGTGAGTCGAACTAACCTAGGTTAGTGGGTTCATGAATTAGTAAGATGAAAACATAAAAGTCGGAACCTTGGTTTCGGCTTTTTTATAGTTGTATTTGCCGCAAGTAAATCTATTGCTCATTTTTGCATGAATAGATGAATTAACTTGGCGGTCGGTGAGGAACAAAATGATAGCAATATTACGTATTTTCGCAGTGGCGATATTTGCGATTCTTATGTTTGTATTTGGTTGTGGCTACTGTTTATTAAGTCCACGTAACCCGAAACACGTATTTACCTTTGGCCGTTATTTCGGTCGCATGTCGAAGATCTTCGGCATGAAGCTAGAGCTTCGTATTCCAGAGGATGCCTACTCTCGCGGCCAACATGTTTATGTGGCGAACCACCAAAATAGCTGGGATCTATTCACGATTTCATCAGCGGTAACGCCTAAAGTGGTGACGGTTGGTAAGAAAAGTCTAGTATGGATGCCTCTATTTGGTCAGCTTTACTGGTTGACGGGTAACATCCTCATTGACCGTGCTAACCGCAGTAAAGCGGTAGGTACGATTGATCAGGTCGTGACTAGTCTAAAAGAGAGTGATGTTTCAGTTTGGATGTTCCCTGAGGGCACTCGTTCTCGTGGTCGTGGTCTGCTGCCATTCAAAACAGGTGCATTCCATGCTGCGATTGGTGCTGGCTTACCAATCATCCCTATTGTGTGCAGCTCAACAGGTGGCGTGAAGCTAAACCGTTGGAACAATGGTCACGTGATTGTTGAAATGTTGCCACCAATCAGCACTGAAGGCTACGACAAGTCTAATGTTCGTGAACTGGCTAACCTAGCTCGTGAGCAGATGGCCGCTAAGTTGGAAGAGCTTGATAAAGAAGTGGTTGAGCTCAACAAGAAGTAATTGAGCAAAACGCTGAATAATAAAAAAGGTTGCCAAATGGGCAACCTTTTTTGTATCTGATAAACACTCAGCTTTATGCTCAGACGCTTACTATAGATTTAGGTACTAAAGACTATTTGCGAACTGCAATAGCTTCGATCTCGATACCTACATCTTTTGGTAGACGAGCTACTTCAACACATGAGCGTGCAGGGTAGTTTGCAACGCCGTGCTCATCGAAGAACTTACCGTAAACTTCGTTTACTGTGCCGAAGTCGTTTAGGTCTTTGACGAATACTGTTAGCTTTACGATGTCTTTTACAGTTAGGCCTGAAGCTTCTACAACCGCTTTAACGTTGTCTAGAGATTGGCGAGCTTGCTCTGCGATATCAGCAGATACTTCACCAGTTGCTGGGTTTACTGGGATTTGACCAGAAGTCAGTACCATGTTGCCAAGGTCAACGCCTTGTACGTATGGGCCGATTGCAGCTGGAGCAGATTCTGTGTGAAGTACTTTAGTCATTGGTTTATTCCATCAGTTATTAGATAAAAATCAATTTTCAGTGTGCCTTCAAATTTTGGATAGGTAAAGAGCAAAATACCCCGCATAGGCGAGGTATTTGATAGTTTTTACATTCGGTCAGTGTTGCCGTATGGCGTTATCTTTCTGTCACGATCTCGCGAGAGAATACTTTTTCGCAATACTTACACTTTAATCGAATATCTTCTTTCTTTTCAAAGATCTTAAAGCTGCTTTCAACCGGTTCATTGTGAGTAATACAGTTGGTATTTGGACACTCGAAAACGTCGTTGATTTGATCAGGAAGTTCTAGGGGGAGCTTCTTAACTACTTCGTAATCTTCGATTTGGTTCACTGTTGCATGAGGTGCGTAAAGAGCCAGCTTGCTCGCCTGTTCTTCGGTGATAAACACATTCTCAATCTTGAGTAGGTCTTTCCCGCCTAGTGCAGAAGACGGCAGATTTAGGCCAATGGTCACGCGCTGGTGAGAGTTGTGCATGTCGAACAGTTTTAGCACCTTGATCCCGATGTTAGCTGGGATGTGGTCGATAACAGTACCGTTTCTGATTGCTTCAACTTTTAATTGAGTCTCTTTAGACATGATATCTTTCCTCTACAGCGTTTCGTTAAGAACAAGGGCTAGCAATGCTTCACGAGCGTAAACACCATTCTCTGCTTGCTGGAAGTAGTAAGCGTAAGGTGTTTTATCGACATCGACAGTAATTTCATCAACACGCGGAAGAGGGTGTAGCACCTTCAGATTATCACGTGCATTTTCTAACAGAGCAGCCGTTAGGATGTATGCTGACTTGATATGTGCGTATTCTGACTCATCGAAGCGCTCCTTTTGAACTCGAGTCATGTACAAAACATCAAGCTCAGGAATGACATCTTCCATGTCCGTCAATAGTTGGTACTTGATTCCCGCTTCATCAAGCTCTTCGCAAATGTAGTCTGGCATCGCTAGAGCTTCTGGAGCCACGAAGTAGAAACAGATGTTGTCGAACTTCGCTAGTGCTTGCGTCAACGAGTGAACCGTACGGCCGTACTTAAGGTCACCAACGAATGCAACGTTTAGGTTGTCGAGGCGACCTTGTGTCTCAGCGATAGAGAATAGGTCTAATAACGTTTGTGTTGGGTGTTGG
The DNA here is from genome assembly GCF_041504345.1 of Vibrio sp. BS-M-Sm-2. NCBI lineage: Bacteria > Pseudomonadati > Pseudomonadota > Gammaproteobacteria > Vibrionales > Vibrionaceae > Vibrio > Vibrio sp. BS-M-Sm-2. The sequence continues at coordinate 2,331,654 of NZ_CP167894.1, forward strand.
TTTGCGCCGTCACCTGCGTTAATAACAGGTACACCGTTTGAGAACTCAGAAGCCAGACGTGCTGCGCCTTCTTGAGGGTGACGCATCACGTAAGCATCAACGTATGAAGAGATAACCTGTACCGAGTCCGCTAACGTTTCGCCTTTCTTTGCCAAAGAAGTGTTACCACCACTGTCGAAACCAATCACATCACCACCGATGCGTTGAATCGCAGTTTCAAAAGAGAGACGAGTTCGCGTAGAAGGTTCGAAGAAGCAACTGGCAACCACTTTGTTCTTGATGAGTTCTGGGTTTGGTTCAGCCTTTAGCTGACCTGCCGTTTGAACAATTAATTCTAGCTCTTCACGAGAAAGCTCTGGAATTGAGATGATGTGCTTTTGATAGAGCGAATTCGCCATGATCTTCTTCCCCACAATAATGTATTGGCCATAAAAAAGCCCCCCATAATGGGAGGCTTTAAAAAAGTGCTGAAAAGCAGAATAGACGGCCTGGTAAGCATCTTAGCTTACGAGCAATATTTGGTGTTTTCACAATATTACTATGTGTTATCACAATATTGATTGGCGTCATTTTCACTACTCTCAGACAAATTGCCGAGAATTATACGCTTTCAATTTGTGAGCGCAAGCGATTACATCAAGCTTTTGTTTACTTTCAATATTCGCTATTGGCCCAGTGTCGCAACCATTACCGCTTTGATGGTGTGCATGCGATTCTCTGCTTCATCAAACACAATTGAGTAATCCGATTCAAAGACTTCGTCAGTGACTTCTAAACCGTTCATTCCATACTTGTCTGCGACTTGCTGACCAATCACTGTTTCATTGTTATGGAAAGCGGGTAGGCAGTGCATGAATTTCACTTGAGGATTGCCAGTTAGCTTAATGACATCCATATTCACTTGGTATGGTTTCATTACCGCTACACGTTCGTCCCAAGCTTCAGGGGCTTCACCCATTGAAACCCAAACGTCGGTGTATAGGAAATCACAACCTTTCACGCCTTCAGCAACGTCTTCGGTTAGCGTTATTTTTGCACCAGTGTTTTGTGCAATGGCTTGGCACTCTTCGACAAGTTGTTCTTCTGGCCAAAAGGCTTTTGGTGCGACAAGGCGAATATCCATGCCCATTTTCGCGGCACCGACTAACAGAGAGTTACCCATGTTATTGCGTGCATCGCCTAGATAAGCAAAGCTGATTTGGTGCAGATGTTTTCCGCGGCCATGCTCAAGCATAGTGAGGAAATCAGCCAAAATCTGAGTAGGATGGAACTCATCGGTTAAGCCATTCCAAACTGGCACGCCCGCATAAGCGCCTAAGTCTTCAACGATACTCTGGCCAAAGCCACGATATTCGATGCCATCGTACATACGTCCCAATACACGCGCCGTATCTTTCATTGATTCTTTTTGACCAATCTGAGAACCAGAAGGACCAAGGTAAGAGACCTGAGCACCTTGATCAAAGGCGGCCACTTCAAACGCACATCGTGTTCGAGTTGATGCTTTCTCGAAGATCAAAGCAATGTTTTTACCGTTAAGCTTTTTCTGCTCTGTTCCTGCATACTTAGCTTTTTTTAGATCAGCAGACAGATCGAGTAAAAACTGAATCTCTTTAGGAGTAAAGTCGAGAATTTTTAGAAAGTTACGATTGCGAAGATTAAAGGCCATCTCTCGCTCCTTGCGAATATAGAATCAATGAAGAACTCAGTTAAACATAAAAATGCTATATTTGTGAATATTTATTTTATTTTTTTAACAAAAAAGGCCAATAAATGAATACTGGCCTAGATAAGTTATTGAGTCCGTTTAACTGAGCTCTTTGACTTAGATACCATCTCTTTCGATAGGGCAGCTCATACAGCGTGCGCCGCCACGACCACGGCCTAGCTCGTTGCCAGGAATCGTTAGAACTTCGATCCCCGCCTTGTCGTATTTCTCATTGGTGTAAACATTACGCTCATAACCGATCACTGTACCTGGCTTCACCGTCAGCACGTTGTTAGCGTCATTCCACTGTTCACGCTCAGCTTCGTAGTTGTCACCGCCGGTAGTGATGATCTTCAGTTGATCAAGGCCTAGTGCGCCTTCAATCGCTGAGAGGTAGTTTTCAGCTTTTTCGACACGCATTTCGCCATTTTCTTTAGGTGTTAGGCGCCAAGTGTCTAGATCTTTGCGAACAATCTCTGGGTAGACAGAGAAAGTGTCGATATCCATGTGTGTCATCACCGTATCAAGGTGCATACAAGAGCGGTGTTTTGGTAAATCGATAGCAATCACTTCGGTTGCTTGGCCTGATCTGAATAGACTAGCCGCTAGGTTTTCGACACCTTGTGGTTTCGTACGCTCAGAGATGCCAACCAGTACCGCACCTTTACCAATAACCAATACGTCACCGCCTTCAATATTAGCGTTGTCGTAGTGCAGATCTTCATCACCAAAGTACTTAATGAAGTCTTGACCGGCAAACACTGGGTGCCAGCGATAGATAGCACGTAAGTGGTTTGTTTCGCGTTGACGAGCCGGTTTCATCATTGGGTTTAGCGACACACCGCCGTAAACCCAGCATGAGGTATCTCGCGTAAATAGGTGGTTCGGCAGTGGCTCGATAACGAAATCGAGTGGTCGATGCATTTTAGGCAGCATCGATGATGATTTGATAGGAAGCTCAGAGTAGGCCAAGCCACCGAGTAAGATCGTTGCTAGATGTTCATTATCCATTTGAGCAAGGTAGTTTCTTAAGTCACGGGCAAAAGTCGGCCCATAACGGAAATCTGAGATTTGAGTATTCAGCAACCATTCACGAGCCTGAGATACGGCAAGCGTCTCTACGAGCAGGTCATGCAGCAATAGCACTTCTACGTCTTGACTGCGCAGCGTTTCTGCAAAGGCGTCATGTTCTTCACCTGCGGCTTCAACGGCAAGTACATCATCAAATAGAAGATCATGGCAGTTTGAAGGGGTGAGGTGGGTGAGTGCTCTTTCAGGTCTATTTAGGAGAACTCGTCTCAATTGACCGACTTCGGAGCCAACGTACAGCTTACTCATTTTGCATCCTTACTATTAATCCAGTGTCTATTTATGACAAGCTTGTCCGTAATATGCAAGTTTTGCAGATTGAGTTAATGCAAGGTATTTGGCTGATTATTGGTCATAAAATCTGAAATCCTTAACTTTATGCAGATTAAACTCCAATTAACTGGCTATCGAACAGAACAACGTTTTTGAGGATCTATGCTCAATTCATGGCTTGTTAGAATTGAATTTTGCTTATTAATCGTGATTTTTTATTCACTATTATGCACTTTTTGATAACAAGCTGAGGATTTATGCACCCCAAAAGCGGTTTAGCGTATGCACCTAACGTGACTAATCACGCAAGTTTTATTCAATAAGTCCTAAAGTGTCCATAAAAACGAAATGCTAAAATACACGTCAGTTAATAAAATGTTGAAAATTTGTTTCTGTGATTTTGATTTCACTTTTGAATTGATATTGGCTCAGCGATCTCGTGATAAACTTACCTTTCTAGGCCTGATCTGGGTGGCTTTTCTGGACGATCCGTGCCATATTTCGTGGCAATCAAATTTGATCTTTTCATAGTCAACACTCTGGAGCAGACACATGTCTCACGAAGATGAATATCTATCAGTAGCGGAATTAATTGAATTTCAAAAGGAAGAGACTCGCGACATCATTACAGCATTAATTGAAGATGGTAGCGATCCTGAAGCTCTATACGATATCGAGCATCACCTATTTGCTGAAGATTTCGATGTGCTTGAAAAAGCGGTTGTTGAAGCATTCAAAATGGGTTTTGAAGTGCTTGAAGCTGAAGAGACAGAAGACGAAGATGGCAATAAGCTGCTTTGTTGTGATGCAACGATGCAATGTACTCTGAATGCAGAAGCGATCGATGAGCAAGTTGAGAAGCTTGTGAACCTTGCAGAGAAGTTTGACATTATCTACGACGGTTGGGGCACTTACTACGAAGGTGAAGATGCTATCTACCCAGACGAAGATGATGAAGGCGAAGAGTAATTCTTTCCCAATTTTAAAAAATGCCAGCCTCGAGCTGGCATTTTTTTACCCTCAGAAAAATAAATGTCTTTAAATGCATTCATTCATTATAATGCGGTCAAAATTGATCTGGCTCAAGGAATGATATGCGGTTACTTCTCGATGGTCTTTGGCAAATTTCGCCACTGACGGATCTCTCTATCCCACAAGATGACATCACTTTTCCGGCTCCGTTAAGCTCAAAGCTCCCTGATAGCTTGAGTGAAAACGAAATTGCAGAGCAAGAGTGGCATCTGATGCACGACATCGAAGTGGATGACGCTATGTTGGCGTGCCCACTTGTTGAGTTAGTGATGGCTGGGGTTGATTACTTTGCTGAAGTTCGACTTAATGGTGTGGCTGTGTTTGATTGTGATGGTAGCCAAGCTGAATACCGTAAAGATATCCGTCCTTATATGCAGTCCGGCCGAAACCGTTTTGAGATCCTTTTCCTTGAAGAAGAAGAGAGCCTGTTGCTTGAAGAGGATATGGATGATTCTCTATCTTCACAGGTTGTCGCTAAATCGGATTCTCTATCTTCACAGGTTGTCGCTAAATCGGATTCTCGTATCGGAATCTGGCAAGCGCCATACCTGCAGTTCGTTCGAAACGTCAAACTAGAGCAAGTTGTCACAGAGCAGATCTGGCACCATGGCGGTGGCTGTGAGTTCAAAGTAGATGTTATCTATCAAACGCTAAAGCCAGGGTTAATATCGGCATCCATCAAGTTTAATGGCATGACACTCGTAATGCCGATAGATGTGCGCGCAGAACATACCGGCGTTGTGTTTCAGGTGGAAGCTCCTATGGTATTTAACCTTGAGAAGCCCAACCCTAAGCATCTATACCAATTAGAAGTGGTACTTGATGGGCAAGAAGAGAGCTCTTTTGTTGCCTTGAACCCAACTTCTTGCGTCAGTAACTTTCTACGCTAACTTCGTATATTTTAGCACTATCTTCTCTCGCTATAGCGGCACATTCTGCTTATAACGACTTGGCCATGACAACCTCACAAGCGTCGTGGCCTGTTTCTCCCCAAGCTGAGTCAAGATGCTCAAACCCAAGCTTCTCATAGAGTTTGACCGCAGCACCTAAGCACTCCGTCGTTTCTAAATACATGTGTTGATACCCAAGTTGTTTTGCTTGCTTTAAGCTCAAAGCAACAATTCGCTTGGCTAGGCCATGCCCTCGAGTTTGCGGTAAGAAGTACATTTTTTGTAGCTCACACACATTGGGTTTACCTGCTAGAGGGGCAAAGCCACCGCCTCCGACGATTTTTCCGTTGTGTTCGATAATCCAATACATTGCATTTGCTTGGCTGTAGACAGAGTACATATCATCGAGTGTTGGATCGGCCACGCCATAGCCTTTATCTTCTGTGAGCCCATGCTCAGCCGAAACTTGGCGAATGACTTGTGCGATGCTTGGGTTGTCTTGCGGTGTAATGGATCTAAGGGTGAACTCAGCAATTTTTTCCATGATCTGCCTATGAAAGGGTCACTAATATGTGACCCAATATATGGTGACTAAGCATGTTGGTGCAAACAGAATTGTTGCTGTGCCATTTGGTCACCTGATTTACGTAACCAGACTTTCTCATGGAAGTAGTAAGCAACTGTATTCAAAGTTGGCTCTAGCAAAGCCATCACACCGCCAATGAAGGCATCGCCAGTCAACAAGTAGACAACGGTAAAGGCAACACTAAAGTGGATGGTAGCAAAGCTTGCTGTTTTTAATTTGGTCATCCACTGACGAGCTTTAAGAGCAGGAACTTGAGCCCACGCCTTTTCATGAAAATAGAAGGCAACAGTATTCACTGAGGGCTCAATCATAGCGATTAAGCTACCAATTAGGATGTCGCCTGTTAGTACATAAGCGACACTAAATGCGATAGTAAAATGTAATGCAGCAAAGGTTAGTGTCTTTTTCATGATAATTACTCAATCGTTGTATTGTTTCGATAGACCTATTATTAAGAATTATTATCATTAAGTATAATGGGAAGTAGAAATTAATTTGATAGATGAAACCTATCAATAATTGAGGCTAGAGTGAGAAGCATAGTAGTCAGAGGTATAAAAAAAGGCTGGTCACGAAGACCAACCTTTCTATTTAGAGCGAGAAGTTCGAAGCCTTCTCGTTCACTCGGTTTTAAAGCGCAGCGATGGTCGCTTTTTGCTCTTCAAGCTTCACAAGAGTCTCTTGGTAGCCTTCAAGCTTTTCACGCTCTTTCGCGATAACCGCTTCTGGTGCTTTAGCAACGAAACCTTCGTTACCTAGCTTACCTTCGATACGCTTAATCTCGCCGTGAGTTTTAGCTACTTCTTTATCTAGACGAGCAAGCTCAGCATCTTTGTCGATAAGACCCGCCATTGGGATCATCAGCTCAGATTTGCCAACCAGTTTGGTTGCACAAGCTGGAGTCTCTTCGCCATCAGCTAGAACTTTAATATCGTCTAGTTTAGCTAGAGAGTTTAGAACGATCTTGTTTGCTTCGATACGAGCTGCGTCTTTCTCATCCGCTACTTTGATCATTACTTCTAAGCCTTGGCTTGGTGCAATGTCGTATTCCGCACGTAGGTTACGGATAGCAGTGATGAAAGTCTTAACCCATTCGATGTCGTCAACGATCTCAGCATTGAAGTTAGCTTCATTAAACTGAGGAAGCGCTTGAGTCATGATTGTCTCGCCTTCAACGCCATCTACTAGCGGCTTAACGCTCTGCCAGATAGATTCCGTGATGTAAGGAAGAACAGGGTGAGCAAGACGCAGAGTTTTCTCAAGAACCGTGATAAGCGTGTAACGAGTCGCTTGTTGCTGAGCTTCAGTACCCTTCCAAAGAACAGGTTTAGTTAGCTCTAAGTACCAGTCACAGAATTGGTTCCAGATGAATTCGTAAAGCGTGTTTGCTGCCATGTCCAGACGGTAGTTGTCTAGGTGAGCATTAAACTCTTTCGCTGTAATTTCAAACTGAGATTCAATCCACTTGTCTGCTAGAGAGAATTCCATGTTTGCACGGTCTTCTACAGACTGTGACATGCCACAATCGTGCTCTTCTGTATTCATCAGTACGTAACGGCTTGCGTTCCATAGCTTGTTACAGAAGTTACGGTAACCTTCAAGACGCTTCATGTCCCAGTTGATGTCACGGCCAGTTGAAGCCATAGCAGCAAGAGTGAAACGTAGCGCATCAGTACCGTATGGTTCGATACCGTTTTCGAAAGTTTTACGTGTTGCTTTTTCGATTTTAGCAGCCAGTTTAGGTTGCATCATGTTGCCACAACGCTTCTCTACTAGCTCTTCAAGGCCGATGCCGTCAATCATGTCGATTGGGTCAAGTACGTTACCTTTCGACTTAGACATCTTGTCGCCGTTTTCATCACGGATAAGACCCGTCATGTAAACCGTTTTGAAAGGTACTTGAGCTTTGCCATCTTCGTCTTTCACAAAGTGCATGGTCATCATGATCATACGAGCAACCCAGAAGAAGATAATATCAAAACCAGATACTAGTACTTCTGATGGGTGGAATGTTTTCATTGCTTCAGTGTTTTCAGGCCAGCCTTGCGTGCCGAACGTCCAAAGTGCAGAAGAGAACCAAGTATCCAGTACGTCGTCGTCTTGCTTAAGCACAACAACAGGTGCTAGGTTGTTCTTTTCACGAACTTCTTCTTCAGTGCGACCTACGTAAACTTTGCCATCGTTGTCGTACCATGCTGGGATACGGTGGCCCCACCAAAGTTGACGAGAGATACACCAATCTTGCACGTCGCGCATCCACGCGAAGTACATGTTTTCGTACTGCTTAGGTACGAATTGGATCTCACCATCTTCAACCGCTTTAACTGCTGGTTCTGCAAGAGGTGCTGTACGCACGTACCATTGGTCAGTCAGCATTGGTTCGATAACCACGCCACCACGGTCGCCGTAAGGGACTGTTAGGTCGTGATCTTTGATCTCTTCAAGTAGACCAAGTTCATCGAATTCAGCAACGATAGCTTTACGTGCAGCAAAACGCTCCATGCCTTGGTACTTAGCAGGGATATCTGTTGAGTAAACATCGCTTTCTTCGCCGTTGGTTGTGAATACTTCAGCAGCATCACGGATATCAGCGTTGAACGTTAGGATGTTGATCATTGGTAGGTTATTGCGCTTACCAACTTCGTAATCGTTAAAGTCGTGAGCCGGTGTGATCTTCACACAACCCGTGCCTTTTTCCATGTCTGCGTGCTCATCGCCTACGATAGGGATAAGACGGTTAACAACAGGAAGTAGGATTTCTTTACCGATAAGATCTTTGTAACGAGGATCTTCTGGGTTAACCGCTACGCCAGTATCACCAAGCATGGTTTCTGGACGAGTAGTCGCAACAACGATGTAGTCTTTACCATCAGCCGTTTTAACACCGTTCGCGAGCGGGTAGCGGAAGTGCCACATGAAACCTTTTTTGTCTTTGTTTTCAACTTCAAGATCTGAAATTGCAGTGTGCAGTTTAGGATCCCAGTTTACTAGACGCTTACCACGGTAGATTAGGTCTTCTTCGTATAGACGAACAAACACTTCTTGAGTCGCAGCCGATAGGCCGTCATCCATAGTGAATCGCTCACGATCCCAATCTACAGATGCACCAAGGCGACGAAGCTGTTGAGTGATAGTACCACCAGACTCGCCTTTCCATTCCCAGATCTTGTCGATGAAAGCTTCACGGCCGTAGTCGTGTTTTGTTTTGCCTTCTTCAGCAGCAATCTTACGCTCTACAACCATCTGAGTTGCGATACCAGCGTGGTCAGTACCCACTTGCCAAAGGGTATTTTTGCCTTTCATACGTTGAGCTCGGATAAGCGTATCCATGATCGTATCTTGGAACGCGTGACCCATGTGTAGGCTGCCAGTGACGTTCGGTGGCGGGATCATGATGCTGTAAGCTTCTTTTGATGTGTCACCGTGTGGCTTAAAGTAGCCTTTCTCTTCCCAAGTCTTATACAGAGCTTGTTCGATTGATGTTGGGTTGTATGTCTTTTCCATAGTGCTCTTAAACGGATACTGTGAATGGTTAATCGTGGTCAAACTTCATAAGTGAAGCTTCTTGAATCTAAATCCAAAGATAGCTTTAACTATGAGGTTTGACTATGGATGTTGAATCTCGATAGTTTGTAGCTGATATCCAGCCTGACGGTAAATTTTATACCTTTCTCGAGCGAGTTGCTTAGCTTTTTCTTCGCAAGGGACGAAGTCTATCACCTGAGCAAAGGCGTTCGCAAAGGTTGTATGATTATCGGCCAGATTAATTACTAGCTGACGATTCCAATTATGTTTTACGCCTTGATAGCCAATTTCGATGTTGGTTGAATACTTCGGGCCTTCGCCAACCAAGTTGTGCGCTATAAACTCACTGGGTTCGACTTGCCAGAAAACTTCAGCAATACACTCGGCATGTTCTTTGTCATTACAGTTGAGATAAAGTTTAGCGCCTTGTTTCGCAAAGTGCTGAGCAAGAAACAGCACATAGTGAGCAAAACCATCTTCGTTGGCTTGCGGGCTGTCTGAAGGCACAATGTAAAATGTAGCAGTCTGCATACTTAATACTCGAACTGAAAATCGTGGATATCAATGTTACTTGGTTAACAGGGTCTAACAAATAGCGCTTATTAAAAAAGGGCCCGTAGGCCCTTTTTATTATTTTGAAGATTGCTCTTCAGTCTCTTGGCCGCTGCGGTTCAATAAGAATTGGACTAGCATTGAGACAGGACGACCTGTCGAGCCTTTCGCTGCGCCTGACTTCCAAGCTGTACCAGCACTATCGATGTGTGCCCAGTGGTACTTCTTAGTAAATTTAGATAGGAAGCAACCAGCAGTAATTGTGCCGCCAGGACGACCACCGATGTTCGCCATATCAGCGAACGGGCTGTTTAGTTGCTCATGGTACTCGTCTGCCATAGGTAGACGCCATGCTCGGTCACTTGCTTGCTCAGAAGCATTAACAAGTTCGTGAGAAAGCGGGTTGTGGTTCGATAGAACGCCACTGATGTGGTGACCTAGAGCGATAACACATGCGCCAGTTAGCGTAGCAACATCGACAACACAATCTGGTTCAAAACGCTCAACGTAAGTTAGAGCGTCACATAGAACCAAGCGACCTTCAGCATCAGTGTTTAATACTTCAACCGTTTGGCCTGACATTGTCGTTAGGATATCACCTGGACGGTAAGCATTGCTGCCAGGCATGTTTTCACAACCGGCTAGGATACCAACCACGTTAATTGGTAGGTTCAATTTAGCCAATGCTTTCATTGTACCGAATACAGACGCAGCACCACACATGTCGTACTTCATCTCATCCATACCTTCACCAGGCTTAAGTGAGATACCGCCTGAATCAAAAGTCAGACCTTTACCTACCAGTACAATCGGTTTCGCATCTGGATCCGGAGCGCCTTTGTATTCCATGATAGACATCATGGATTCATTTTTAGAACCTCGGCCAACCGCTAGGTATGATGTCATACCCAGTTTTTCCATCTCTTCTTCGCCAATGATCTTGGTCTTCACTGTCTCGTAATCGTCAGCTAAACGACGAGCTTGAGAAGCAAGGTACGCAGGGTTTGCGATGTTCGGTGGCATGTTGCCCAGATCTTTAGACGCTTTTACACCTGAAGCAATAGCAAGGCCGTGAGAAATTGCTTTCTCACCAAGGCTCAGTTCGCGACGTGTTGGTACGTTGAATACCAATTTACGTAGTGGGCGACGAGTTTCTGGTTTATTGCTCTTGAATTGGTCGAATGTGTAAAGACCATCTTTAGTCGCTTCTACCGCTTGGCGAACTTTCCAATAAGTATCGCGACCTTTAACGTGCAGTTCTGTAAGGAAACATACCGCTTCCATAGAACCAGTTTCGTTTAGTGTGCTGATGGTTTTTTGGATAATTTCTTTGTATTGACGCTCGCCTAGCTCACGTTCTTTACCACAGCCTACCAGTAGAACACGTTCCGAAAGTACACCAGGTACTTGATGCAGTAGTAGCATCTGGCCAGGTTTACCCTCTAGATCACCGCGACGAAGCAGTGAACTAATGTAGCCATCACTAATCTTATCTAATTGCTCGGCTACTGGAGAAAGGCGGCGCGGTTCGAATACACCGACAACGATACATGCGCTGCGTTGCTTCTCTGGGCTGCCACTTTTTACACTGAACTCCATGCGTACTCCTACATCCTGAAGACAAATCGAACTAAATGTTAGATAATGGGTTCTTACTTGTTGGATCCTATAATGGAACTAACCTTAAAGAAGAACGCTAACACTTAGCTAAAAATTTAAAAAAATAAAAGGTTCAACGGGAAATTATAGTGATTCAATCAAAAAAACAAGTTTTGTATAGGTAATTTGAGCGTGATTATTGTTAGATATTTGATCCGCGAGACAATCAAGAGCCAATTTGCGATCTTTTTTGTTCTCTTTCTCGTGTTTCTCAGCCAAAAATTCATCAGTGTTTTAGCGGACGCCTCTGATGGTGATATCCCTGCGAGTCTAATATTGTCGATTGTTGGCTTAAATATGCCAGCGATGGGCTTGTTGATGCTTCCACTCAGTATCTATATTGGTATTTTGCTCACTTTTGGGCGCCTTTACGCTGAAAGTGAAATAGTGGTCATGAACGCCACCGGTATTGGTAATAAATTCCTGATCCAATCTGCACTTTACCTTGCTTTGATTACGGCGACAGTTGCTGCCTTTAACTCATTTTGGTTATCTCCTTGGTCACAAGACAAAGTTGAACAAATGTATGAAGAAGTGGCAGCGGAGAACAGCGTTGATTTATTACCGAAAGGCAAATTCGAAGGTACACCGGATGGTTCTTCTGTGGTGTTTATTGATGATATCGACGGTAATAAATTAGAAAATGTGTTCGTTGCTCAAATGCGCCCGCGCGATTCAGTACTTCCAAGTGTGATGTTCTCGAAGTCGGGAGATGTAAAAGAGCTCAGCGATGGTCGCCAGGTTATCGTGATGTACGATGGTACTCGCCATGAAGGTGTGCCTACACGTCTTGATTATATGGTGACACATTTTGAAGAGTACGAAGGTCTGATCGGTCAACGTGAAGTTGAGAAGAAAGGTCGAGATTGGGAAGCTATCCCTACAATTGATCTTATCGGCAACCCGAATAATAGCGCGAAAGCTGAATTACAATGGCGTATTTCTTTGGTACTTTGTATTCCATTGTTGACCATGCTTGTCGTGCCACTATCTGCGGTAAACCCTCGACAAGGTCGTTTTGCGAAAATCGGCCCAGCAATACTGATTTATCTCACCTATTTCTTAGCAATCAGTGCAACTAAGTCTTCAATCGAAGAGGGCAGTATTCCTGCGGTAATCGGCATGTGGCCAATTAATGCGTTATTGTTATTTGTCGCGATTGGTGCAAACTTTATGGATAGCGTGGCAGTAAGGCGTTTGAAAGAAAAATTCAAGAATAAGAGGTTGGCTTAAGCCGTGTTTAAGATTCTCGATTTATATATAGGCAGAACCATCATCGCAACGACGTCGCTGGTATTGGTGACGTTTGTTGGTCTCTCTGGGATTATCAAGTATGTAGAGCAGCTGAGAAAAGTTGGCCGTGGTACATACGATCTATTACAAGCATTGTATTTTGTTTTGTTAAGTATCCCTCGTGATATCGAAATGTTTTTCCCAATGGCTGCATTGCTTGGTGCTTTGATTGGATTAGGTATGCTTGCTGCGAGTTCTGAACTGGTAGTAATGCAGGCGGCAGGCTTCTCTAAGTTAGATATCGGCCTATCGGTACTTAAAACCGCTATTCCACTGATGATCGTGGTGACATTGCTTGGTCAATGGGGTGCGCCGCAAGCGCAGAAGATGGCTCGTGATTTAAGAACAATCTCTATTGCTGGTGGCAATATTATCTCGACGCAAAGTGGTGTCTGGGCTCGTGATGCTAATGACTTCATCTTCATTGTTAAAATCGATGATCAGAAGTTATATGGCATGAATATGTGGCGCTTTGATGAGAACAAGGCTCTAAAGACTGCTATTTACTCTGAGGAAGTGGATTACGTTGGAGATAACGTGTGGACTATGAAGAATGTAGAGATCACGTCTTTTGAAAACGAACTTCAAATTACCAAAGAAAGTTTACCAACTTATTCTTGGGAGACTTCTCTCGCTCCAGATAAGCTCGCGATAGTAACGGTTAAACCAGAAGAGTTGTCGTTAAGTGGATTGTATGATTATGTTTCTTACCTCAAAGCTTCAGAGCAAGATGCATCACGTTATGAACTGGCATTATGGAGAAAGATAACTCAGCCAATTTCGATCGCAGTTATGATGTTGATGGCACTGTCGTTTATCTTTGGTCCTCTGCGTAGTGTAACCATGGGCGCGAGAATACTGTCAGGTGTTATTGCTGGCTTTACCTTCTATATATCCAGTGAGTTCTTTGGCCCGGTGAGTTTGGTTTATCAAATACCGCCCGCCTTTGGCGCAATAGCCCCGAGCGTAGTGTTCCTTGGAATAGCCATCATGCTCTTGAGGCGAAAACTGTAACTAGAAAAAAGGAAGGCTAACGCCTTCCTTTTTTGATCTTAATTGGAGCTAACTTAAATCACGCTATCGTGCTTGTGGTAACACAACGACTTCGGTCTTTGCCCAGATATCGTGAAAGCCACGTTTTTGAGGATCGAATGGAACACACAAGTTTGCCAATCCAAAACCTGAAGTACCTAAGCGAATTAGCGCCTGAGTTACTGTGATAGCTGAGCCATCTTTGTTTTGAACGCGCAGCTTCCAAGCTCTCATACCGAGAGTTTGACCTGCTCTAGTCCAGAAAAACACAAAGAAATAGACCCAAACGGCCACCAAGTAAAAGGTGTATGCAGGGCTCCAAATCGGATGGTTGGTTAAGAAGTCACTAACATCGGCATAACCGCTGTGGTTAAAAATGCCGAGAGCCATGAGCGCGTGCAGTAGAGCGACAATGACGCCAGCCGCCAACATTTCAATAGCGATTACGATCAGAGCGTCATAGAACAAGGCACCAAATCGGCGCATGACTCCTGCTGGTGGCAGAGTGTTTGTTGATGTCATGTGTTATTACTTCTTTAAAAATTGAGGCGTCAGAATATAGTTTAAGGCTTAGCCTGAAAAGAGACATGACGCACAGCTTATGACTTAGTGGCGAAATTATCGGCAAACACACATGAATTCAAGTTTTTATACTTGCCACATCAGTTCGCATACGTATAATGCCAAACATCGAAAGGGCAATGCCCCAAGATAATGCCGGTATGGTGAAATTGGTATACACGACGGATTCAAAATCCGTTGCCTTCGGGCGTGGCGGTTCAAGTCCGCCTACCGGTACCATATTTAAATGACAAAGCCTCGACTCAAGTCGGGGCTTTGTTGTATCTGGAGAGCTGATAACGTTGCCTTCGTGGTGGCGGCAGGAATGCCTGTCCAATCAGCCCGCCTACCGGTACCAAATATAGAAAGGTCGCTTTTATAGCGACCTTTCGTCGTTGGGACGTATGTGAATTTGAAATCCAGCGTGTCGGCTTAGATGCAAGCCCAGTCAAGTCGCCTACCGGTACCATATTTAAATGATAAAGCCTCGACGAAAGTCGGGCTTTGTTGTATCTGGAGTATAGGAAGCGTTGCCTTCGCGGTGGCGACAAGAAGGCTTCTTTAATTAGACAGATCTTGATGTTTCATTCCTAAATCCCATAATTTCCCTTCGCTATTCGATCTGATAATGAATTAATCATCTTAAATCATGATGTTACCTGTCATTCTCTATTCTATTGTCTATGTTTAAAGGATTAACAGAGGAGAGAAATATGCTGACAGTAACCCCTTACTTATTTTTTGATGGTCGTTGTAGTGAAGCGTTGGATTTTTATCATAAGTGTTTTGGTGGTGTGGTTTTATCGAAACAACTTTTCAGTGATGCACCACAGGTAATAGAGGGAGCTCAACCTGATTGGGTTATGCATGCTGAGTTCGAAGCGTTTGGTATGAAGCTGATGATGTCTGATGGCGTTAAAGCCAAGGAGCTTGAAGGTAACAATCTCGCTCTATCTCTTGTGACTGAAGATACCGCGACTCAAGAACAAATCTTTGAAAAGCTAAAGAAGGGAGGGCGGATAATGACTCCACTCGCAGATACGTTTTGGGGGGCTCGATTTGGCAAAGTAGAAGATAAGTTTGGTATACGCTGGATGGTGCACTGTGATTCTTTAAGTTGAACCTGTGAAATTGGATAGTGAAATTGCTGCTTGGTTTTATTAGAATTATAAATAGAGATTAATCATCAATATTATATATAAAAATGGGCAGCATAAAGATTACCGTAGATCGAATTCAGCCCGGTCTGCATATACGACTCCCCGTAAAATGGAATGAACACCCATTTTTATTCAACAGCTTTAAAATCAAAGATGACGCTCAAGTAAAAGTAATTCGACATCTTGGGATTAAGCACGTCTATATAAACCTGAGCCAAAGTGATACCTCGCCTCTACCTGTTAATCACGTCGGTGAACAAGAAGTTGATATTGATTCACAGGTAAGCCTTGAAACGGAAAGAATGTGGAAAGATAAGCATGAGCGTATCGAAACCCTTAGCTCTTACCGTCGCAGGGTGAGTCATTGCGAGAGAGAGTTTGAACGTTCGCTTGCTCGAATGCGCTCTGTGATGACTAAGATCCGTAACAGACCTTTAGATGCGGTGGGGGAGGTTAAGGCTCTTGTTGATGATATCGTTGAAACCCTAGTGAGCGATGATAACGTTACCTTGCATCTTATGAATACTAAAGCGGATTTCGAAGACATTTACTTTCATACTTTAAACGTTTCGGTTGTTGCACTGATGGTAGGTAAGGCCAAAGGCTATAATACACAACAATTGAAAGAGCTCTCCTTCGCAGCACTGTTTCACGATGTAGGTAAAATCAAAATACCAGTCGCGATACTAAGAAAGCAAAGCGCCCTGACAATACCTGAAGAGAACTACCTGAAGCTTCATACGAAATATGGTGCGGATATTGTTGCAGGAATTGATGACTTTCCTGAAAGTGCTAAAAAGGTGATCGCTCAACATCATGAGAAGAATGATGGTTCTGGTTACCCCGAGGGCTTAAAAGAACACGAGATTGATGAATTTGCCAAGATAGTCTCTGTGGCTAATGCATTCGATAACCTTTGCCATGGTAAAACGCAATCTCAACAAATGATCCCGTATTTGGCGCTGTCTCACTTATATAAGAGCTGTAAACATCTATATAGCCAAGATAACTTGGGTCTGTTGGTTAAGTTCATGGGAGTGTACCCACCAGGAACCGTAGTACAGCTTTCAAATGATTCGATTGGGATTGTGATATCCGTTAACGCTAAGCATATGCTTTATCCAAATGTACTTATCTATGATCCTAGCGTGCCAAGAACTCAAGCCCCGATCATTGACCTCTTTATTAAAGAGATCAAAATCGTTAATGCCGTTCACCCAAGCAAGTTACCTGAACAAGTTCGAGAGTATCTAAACCCTAGGGCTCGTTTATCTTACTTTTTTGATAGTGGAGAGTAGTTATCCACAGGTTGTTGTGGGTAGTTTGTTCGAAACTTGGGGTGAAAATGGTATAAATAAGCCCTTGGTTGAAATGTCGTCGCTTAACCTCTTTTTTTAATAAAAAACGCATTTATTGCTTGCCAATATGAGCGGCATCTCTATAATGCCGCCTCACTGACACGGCAGACGCCACAAGGCTTCAGCGAAGAATGTTAGTAAGGCAACTAGCTTTAAGCGATGATTCGCTTCTACTTTTAGAAAGTAGGAATTAATTCCAAATAAGTGTTTGACACTGAGAATTAAATCGCTAGAATGGCCGCCTCTTCCGAAGTGATGTAAGTCACAACGAAGAGAAGCTCTTTAACAATTTAAACCTATCAATCTGTGTGGGCACTCGTTGATGAATATCAAAACGTTATTGGTTCTTTTTCGAAAGAGCGTAATAACAGTTACTTCGGTAACAACATTGATTTCAATGAACTGAGTGACCAATACGAATAATTACTTTCTATATAGAGAGGGGTTATTTGGCACAGTCAATTCATTATCATTCTGTTGGAATGGTAATAGCTTTAGAATTACATGTTCATGTTTACATGAATATTAGTTTTGAAGTCAGTATTCGTTGAGTCACAAAATCTTAAATTGAAGAGTTTGATCATGGCTCAGATTGAACGCTGGCGGCAGGCCTAACACATGCAAGTCGAGCGGAAACGACACTAACAATCCTTCGGGTGCGTTAATGGGCGTCGAGCGGCGGACGGGTGAGTAATGCCTGGGAATATGCCTTAGTGTGGGGGATAACTATTGGAAACGATAGCTAATACCGCATAATGTTTTTGTTTATTACGAACAGGAACCAAAGAGGGGGACCTTCGGGCCTCTCGCGCTAAGATTAGCCCAGGTGAGATTAGCTAGTTGGTGAGGTAAGAGCTCACCAAGGCGACGATCTCTAGCTGGTCTGAGAGGATGATCAGCCACACTGGAACTGAGACACGGTCCAGACTCCTACGGGAGGCAGCAGTGGGGAATATTGCACAATGGGCGAAAGCCTGATGCAGCCATGCCGCGTGTATGAAGAAGGCCTTAGGGTTGTAAAGTACTTTCAGTAGGGAGGAAGGTTCATGCGTTAATAGCGTATGGATTTGACGTTACCTACAGAAGAAGCACCGGCTAACTCCGTGCCAGCAGCCGCGGTAATACGGAGGGTGCGAGCGTTAATCGGAATTACTGGGCGTAAAGCGCATGCAGGTGGTTCATTAAGTCAGATGTGAAAGCCCGGGGCTCAACCTCGGAACCGCATTTGAAACTGGTGAACTAGAGTGCTGTAGAGGGGGTAGAATTTCAGGTGTAGCGGTGAAATGCGTAGAGATCTGAAGGAATACCAGTGGCGAAGGCGGCCCCCTGGACAGACACTGACACTCAGATGCGAAAGCGTGGGGAGCAAACAGGATTAGATACCCTGGTAGTCCACGCCGTAAACGATGTCTACTTGGAGGTTGTTCCCTTGAGGAGTGGCTTTCGGAGCTAACGCGTTAAGTAGACCGCCTGGGGAGTACGGTCGCAAGATTAAAACTCAAATGAATTGACGGGGGCCCGCACAAGCGGTGGAGCATGTGGTTTAATTCGATGCAACGCGAAGAACCTTACCTACTCTTGACATCCAGAGAATTCGCTAGAGATAGCTTAGTGCCTTCGGGAACTCTGAGACAGGTGCTGCATGGCTGTCGTCAGCTCGTGTTGTGAAATGTTGGGTTAAGTCCCGCAACGAGCGCAACCCTTATCCTTGTTTGCCAGCGAGTAATGTCGGGAACTCCAGGGAGACTGCCGGTGATAAACCGGAGGAAGGTGGGGACGACGTCAAGTCATCATGGCCCTTACGAGTAGGGCTACACACGTGCTACAATGGCGCATACAGAGGGCAGCAAGCTAGCGATAGTGAGCGAATCCCAAAAAGTGCGTCGTAGTCCGGATTGGAGTCTGCAACTCGACTCCATGAAGTCGGAATCGCTAGTAATCGTAGATCAGAATGCTACGGTGAATACGTTCCCGGGCCTTGTACACACCGCCCGTCACACCATGGGAGTGGGCTGCAAAAGAAGTGGGTAGTTTAACCTTTCGGGGAGGACGCTCACCACTTTGTGGTTCATGACTGGGGTGAAGTCGTAACAAGGTAGCCCTAGGGGAACCTGGGGCTGGATCACCTCCTTATACGAAGATACTCACGATAAGTGTCCACACAGATTGATTAGGTTTAGAAAGTTAGAGCATCTTAGTGTCCCGTTCGTCTAGAGGCCTAGGACACCGCCCTTTCACGGCGGTAACAGGGGTTCGACTCCCCTACGGGATACCATCTTTAAGCGTTCTTTGAAGCCAAAACCGATGAGAATATTTAAAAATGGTTACTTCGTTATGAAGTGATTCGCTCTTTAATAATTTGGAAAGCTGACTGATTGATTACTTACGAGTAATTCAATCAAATTTAAAAGTTCTCAATGTTTACCTTTATGGTAGACACAACAAACACATTCAAGTGTCTTGTATTCGATTCAAACTTGTTTGAATCACATTGAGTCCGGCAAACAATTATCAAGAATTAACCCTTCTTGATGACAACCAAAAACCTTGGTTAGTTGCCATACGCTTATTTGTCTTCACTTTTTAAAGTGAAATCAAATAGAAACCCTTTCGGGTTGTATGGTTAAGTGACTAAGCGTACACGGTGGATGCCTTGGCAGTCAGAGGCGATGAAAGGCGTAATAACTTGCGATAAGCCCAGATTAGGTAGTAATAACCTTTTGAGTCTGGGATTCCTGAATGGGGAAACCCACTTACATAAGTAAGTATCCTGTTGTGAATACATAGCAACAGGAGGCAAACCGGGGGAACTGAAACATCTAAGTACCCCGAGGAAGAGAAATCAACCGAGATTCCGAAAGTAGCGGCGAGCGAAATTGGATTAGCCCTTAAGCTTTTAATGAGACAGATGAAGGCTCTGGAAAGTGCCGCAGTAAAGGGTGATAGCCCCGTAATCGACATCTCATCATCAGTGAAAACGAGTAGGGCGGGACACGTGATATCCTGTCTGAATATGGGGGGACCATCCTCCAAGGCTAAATACTACTGACTGACCGATAGTGAACCAGTACCGTGAGGGAAAGGCGAAAAGAACCCCTGTGAGGGGAGTGAAATAGAACCTGAAACCGTGTACGTACAAGCAGTAGGAGCACCTTCGTGGTGTGACTGCGTACCTTTTGTATAATGGGTCAGCGACTTAATTTTAGTAGCAAGGTTAACCGTTTAGGGGAGCCGTAGGGAAACCGAGTCTTAACTGGGCGTACAGTTGCTAGGATTAGACCCGAAACCAGGTGATCTAGCCATGGGCAGGTTGAAGGTTGAGTAACATCAACTGGAGGACCGAACCGACTAATGTTGAAAAATTAGCGGATGACTTGTGGCTAGGGGTGAAAGGCCAATCAAACCTGGAGATAGCTGGTTCTCCCCGAAAGCTATTTAGGTAGCGCCTCGGACGAATACTACTGGGGGTAGAGCACTGTTAAGGCTAGGGGGTCATCCCGACTTACCAACCCTTTGCAAACTCCGAATACCAGTAAGTACTATCCGGGAGACACACGGCGGGTGCTAACGTCCGTCGTGGAGAGGGAAACAACCCAGACCGCCAGCTAAGGTCCCAAAGTATAGCTAAGTGGGAAACGATGTGGGAAGGCTCAGACAGCCAGGATGTTGGCTTAGAAGCAGCCATCATTTAAAGAAAGCGTAATAGCTCACTGGTCGAGTCGGCCTGCGCGGAAGATGTAACGGGGCTAAGCTATACACCGAAGCTGCGGCTACGTACCTTAGGGTGCGTGGGGTAGGGGAGCGTTCTGTAAGCCGTTGAAGGTGGTCTGTAAGGGCTGCTGGAGGTATCAGAAGTGCGAATGCTGACATGAGTAACGATAAAGGGAGTGAAAAACTCCCTCGCCGGAAGACCAAGGGTTCCTGTCCAACGTTAATCGGGGCAGGGTAAGTCGACTCCTAAGGCGAGGCCGAAAGGCGTAGTCGATGGGAAACGGGTTAATATTCCCGTACTTCTTACAATTGCGATGGGGGGACGGAGAAGGCTAGGTGGGCCTGGCGACGGTTGTCCAGGTTCAAGTACGTAGGCGGGTGGTTTAGGTAAATCCGGACCGCTACTAACGCTGAGATACGATGTCGAGCTACTACGGTAGTGAAGTCATTGATGCCATGCTTCCAGGAAAAGCCTCTAAGCTTCAGATTGTAAGGAATCGTACCCCAAACCGACACAGGTGGTCGGGTAGAGAATACCAAGGCGCTTGAGAGAACTCGGGTGAAGGAACTAGGCAAAATGGTACCGTAACTTCGGGAGAAGGTACGCTCTTATCAGTGAAGTCCCTTGCGGATGGAGCAGACGAGAGTCGCAGATACCAGGTGGCTGCAACTGTTTATTAAAAACACAGCACTGTGCAAAATCGTAAGATGACGTATACGGTGTGACGCCTGCCCGGTGCCGGAAGGTTAATTGATGGGGTTAGACTTCGGTCGAAGCTCTTGATCGAAGCCCCGGTAAACGGCGGCCGTAACTATAACGGTCCTAAGGTAGCGAAATTCCTTGTCGGGTAAGTTCCGACCTGCACGAATGGCGTAATGATGGCCACGCTGTCTCCACCCGAGACTCAGTGAAATTGAAATCGCTGTGAAGATGCAGTGTACCCGCGGCTAGACGGAAAGACCCCGTGAACCTTTACTACAGCTTGGCACTGAACATTGAACCTACATGTGTAGGATAGGTGGGAGACTTTGAAACCGCGTCGCTAGATGTGGTGGAGTCGTCCTTGAAATACCACCCTTGTAGTTTTGATGTTCTAACGTTGGTCCCTGAATCGGGATTACGGACAGTGCCTGGTGGGTAGTTTGACTGGGGCGGTCTCCTCCCAAAGAGTAACGGAGGAGCACGAAGGTGGGCTAAACACGGTTGGACATCGTGTGGTTAGTGCAATGGCATAAGCCCGCTTGACTGCGAGAATGACAATTCGAGCAGGTGCGAAAGCAGGTCATAGTGATCCGGTGGTTCTGAATGGAAGGGCCATCGCTCAACGGATAAAAGGTACTCCGGGGATAACAGGCTGATACCGCCCAAGAGTTCATATCGACGGCGGTGTTTGGCACCTCGATGTCGGCTCATCACATCCTGGGGCTGAAGTCGGTCCCAAGGGTATGGCTGTTCGCCATTTAAAGTGGTACGCGAGCTGGGTTTAGAACGTCGTGAGACAGTTCGGTCCCTATCTGCCGTGGGCGTTGGAAAATTGAAAGGGGCTGCTCCTAGTACGAGAGGACCGGAGTGGACGAACCTCTGGTGTTCGGGTTGTCATGCCAATGGCATTGCCCGGTAGCTAAGTTCGGAATCGATAACCGCTGAAAGCATCTAAGCGGGAAGCGAGCCTTGAGATGAGTTTTCCCTGGCACTATAAGTGTCCTAAAGGGTTGTCGTAGACTACGACGTTGATAGGCAGGGTGTGTAAGTGCTGCGAGGCATTGAGCTAACCTGTACTAATTGCCCGTGAGGCTTAACCATACAACACCCAAGGGGTTTTGTGGACTCAAAGACAGACCTTGAATGAGTTTGAAGAGAATAACTTTTATAGCTCTATTAAATAGAGAAGCAGCTTTCCGAATTTTAAAATTTGCTTGGCGACCATAGCATTGTGGACCCACCTGATTCCATGCCGAACTCAGAAGTGAAACACAATAGCGCCGATGGTAGTGTGGGGCTTCCCCATGTGAGAGTAGGACATCGCCAGGCTTTAATTTCGACTTTGTCTACAAAGTAGACAAGTCACCATAGAGTTCTAAGTTTTCTTAGTATTTTATGTTGACTTTCAAAGTAGAAAGCGTATTATACGCGTCCTGCTTAAGTGCTAAGGCACTGAAAGCAAAGCTCTTTAACAATTTAAACCTATCAATCTGTGTGGGCACTCGTTGATGAATATCAAAACGTTTTATCGTTAGATAAAACAGATTCTTCGGAATCAAAATTGATTTCAATGAACTGAGTGACCAATACAAATAACTTCGGTTATTTGGCACAGTCAATTCATTACCATTCTGTTGGAATGGTAATAGCTTTAGAATTACATGTTCATGTTCCTTTTTCGAAAAGAGCGAATGAATATTAGTTTTGAAGTCAGTATTCGTTGAGTCACAAAATCTTAAATTGAAGAGTTTGATCATGGCTCAGATTGAACGCTGGCGGCAGGCCTAACACATGCAAGTCGAGCGGAAACGACACTAACAATCCTTCGGGTGCGTTAATGGGCGTCGAGCGGCGGACGGGTGAGTAATGCCTAGGAAATTGCCTTGATGTGGGGGATAACCATTGGAAACGATGGCTAATACCGCATAATGCCTACGGGCCAAAGAGGGGGACCTTCGGGCCTCTCGCGTCAAGATATGCCTAGGTGGGATTAGCTAGTTGGTGAGGTAATGGCTCACCAAGGCGACGATCCCTAGCTGGTCTGAGAGGATGATCAGCCACACTGGAACTGAGACACGGTCCAGACTCCTACGGGAGGCAGCAGTGGGGAATATTGCACAATGGGCGAAAGCCTGATGCAGCCATGCCGCGTGTATGAAGAAGGCCTTCGGGTTGTAAAGTACTTTCAGTTGTGAGGAAGGGGGTAGTGTTAATAGCGCTATCTCTTGACGTTAGCAACAGAAGAAGCACCGGCTAACTCCGTGCCAGCAGCCGCGGTAATACGGAGGGTGCGAGCGTTAATCGGAATTACTGGGCGTAAAGCGCATGCAGGTGGTTCATTAAGTCAGATGTGAAAGCCCGGGGCTCAACCTCGGAACTGCATTTGAAACTGGTGAACTAGAGTACTGTAGAGGGGGGTAGAATTTCAGGTGTAGCGGTGAAATGCGTAGAGATCTGAAGGAATACCAGTGGCGAAGGCGGCCCCCTGGACAGATACTGACACTCAGATGCGAAAGCGTGGGGAGCAAACAGGATTAGATACCCTGGTAGTCCACGCCGTAAACGATGTCTACTTGGAGGTTGTGGCCTTGAGCCGTGGCTTTCGGAGCTAACGCGTTAAGTAGACCGCCTGGGGAGTACGGTCGCAAGATTAAAACTCAAATGAATTGACGGGGGCCCGCACAAGCGGTGGAGCATGTGGTTTAATTCGATGCAACGCGAAGAACCTTACCTACTCTTGACATCCAGAGAAGCCAGCGGAGACGCAGGTGTGCCTTCGGGAGCTCTGAGACAGGTGCTGCATGGCTGTCGTCAGCTCGTGTTGTGAAATGTTGGGTTAAGTCCCGCAACGAGCGCAACCCTTATCCTTGTTTGCCAGCGAGTAATGTCGGGAACTCCAGGGAGACTGCCGGTGATAAACCGGAGGAAGGTGGGGACGACGTCAAGTCATCATGGCCCTTACGAGTAGGGCTACACACGTGCTACAATGGCGCATACAGAGGGCAGCAAGCTAGCGATAGTGAGCGAATCCCAAAAAGTGCGTCGTAGTCCGGATTGGAGTCTGCAACTCGACTCCATGAAGTCGGAATCGCTAGTAATCGTAGATCAGAATGCTACGGTGAATACGTTCCCGGGCCTTGTACACACCGCCCGTCACACCATGGGAGTGGGCTGCAAAAGAAGTGGGTAGTTTAACCTTTCGGGGAGGACGCTCACCACTTTGTGGTTCATGACTGGGGTGAAGTCGTAACAAGGTAGCCCTAGGGGAACCTGGGGCTGGATCACCTCCTTATACGAAGATATTCACGATAAGTGTCCACACAGATTGATTAGGTTTAGAAAAGTTAAGAGACGATATTGGGTCTGTAGCTCAGCTGGTTAGAGCGCTCGCCTGATAAGCGGGAGGTCGGTGGTTCAAGTCCACTCAGACCCACCAATATCGACCTAGATGGGGCTATAGCTCAGCTGGGAGAGCGCCTGCCTTGCACGCAGGAGGTCTGCGGTTCGATCCCGCATAGCTCCACCATCTTTAAGTATTCTCTTAAGAGAGTCTTTAAAAATGGTTCAATTTATTGAATCAAGCTCTTTAACAATTTGGAAAGCTGACTGATTGATTACTTACGAGTAATTCAATCAAATTTAAAAGTTCTCAATGTTTACCTTTATGGTAAACACAACAAACACATTCAAGTGTCTTGGCTTTTTGTCTTCACTTTTTAAAAGTGGAAATAAAGAGTGATTCAAACTTAGTTTGAATCGAAATTGAGTCCGGCAAACAGTCATCAAGAATTAACCCTTCTTGATGACAACCAAAAACCTTGGTTAGTTGCCATACGCTTATTTGTCTTCACTTTTTAAAGTGAAATCAAATAGAAACCCTTTCGGGTTGTATGGTTAAGTGACTAAGCGTACACGGTGGATGCCTTGGCAGTCAGAGGCGATGAAAGGCGTAATAACTTGCGATAAGCCCAGATTAGGTAGTAATAACCTTTTGAGTCTGGGATTCCTGAATGGGGAAACCCACTTACATAAGTAAGTATCCTGTTGTGAATACATAGCAACAGGAGGCAAACCGGGGGAACTGAAACATCTAAGTACCCCGAGGAAGAGAAATCAACCGAGATTCCGAAAGTAGCGGCGAGCGAAATTGGATTAGCCCTTAAGCTTTTAATGAGACAGATGAAGGCTCTGGAAAGTGCCGCAGTAAAGGGTGATAGCCCCGTAATCGACATCTCATCATCAGTGAAAACGAGTAGGGCGGGACACGTGATATCCTGTCTGAATATGGGGGGACCATCCTCCAAGGCTAAATACTACTGACTGACCGATAGTGAACCAGTACCGTGAGGGAAAGGCGAAAAGAACCCCTGTGAGGGGAGTGAAATAGAACCTGAAACCGTGTACGTACAAGCAGTAGGAGCACCTTCGTGGTGTGACTGCGTACCTTTTGTATAATGGGTCAGCGACTTAATTTTAGTAGCAAGGTTAACCGTTTAGGGGAGCCGTAGGGAAACCGAGTCTTAACTGGGCGTACAGTTGCTAGGATTAGACCCGAAACCAGGTGATCTAGCCATGGGCAGGTTGAAGGTTGAGTAACATCAACTGGAGGACCGAACCGACTAATGTTGAAAAATTAGCGGATGACTTGTGGCTAGGGGTGAAAGGCCAATCAAACCTGGAGATAGCTGGTTCTCCCCGAAAGCTATTTAGGTAGCGCCTCGGACGAATACTACTGGGGGTAGAGCACTGTTAAGGCTAGGGGGTCATCCCGACTTACCAACCCTTTGCAAACTCCGAATACCAGTAAGTACTATCCGGGAGACACACGGCGGGTGCTAACGTCCGTCGTGGAGAGGGAAACAACCCAGACCGCCAGCTAAGGTCCCAAAGTATAGCTAAGTGGGAAACGATGTGGGAAGGCTCAGACAGCCAGGATGTTGGCTTAGAAGCAGCCATCATTTAAAGAAAGCGTAATAGCTCACTGGTCGAGTCGGCCTGCGCGGAAGATGTAACGGGGCTAAGCTATACACCGAAGCTGCGGCTACGTACCTTAGGGTATGTGGGGTAGGGGAGCGTTCTGTAAGCCGTTGAAGGTGGTCTGTAAGGGCTGCTGGAGGTATCAGAAGTGCGAATGCTGACATGAGTAACGATAAAGGGAGTGAAAAACTCCCTCGCCGGAAGACCAAGGGTTCCTGTCCAACGTTAATCGGGGCAGGGTAAGTCGACTCCTAAGGCGAGGCCGAAAGGCGTAGTCGATGGGAAACGGGTTAATATTCCCGTACTTCTTACAATTGCGATGGGGGGACGGAGAAGGCTAGGTGGGCCTGGCGACGGTTGTCCAGGTTCAAGTACGTAGGCGGGTGGTTTAGGTAAATCCGGACCGCTACTAACGCTGAGATACGATGTCGAGCTACTACGGTAGTGAAGTCATTGATGCCATGCTTCCAGGAAAAGCCTCTAAGCTTCAGATTGTAAGGAATCGTACCCCAAACCGACACAGGTGGTCGGGTAGAGAATACCAAGGCGCTTGAGAGAACTCGGGTGAAGGAACTAGGCAAAATGGTACCGTAACTTCGGGAGAAGGTACGCTCTTATCAGTGAAGTCCCTTGCGGATGGAGCAGACGAGAGTCGCAGATACCAGGTGGCTGCAACTGTTTATTAAAAACACAGCACTGTGCAAAATCGTAAGATGACGTATACGGTGTGACGCCTGCCCGGTGCCGGAAGGTTAATTGATGGGGTTAGACTTCGGTCGAAGCTCTTGATCGAAGCCCCGGTAAACGGCGGCCGTAACTATAACGGTCCTAAGGTAGCGAAATTCCTTGTCGGGTAAGTTCCGACCTGCACGAATGGCGTAATGATGGCCACGCTGTCTCCACCCGAGACTCAGTGAAATTGAAATCGCTGTGAAGATGCAGTGTACCCGCGGCTAGACGGAAAGACCCCGTGAACCTTTACTACAGCTTGGCACTGAACATTGAACCTACATGTGTAGGATAGGTGGGAGACTTTGAAACCGCGTCGCTAGATGTGGTGGAGTCGTCCTTGAAATACCACCCTTGTAGTTTTGATGTTCTAACGTTGGTCCCTGAATCGGGATTACGGACAGTGCCTGGTGGGTAGTTTGACTGGGGCGGTCTCCTCCCAAAGAGTAACGGAGGAGCACGAAGGTGGGCTAAACACGGTTGGACATCGTGTGGTTAGTGCAATGGCATAAGCCCGCTTGACTGCGAGAATGACAATTCGAGCAGGTGCGAAAGCAGGTCATAGTGATCCGGTGGTTCTGAATGGAAGGGCCATCGCTCAACGGATAAAAGGTACTCCGGGGATAACAGGCTGATACCGCCCAAGAGTTCATATCGACGGCGGTGTTTGGCACCTCGATGTCGGCTCATCACATCCTGGGGCTGAAGTCGGTCCCAAGGGTATGGCTGTTCGCCATTTAAAGTGGTACGCGAGCTGGGTTTAGAACGTCGTGAGACAGTTCGGTCCCTATCTGCCGTGGGCGTTGGAAAATTGAAAGGGGCTGCTCCTAGTACGAGAGGACCGGAGTGGACGAACCTCTGGTGTTCGGGTTGTCATGCCAATGGCATTGCCCGGTAGCTAAGTTCGGAATCGATAACCGCTGAAAGCATCTAAGCGGGAAGCGAGCCTTGAGATGAGTTTTCCCTGGCGCTATAAGTGTCCTAAAGGGTTGTCGTAGACTACGACGTTGATAGGCAGGGTGTGTAAGTGCTGCGAGGCATTGAGCTAACCTGTA
This sequence comes from Vibrio sp. BS-M-Sm-2, assembly GCF_041504345.1. Lineage (NCBI taxonomy): Bacteria > Pseudomonadati > Pseudomonadota > Gammaproteobacteria > Vibrionales > Vibrionaceae > Vibrio > Vibrio sp. BS-M-Sm-2. The sequence goes on from NZ_CP167894.1 coordinate 2,359,547, forward strand.
CTAATTGCCCGTGAGGCTTAACCATACAACACCCAAGGGGTTTTGTGGACTCAAAGAAATACCAAACGCTTGAATGAGTTTGAAGAGAATAACTTTTAGATAAGCTTTCCAGATTATTTTGCCTTCAGTTTTTAAAAAGCTGAAAGTAAAAGCAAAATTTGCTTGGCGACCATAGCATTGTGGACCCACCTGATTCCATGCCGAACTCAGAAGTGAAACACAATAGCGCCGATGGTAGTGTGGGGCTTCCCCATGTGAGAGTAGGACATCGCCAGGCACCAAATTTATTTTCACTTTTAAAAAGTGAAGACAAAAAGTTTTCAGAGTCGTTTTTAAACGGTTCTTGAATTGCTGATATAGCTCAGCCCGGTAGAGCGCACCCTTGGTAAGGGTGAGGTCCCCAGTTCGAGTCTGGGTATCAGCACCATATTTAGTTGATTTGATTATTCAAGTTAACAACAGAATTTGTTTGACGACCATAGCATTGTGGACCCACCTGATTCCATGCCGAACTCAGAAGTGAAACACAATAGCGCCGATGGTAGTGTGGGGCTTCCCCATGTGAGAGTAGGACATCGTCAGGCTCAAATTGCTTTAAGCTGAATAGACACTGCGGAGTGGTAGTTCAGTTGGTTAGAATACCGGCCTGTCACGCCGGGGGTCGCGGGTTCGAGTCCCGTCCACTCCGCCACTTATTAGAAAGCCTAGTCTTATGACTAGGCTTTCGTCGTTTCTGGATGTCGATAATTTTGTCTTTGACCAACGAGCCCCACTCGCCTGCGACCCCAGGCCCTCTGCCATTTATAAGAAGCCTCGCTAGAAATAGCGGGGCTTTTTTGCATCTAAATTATAGTGTTTCGCCCTTCCATTGAATGACTTTTACACAAGATTTGCGCGTAACTCATGACTCCTAGTCAACGTGTTCCCATTACTCTGTAATTTATTAGAAAGTCTAACTCTACGATTAGAGTCTTTTCATTTGTCTTTTTGAACACCAGTTGTGATTTGAAACGAGCATGCGTTTCAAACGCATATAGCTTTAAGCTTAGTACTCAAATACTCGAGCTATGCGACGTTGTAAGTTAGGTTAATGTTCAGTGTATCCATTTCAATATCTGAAACTATACAAGCCTTACAACTCATCCTACGTGCCTTGAGTTTGTAGATGTTTGTGTACTTCAAGTATTAGTTAACAGCCCTTCGCTACGAAACCTGACTTCTGTTTATCTGTGAGTCTAGAGGGGATTTCTGATGTGTAATTAGGAATCTATCATGGATGTTTCTGCTAAGAACGCTATAGCCCTTAATTAGTCGACTTCATCCTATTGGTTATGCATTGAGCTAAAACCACTCTATATGATATTAAGCGTCTTGTTCGAAGCATTTCAAAGGGGGAGGTGGTCTAGATTCAGTTTGAAGGTGAGAGGCGCTAGGTTGTGTGCCAAAGTGCTGTTGGACAGATATGTAAGAAATAGAGTATCCCTCGTATTCGTGCAGTGATGTTTATCACCCAACAGCTTGAGATTTTCTGGTTTTAGGCGTTGGTATCTTAGGATGTTTACAGGCCTCTCTTCGATTTGACTGGATATGAATTAGTTGTTTGACCGCTTTGCTCTGAGCATATTGATTTCTTGCTGGTTAGTTCAAGCCATGTTTTAGTTATTGCGACTAATATGAAATTAGAAGGGTCATTACTGTTTGCTTAGTAAGAATAGAAAATCCCCCAAGTCATCGGCGGATAGTATTGTGATTATTTTAAGAAATAGATAAAGCCTTAAACCTAATGGGTCGAACTATGAAATTGAGTTTTAACTTTGAAGATGCGAGCCAGATCTTTGTGGGATCTTTTGCTTTGGCCGTGCCAATTTCTTTTTCTGAAGAGGCTTGGAAGTTAGGGGAGACTTTACCTACCGCTAATCTATTGCTGTTATTTTTACTGTCTTCGGTGTTCTTAGGCTTCTATACGTATGAGAATGTCTTTCAAAAAGATGTTGTTACACGGTTGCCGGTGTTTATTTTTAGAATAGTGATTGCTTATGTTATGACGGCATTGGTCGTTGCTTTGGTACTGACTTGCTTGGACAAATTACCTCTGTTGAGTGATCCAGTTGTATCGTTCAAAAGAGTGATTGTTATTTCAATGCCAGCCTCTATGGGGGCTATTGTAGTGGATAGTTTTGATAAAGAGTGACTTGTTTATCATTTGGATTGAAGCGCCTTACAGAGCTTTTCTAGCGCCTATTTGATTCGTTATTTAGCTTTTTTATTTCCAGGCTTAGCATTGATTTTTTTCAACTGATCTTCTCTATAACAAAATGAGTAGTAACGTACTATGAGTGACTCTTATGTGAATGTGTCGTTTATTGTTGGGCGATTTTGAAGAGAGTTAAGTACCGAAGGTTTATAGCTTTGGATGGATATAAAAACGGTTGGTTTCTGAATTGAATATGATATTTGAAATGTGAAGGTAGTTGTATTGACAAGTTAGGATCTTTAGATGCAAAAAAGCCGCATCAATGATGCGGCTTCTTTTAATTGGCTCCCCTTGCAAGACTTGAACTTGCGACATACGGATTAACAGTCCGCCGTTCTACCAACTGAACTAAAGGGGAATTGATTGTTTAGTCTCTAATCAAGAGAATGGTGCCGACTACCGGAATCGAACTGGTGACCTACTGATTACAAGTCAGTTGCTCTACCTACTGAGCTAAGTCGGCATCATGAATCAAAAAGCTTATGCTTGATGATTAACTTGGCTCCCCTTGCAAGACTTGAACTTGCGACATACGGATTAACAGTCCGCCGTTCTACCAACTGAACTAAAGGGGAATTATTCTTAAAGCTTTAAAGAAATGGTGCCGACTACCGGAGTCGAACTGGTGACCTACTGATTACAAGTCAGTTGCTCTACCTACTGAGCTAAGTCGGCACATGATATTTCTTTGTGCTTTACTGTTGTTGTCTAGGACACCAACAAATAAATTGTGGTGCCCGGAGGCGGAATCGAACCACCGACACGAGGATTTTCAATCCTCTGCTCTACCGACTGAGCTATCCGGGCGACGAGGTGTATTAAACGTGTTTTCGCGTTCTGGGTCAACATTAAATTGCAAAAAAAGTATTGTTTGATGTTTTTCTATACTTAGTGGGTTGTTTTTGCTCATTTGGGGTGAAAAACCTAGGTCTAGCATGCCCTAATAGATAGTAAAACTACGGTTAACTACACTGAATGGGCGCCGAAATAAAAAAAGCACGTATGAAAACGTGCTTTTTTATTTGAAAAATTTCTAGAGAGTTTAGTGTTTTACTTCAAACCTATTAACCCAAGCTTCTAATTCATTAGAAAGGGAGGCGAGAGTTTGGGTACTGTTATGACTTTCTGTCACGACATTGCTCAGTTGGTTGCCGCTCTCTTCGATCATGTTGATACGCTTCGATATATCATCGCTCACCTGAGTCTGCTCAGCGGCCGCTGTTGCGATTTGATGACTCATTGATGAAATCGACTCTAATGCGACAACAATCTGTTGTAGTGCTTCAGAGGCGTTTTGAGACTCTGTTACGGTGCTTTCACTGGTCGCAGCACAAACTTCCATAGTTTGAATTGCGTTGCGAGATCCGTCTTGAAGGTTATTAATCATTAACTGAATTTCTTTGGTGCTTGATTGTGTTCGACCTGCAAGGTTACGAACCTCATCTGCTACAACCGCAAATCCACGGCCTTGTTCGCCAGCTCGAGCTGCTTCAATGGCTGCGTTAAGTGCCAACAGGTTAGTTTGTTCCGCTATATCACCAATCACATCCAATACTTTCGCAATGTTGTTTACATCGTTATCTAGGTTAGCGACAGCTTCACTTGCTGTGCCTAGTTGGCCTGCTAGGCCTTGAATGTTGTCTACTGTGTTGTGAATCAGTTGCTGGGTATGCTGGCTCTGTTTATCGGCCTCGTCGGTGTTGCGCGCGGTATCGCTAGCTGAATCAGCAACGTTATTGGCTGAAGAGGCCATCTCGGTCATTGCTGTCGCGATCATCTCTGTTGATTGCTGTTGGGTCTCTGTCAATTGAGCAATTGATCCAGCACGGTCTTCTACGCGCTGCAGTTCTCCCCTTAATGCTAGCATTGAAGCGTCCAGGTTTGATACCAACTCAGCCAGTGACTTACTCATTTGTTGTACGGCGTGGTAAATACTGCCGTCTGTCGCCTGAGTTTCGAAAGAGGTTTGAATTCGACCTTGTGCTACGGCTTGTACAGCTTCTCTTACATCTTTAGGTTCGCCACCAAGAAGCGCTAGCATGCGTTTAATAGATACAATTAGGCTCGATAGAATAAGACCAGCAATCACGACACAAAGGAACAGCTGCCATTGAGCGGTAGACCAGAAACGAGCGTTAACTTCATTGAACCCGATACCTGTGCCGACAACCCAGCCCCAATGTGGTGTTTTCTCTGCTATAGAAAGTTTTTCTTCAATCGTTCCATCTGGCAGTTTTTGTGTCCAGGTGTACTCAATGATCTGGCCAGTACGATTACCAAGTACTCTTTGGATTAGCTGACCAACACTATTCCCGTTGCCATCTTTAAAGTCGTTAAAGCTGGTTCCGTGTAATTGAGGATCTAATGGTGTCGCGACAAACGTCATGTTTTCATCGGCTACGTAAACATATTCATTATCTTTATAGATGTTGTTACGTAGAAGGCGAGTAGCTAGTTGCTTAGCTTGCTCTTCTTCTAGAGTGCCATCAATCGCCATTTTTTCGACTTCAGTAAGGATGCTGTATGCACTCTTAAATAGCTCGGTCACGCGAGCTTTGTTGTCCATGTTGCTCGCGACTCTCAATGTCCATAAACCAGTAGCCGTCAGTGCTAGCAGGGCGATCAAGATGATGCCCGATAATAAGTAAGCTTGCGTTTTTAGTTTCATGTTTCCCCGCGCAGCGATTCAATAATTAGTATTAGGTATAGTTCATCGAATCTTAATCTAAGTCGTGTAGGGCAGATATTAGAAAGATATCAAAACATGATAGAGATTAAATTTTCGAAGAAAAAAAGTAATGAAATGGGATTCTGTTTGTTTTGATATGACGGTTTACGGAATTAAGGGGGGATAACTTTTGGGAGGCGTTGGTTCCATTTAAATAGAGATGCTTTATAGAACTTAGAATCAGCTACTTTAGTCAGAGTATTGGAAGGATATAACTTAATTTATCGGGACTGATTAAGAGCTAATGTTGGGCTAATGTGTATATTGAATAGAGTTTGCTTTTGTTCAAACGAAAAAAAGCCAAGTCTTTCGACTTGGCTTTCTTGAATGTGGCTCCCCTTGCAAGACTTGAACTTGCGACATACGGATTAACAGTCCGCCGTTCTACCAACTGAACTAAAGGGGAATTATTTGTGTCAACATCAGGTCTTAAAAAGACCATTATTTGTTAAGCACCAAATAATGGTGCCTCGAGGCGGAATCGAACCACCGACACGCGGATTTTCAATCCGCTGCTCTACCGACTGAGCTATCGAGGCAAAAGAATGGTGCCGACTACCGGAGTCGAACTGGTGACCTACTGATTACAAGTCAGTTGCTCTACCTACTGAGCTAAGTCGGCACACTAAATTCTTTGCTTAAAGAGTTAAACTCTTCAACTAAAACCTCATGTAAAATGAAGTTCTTTAAAAATGGCTCCCCTTGCAAGACTTGAACTTGCGACATACGGATTAACAGTCCGCCGTTCTACCAACTGAACTAAAGGGGAATTACTTGTCTCAACATCAGGTCTATAAAGACCATTATTTGTTAAGTACCAAATAATGGTGCCTCGAGGCGGAATCGAACCACCGACACGCGGATTTTCAATCCGCTGCTCTACCGACTGAGCTATCGAGGCAAAAGAATGGTGCCGACTACCGGAGTCGAACTGGTGACCTACTGATTACAAGTCAGTTGCTCTACCTACTGAGCTAAGTCGGCACACTAAATTCTTTATGCTTTTGTCCGTGTTGCTACTCCCTGTTAAAGAGTTTCGACACCAACAAATCAAATTGTGGTGCCCGGAGGCGGAATCGAACCACCGACACGAGGATTTTCAATCCTCTGCTCTACCGACTGAGCTATCCGGGCAACGGAGCGCTATTAAACGGATTTTCTGCATAACCGTCAACACCTTTTTTGAAAATAATTAAAAAAAACGTTCGTTAGTTGTTTTTTTATTCAAAAGTGAGGCTTACGTTTTGCCTTGGTTAAAATCTTTCTTGAATTTTGTTACTTTTTCTAAGTATCGGCGCGACTCTTTGTTTGGGTGTTTCTTAGTAAGTGCCCAATACGCTTGGCTAGGTTGCAGCGAGTTTAAGTCTCGCATTGCTCGTTTTCTGTCCTTACTGAAGGTATTGAGCACGCCACCAGTGCCGCCGTTGTATGCTGAAATCATACTGTACTCGAGCGTTGTCGGGTGTTTTACATCTTTCAAATAACGATTTTTGAGTATGTAAAAGTATGCGGTACCAGCATCAATGTTGTTTTCTGGATTGAATAAATACTCAGGGCTGGGCTCTCCTGGCTTGTTCTTTACTAACTTAAAGACATCTCGACCTGCGGTTTTAGGTACCACCTGCATAAGACCGTATGCATTCGCCCAGCTCACTGCGTAGGGGTTGAAACTACTTTCTGTTTTGATAATCGCGTAGATCAAGTCTTCAGGAATGTCATAACGTTGAGATGCTCGTCGAACGATGTCGGCGTATTGATAACTACGCTGACTGGCGTGATCGGCCACCATTGGGATCTCAACGTAGTAGGATTTTTTAAAGTCGACTTCTTTGGTTTTTAGGTTGTTAGCGATCAGGTAATCAGCGAACTGGTTGGCGCGCCATGTCCATTGAATGGGCTTTTTATCTTGGTCAACAACTTGATTGTAGAGGAAAGGCTTACCTTCTAACTTGATGCTTTTGGAAGAGAATAGGTCAACATGCGCCGGATCATCTGGCGTCAAAAGCGTTGTCATGATCGCGTTTTTGAGGTGTTTTTTAGGCTCAGTAGAGGAGACGGTTTCTACCGTTATCAGGCCTTTGCTAAAGTTAACTTCGGAACGGCTTAGGTAATTGTCTATGTATTTCACATAGTTACTTTTACCTGCCATCTTTACTTCACTGCTGCCCCAACGCTTTTGGATGTTACCAGAAAAGCTATTAATCAAGGAATCTAGGGCACCCGTGTCTTTTTCAAATTGACCGGGTAGCTCCGCCAAATTACTTACAAATCGGTTGGTCGGCTCGTAATTCACATCATAAATGCTTTCGACAAATTCACGGCTGCAGCCAGTTAATAACATGGCTGTTAGGAAGTAACTTAGCTTTTTCATAGTTCCTCATACAAAAATGACATCGCAGCGTTAACCATGATGTCATTAAAAATTGCTTAAATAAATGTCTTATTCGCTTGGTGGAGTATAGCCATCAATTACGACATCTTTACCTTCGAAAAGGAAGTTAACCATCTCAGTTTCAAGAAGTTTACGATGCTCAGGATCCATCATGTTTAGCTTCTTTTCATTGATAAGCATGGTTTGCTTGCTTTGCCATTGTCCCCAAGCTTCTTTAGACACGTTGTCAAAGATACGCTTACCTAAGTCACCTGGGTAAAGTTGAAAATCTAGGCCTTCAGCATCTTTTTGAAGGCGAGCACAAAATACAGTGCGGCTCATAGTGGTTCCTCTTATCGCGTTCGTTGATTCAAACGTCGTCGTTCAGTTCAAAGGGTAGGCTCTCAATAAGCAGCTTTACTGGAGCAGCTAGGCCAATTTCTTCCGGTTTTGATAAGTTATACCAGAGACCTTTAGTCCCTTCCATTATCAAATCTGGTTGTTTATCTAATTTCACCAATACTGGCGTGATATCTAAGTGGTAGTGGCTGAAAGTGTGCCTAAACGCAATCATGGTCTTTATCGAATTTGTTTCAGTGTCTTTGACCGAACGAAGATCTAGTTGATGTTCGATCTCTGCGTTTTCATTTTGAGGGAAACAAAACAATCCACCCCAGATACCAGACTGAGGACGCTGTTCGAGCCACACTTGGTTGTCGTGGTACAGAATCACAAACCATGTTTCTTTTACTGGTTTTTCTTTCTTAGGTTTCTTGCCCGGGAAATCGAGTTGTCTATCAAGTTTCTTGGCTTCACACATGCTTTCAATCGGGCACAGAGTACATTTAGGCTTGCTACGGGTACAAACCATCGCGCCCATGTCCATCATTGCTTGGTTGTACTTATCGACATCTTTCTTCGGAGTATGTGCTTCGGCATATTCCCAAAGCTGGTTCTCGACTTTCTTTTGCCCCGGCCAACCCTCAACGGCAAAGCTTCTCGCAAGCGTTCGTTTTACATTGCCATCAAGAATCGCATGAGGGAGCTTATGAACGGAAGACAGCACTGCAGCTGCAGTTGAGCGACCTATTCCCGGTAGCGCGTTCATCTCTTCGATAGAAAGCGGAAATTCACCACCATACTGCTCAGCAACGATCTTGGCTGCTTTATGTAGATTGCGAGCTCGTGCGTAATAACCAAGCCCTGTCCATAAGTGGAGCACCTCATCTTGTTCGGCGTTCGCTAGGTCGATAACCGTTGGAAAGCGTTCTAAGAAGCGCTGGTAGTATGGGATCACCGTGGCGACTTGAGTCTGTTGAAGCATGATTTCAGATAGCCAAACGGTGTAGGCGGTTTTGTTTTGTTGCCAAGGTAATTCTTTACGCCCGTAGGCGTCATACCATTTTAATATGGCGGTTGCGAAAGGAGTCACGACATGCTCTATGCTTTGCTATTATTAGAAGCGAAATTGCACCACACTTAACGTTGGATGTAAAACAGACAAATTGTGTGGGAATTTATCCACGGAAAGACTTGCACCGGAGGCAATTCTTTGGATAATCCCCGCTTTGATTAATCAATGTGCAGGCAAAAATCAATGAGTGAAGTGACCACTAACGAATATACTGAAGACGGCAAACTGGTTCGTAAGATCCGTAGTTTTGTTCGCCGCGAAGGCCGCTTAACAAAAGGCCAAGAGAACGCGATGAACGAATGTTGGCCAACAATGGGTATCGACTACAACCCAGAGCTTCTTAACTGGAAAGAAGTATTTGGCAACGATAACCCGGTTGTACTAGAGATTGGCTTCGGTATGGGTGCATCACTGGTTGAAATGGCAAAGAACGCACCTGAGAAAAATTTCTTAGGTATTGAAGTTCATAGCCCGGGTGTTGGTGCGTGTTTAGGTACAGCTCGCGATGCTGGCGTAACTAACCTGCGTGTAATGTGTCACGATGCTGTAGAAGTATTTGAACACATGATTCCAGATAGCAGCCTGCATACACTGCAACTGTTCTTCCCTGACCCATGGCACAAGGCTCGTCACCATAAACGTCGTATCGTTAAGGCTGAGTTTGCAGAGATGGTTCGCGGTAAGCTTCAACTTGATACTGGTATTTTCCACATGGCAACAGACTGGGAAAACTACGCAGAACATATGATTGAAGTGATGAACGTAGCTCCAGGCTTCGAGAACATCGCTGAAGATGGTGATTACATTCCTCGTCCGGATGAGCGCCCACTAACTAAGTTTGAAGCGCGTGGCCACCGTTTAGGCCATGGTGTTTGGGACATTAAGTTCAAGCGTACTAAGTAACTCCGAATCAAATTAAGTGAAGGGCAGTCCGACTTAGGATTTAACCCCTACACTTTATGGGATTGATTAAAGCCAACATTATTGTAATGTTGGCTTTTTTGTCCTTAGGCTTTTATTGCTATAAAGGCTTAAGGACAGAAAGTAACGTTACACCCCTACAAAAATAACAATATAGAAGTAAGCGCACATGAAACCAACTCAAGCTATTTTGGCCGAGATCTTAGACGAAGTTCGTCCCTTAATTGGTCAGGGAAAGGTCGCTGATTATATCCCTGCATTGGCACGCGTATCGAACCAGAAACTGGCGATTGCAGTATACACAAACGAAGGTGAGGTGATTCAAGCGGGTGATGCAGAGGAAGCCTTTTCTGTGCAATCCATCTCTAAAGCCTTGAGCCTGACCTTAGCTATGGTGTTATATAAGCCTGAAGAAATTTGGCAACGCGTAGGCAAAGAGCCTTCTGGCCAAGCCTTTAACTCTATGATTCAGCTTGAGATGGAACATGGTATCCCCCGTAACCCGTTCATCAATGCGGGTGCTATTGTCGTAGCTGATCTACTACAAAGCCGCCTGTCAGCACCGAGACATCGTTTATTAGAGTTTGTGCGTCAGCTATCGGGTGATACTCATATTGTGTATGACAAGGTGGTAGCGGCGTCAGAAATGATGCACAGCGATCGTAATGCTGCCATTGCTTATTTGATGCGTTCATTTGGTAATTTTGAGAACGATGTTATTCCGGTACTCAACAATTACTTCCATGCTTGTGCACTTAAAATGACGTGTGTAGATTTGGCGAAAACCTTTAGCTATTTGGCGAACAAAGGTGTGTCGGTTCAAACCAAGAAAGAGATCATCACATCTGTTCAAACTAAGCAGTTGAATGCTTTGCTTGCAACTTGTGGTTTGTACGATGGAGCTGGTGAGTTTGCTTATCGTGTTGGTATGCCGGGTAAGTCGGGTGTGGGTGGCGGTATTATCGCTATCGTTCCGGGAGAGATGACAATTGCTGTATGGTCTCCAGAGCTTGATCCTTCTGGTAACTCTCTTGCTGGTACTAAAGCGTTGGAATTGCTTTCAGAGCGAATTGGTCGTTCTATTTTCTAGAAGAAAGGTGCGAGATGCGAGTACAGATTTCGTCCTATAGAGCGCTTCGTTTCGAGAGGGGTTCATAAAACAAAAAGGGTTGACTCTAAAGCCAACCCTTACACAATAAATCTCGAATCTATTCGTCTTCTTCTGCCATAAAGGCTTCCAGCAAATCGTTGAGGAATAGCTTCCCTTTTTCTGTGATCTGCCAGTGCGTGTCGGTTTCATTCAAGTAACCTAGCTCTTTTGCCCACTCAATCGTTGAATGGACAGCGTCAAAATCAAGCCCCGTTGTATCAACGAAATCTTGTTTTGGACACGCTTCCATTAACCTAAAGCGGTTCATAAAGAATTCAAAAGGGCGGTCTTCATTTGGCACTTCAAACTCATCAGATAGGTAAGGCTTCACCATGTTCTGGTAAGCCGCTAAATAGCCTCTAGGGTGTTTAATCTTAGTCGTGCGAACAATGCGACCATCAGCAAAGCTTAGCTTGCCATGAGAGCCACAGCCAATACCTAGGTAGTCGCCAAAGCGCCAATAGTTAAGGTTATGCTGACACTGATAGCCGGGCTTGCTGTAGCCTGAAATTTCGTACTGCACATAGCCTGCGTCTGCGAGTTTCTTATGACCCAAGTCGAAAATATCCCAAAGGTCATCATCGTCAGGTAGCTTTGGCGTTTTGTAATAGAACATGGTGTTAGGTTCTATTGTTAGCTGATACCAAGACAAATGTGGAGGATCGAGCTCGATCGCTTTGTCCAAATCAGCCAAGGCCTGATCAATGCTTTGATCCGGTAAGCCGTGCATTAGATCTAGGTTGAAGCTATTTAATCCTATTTTATGTGCTAAATGAGCGGCGTTAACCGCTTCATCTTGCCCATGAATACGGCCAAGTCTTTCCAGTCTCTCTTGCTCAAAACTTTGCACGCCCACCGAGATTCGACTAACCCCTGCTTTTTGATAACCAGCAAAACGCTCAGCTTCAATGGTGCCAGGGTTGGCTTCCATGGTTATCTCGATTTCCGGTTTGAACGGGATGCGTTGTTCAATACCTTGCAGCAATCGACCAATTCCTTCTGGAGAGAATAGGCTCGGAGTACCACCACCAATAAAGATCGAGTGCAGTGGACGAGGTGCGTCATTGAGTTGGTATTTCTCGATATCAGTATCGAGATCCTCAAGCAGAGCATCAATGTATTCTTTTTCAGGAATCTCGGCTTTAAGAGCGTGTGAGTTGAAATCACAATATGGACACTTTTGTACACACCATGGGATGTGTACATAGAGACTAAGTGCTGGTGGTATAAGCGCTGTATCGTGCATTACAGAGCTTGCTCTTTGATTGCTTCGAATAGTGAAGCAAGGGCTTTACCGCGGTGTGAAAGCTGCTTTTTACGTGTAGATTCGAGTTCAGCAGATGCACAGTTATCTTCTGGTACAAAGAATACAGGATCGTAGCCAAAGCCATTCTCACCGTGCTCTTCCGTCAGAATACGACCTTCCCATTTACCGTGACACACCAATGGTGTTGGATCGTTTTCGTGACGCATGAGTACCAACACACAGTGGAAACGAGCGGTACGCTTTTCAGTTTCCACACCTTGCATGGCATCAAGCAGTTTTTCAATGTTTTGCTTATCCGTAGCCCCTTCACCTGAGTAGCGCGCTGAGTAGATGCCCGGAGCACCCTTAAGGAAATCAACCTCTAAACCTGAGTCGTCAGCAATCGCTGGCAGCCCTGTCTCTTTCGCAGCATGGCGAGCCTTGATGATGGCGTTTTCAATGAAAGTTGTTCCTGTTTCAGCGACTTCTGAAACGTTAAACTCACTTTGTGCGACAACGTCAAAACCAAACTCAGACAGAATATCTGCCATCTCGCGAACTTTACCTTGGTTGCCTGTGGCTAAAACAATCTTACTCATGGGTATGTGGCTCTAATAAGTTAGTGAACAGAAAAGTGACGGTTGAAGCTACTCTTCTATATAGAATTTTTGTGTGAAGCGCAGTGGTCCTGTGCCTTTCAAACCTGCGTTAACATCGATATTAAAAGTGATGTTTTCTTCGTGTGTTACAGGGAACTCAGCTAGGTAATAAATCGCATCACCTTCCTTTATCTCGCGGAAGTTAAGCGTGCGAGTGTTACCTACAAGGTTCTTCGCTGTTCCCGTGATTTTAGCGGTTGTTGCAGGCTTGCCAAGGGAAGCTTTGTCTAACACGCTGATGTTCAGAATCGCTGAGTAGCCATTTCGCTTAAGCTTGTATTGCTTAGCTACCTGAGCCGTTAGAAATGTCGAGTTAAAAGCCGAGTAGTGAACTTCGACATCCTTAATGTTTTTAAATTGTCCTGCTGAACTTGGTAGGGCAACAAGAGAGGTGAGTAGTGCTGTAATCCATAGACGCATAGTGACTCCAATAAATAGCAAAAAGCCATCATAGGATGGCTTTGACTTCGGTTGGGATTTGGCTTGGCGAGCATATTCGAACTTGCTTATGCCGACCGAGTTCTCCCTTTTCTATCTTAATTTGCCCTTTAGCGACCTTAAATTGTTTCGCTAGGTATTTCGCTAAGTGGGCATTGGCTTTGCCATCTACTGGTGGAGCAGTAATGGCAATTTTGAGTTCCTCACCGTGCAAGCCAACAATCTTGTCTCGGCTTGCTTTGGGTTGGATATAGAGCCTAAGAATAATATCTTCTTCTTCGGCCCAAACTGCTTTTGGCATCGTCAAAGTACCTAATGTTCGTACTTGAATTATAGCTGATACCAAATAGGACCAATCATGTCGCCCATTAGGAAGTTCGCAAATTGCAGAACAATGAACAGAACCAACACGCTTAGGTCGAAACCACCCATGTCTGGAAGGATACGGCGGATAGGTACTAGCATTGGCTCAGTCAGTTGATGGAACACGTACTCGATTGGGCTACGACCTTGGCTTACCCAACTTAGGATTGCACGGATAAGTAGAACCCAGAAAATTAAACCACCAGCCGCTTTGAGCAGAGAAAGTGCGCCAAAGATAAGGAAGCTAATATCGAAAACGGCAGCGCCGCCAGAGATAATAAGGTTTAGAGCAACGAACTTAAGTACACACAGCACATAAGCAAAAACAACCGTCGCCAGATCAAGGCTGCCAATTGATGGAATAACTCGGCGTAGTGGGGCAACAACCGGTTGTGTCGCTTTTACGATGAATTGTGAGAATGGGTTGTAGAAATCTGCACGTGATGCTTGTAGCCAGATACGCAAGATCACAACCATGATGTAAAGATCAAAAACGGTCGAGATCAGAAAGCTCATCGAGTTCATATTGTTTCCTTTTTCGGATTTACTTGTCGCTTAGGTATAAATTGAAGCGACAAAATGCTTAAAACAGTTTTTCCATCTCTTCAGCTCGAGCAACCGCCGCTTGCATGGCTTTTGCTACGATGTCTGATAGTTGATGTTCGTTAAACGTGCGCAGTGCTTCTGCGGTCGTGCCGCCTTTTGATGTCACTTGTTCACGCAGTGTAGATAATTCAGTATTTGGATTCGCTACCACCATCTCTGCCGCGCCTAATGCAGACTGCTGAACTAATTTACGAGCGGTTTCTTGGTCGAAGCCTTGGTTGACCGCTTCTGCTTGCATCGCTTCCATAAACAGGAAGAAGTAAGCTGGAGCACTCCCCGCCGCCGCAATGATGCTGTTGATGCCAGACTCTTGTTCAACCCAGCTTACCTCACCTACAGCTTGCATTAGTTGAGAAGCGAAGTCTTTATCATCTTGGCTGACCGTTGAATCAGCATAAAGACCGCTCATCCCTTTACCAAGCAGTGATGGCGTGTTTGGCATCACACGTACAAGGTTCAGTTGGCAGTTTAACATCTCATTGAGTCGATTCGCACTAATACCCGCGGCAATGGAGATAACCAGTTTGTTACTGAAGTCGATATCTTGTAAGGGGTTACATACATTAGCCATCATTTGTGGTTTCACTGATAACACCACAACGTCTGCTTGCTCTGCTGCTGTAATATTATCGCTGGTGGTATTGATGCCGTATTCTTGTTCTAACGGCAGCCTTCTGGTTTCTGAAGGTGCTGTAGCAGTAATCTTTTGCGCTGGGTAACCACTCGCTACCAAGCCCGCTACAATTGAGCGAACCATGTTTCCCGCCCCAATAAAGGCGATGTTCTTATGTTCCATATATAAAATCCTGAGCGTGTCGCTGCGCGGATAAGGCGAAGCGGTATCAATACTTGTACTTATCGTTGGTTACTTACAACGGCTATTTCGCGTAATCACGAGCGCCGAAAATAGCCGTTCCAATGCGAACCATTGTGCTACCAGCCTCAACTGCTGCATCCATATCACCACTCATCCCCATCGAAAGGGTATCAATGTCTGAATACTTCGCGGCTAGCTTGTCTTTAAGCTCTGCCAGTTGAGAAAATGCATTAAGCTGAGATTGATAGTCAGATACGTTTGCAGGAATCGACATCAATCCTCTTAAAGTGAGGTTGGGGAGCGATGAAATCAACTCCGCGAGTGCAAAAACTGTCTCTTCTGACGTTCCAGACTTCGACTCTTCACCACTGGTGTTTACCTGAATCAAAACTTGCAAAGGTGGAAGTTCGCTTGGACGTTGATCATTAAGCCTTTGTGCGATCTTATCGCGATCGATGGAATGCACCCATTGGAAGCTTTCCGCGATTGGGCGGGTTTTATTGGATTGAATTGGACCAATAAAATGCCACTCTAAATTTAGGTTAGAATGTTGTTCTGAAAAGTGTTTTACTTTATCAACACCTTCTTGAACATAGTTTTCACCAAAGGCAACTTGGCCTCCAAGTGCGGCTTCTAGAATTGCATCAATAGGTTTAGTTTTGCTGACGGCTAAAAGTTGCACGGAGTCTGGAGCTCGTCCGCACTTTTGCTCAGCACTGCGAATCTGTGAGGTGATTTGTTCGATATTTTGTTGAATACTACTCATAGCTGACTTTACTTAAGGGAAAATAAATGGATATCACTGAGTTACTAGATTTTAGTGTAAAGCATAACGCGTCAGATCTACATCTTTCTGCGGGTGTATCTCCAATGGTACGTATAGATGGTGAAGTAAGGAAGCTTGGAATCCCAGCTTTGAGTCATGCTGATGTGCATCGTTTGGTTTTTGAGATCATGAGCGATTCACAACGCGGTGAGTTTGAAGAAAAATTGGAAGTCGACTTCTCTTTTGAATTACCCAATGTTGGCCGTTTCCGTGTGAATGCTTTTAACCAAGCACGTGGTTGCTCAGCTGTCTTTCGAACAATCCCTGTAGAGATCCCAACTTTAGATCAGTTAGGTGCACCTGAGATCTTTGAAAAGATTGCTAACTACGAAAAAGGTTTAGTGCTTGTCACTGGCCCTACTGGTTCTGGTAAATCGACGACTCTCGCAGCGATGGTTGATTACGTAAACCGCAACCACAATAAACACATCCTGACGATCGAAGACCCAATTGAATTCGTTCATACCAACAATAAATGCCTTGTTAACCAGCGTGAAGTTCATCGTGATACTCACAGCTTTAAAGCAGCGCTGCGCAGCGCGTTACGTGAAGACCCAGACGTTATTCTTGTGGGTGAGCTTCGTGACCAAGAGACCATTAGCTTAGCGCTAACCGCAGCAGAAACTGGTCACTTGGTTTTTGGTACTTTGCATACCAGCTCCGCGGCTAAAACTATAGACCGTATTATCGATGTATTCCCGGGTAGCGACAAAGACATGGTGCGTTCAATGCTGTCCGAGTCGTTGCGCTCTGTGATTGCTCAGAAGCTGCTAAAGCGTGTTGGTGGCGGTCGTATCGCGTGTCATGAAATCATGATGGCGACACCTGCGATCCGAAACCTGATTCGTGAAGACAAGGTTGCTCAGATGTATTCGATCATTCAAACGGGTGCAGCACATGGTATGCAAACCATGGAGCAAAATGCGAAGCAGCTAATGGCTCAAGGCTTGGTTGATTCGGAAGAGGTCGAGAGAAAGATCGAAATTGAAACCTCAATGTTTTAATCAAGGTGAACAAAATGGAATTGAATCAAATCCTTGAAGGGATGCTGTCTCAAAAAGCATCGGATCTTTATATCACCGTTGATGCGCCTATCCTTTTTCGTGTTGATGGTGAATTGCGACCTCAAGGAGATAAGCTGAATTCGGCTCAGGTCGGACAGTTGCTTGACGCGATGATGGATCAAGATCGACGCGATGAATATCAGCAAACGCGTGAGGCTAACTTTGCTATTGTGCGTGATTTTGGTCGTTTTCGTGTCAGTGCGTTTTTTCAGCGAGAGCTACCAGGAGCGGTCATTCGACGCATCGAGACTAACATCCCAACCTTTGAGCAATTAAAGCTTCCTGATGTACTACAGGACCTTTCAATTGCTAAGCGCGGACTTGTGCTGGTGGTTGGGGCGACTGGCTCTGGTAAATCGACCTCAATGGCTGCAATGACAGGCTATCGTAACACCAATCGTTCCGGTCATATATTGACGGTTGAAGACCCTATTGAATTTGTCCACGAACATAAAAAGTGCATCGTGACGCAACGTGAGGTTGGACTTGACACTGAGAGCTATGAAGTTGCGCTTAAGAACTCGTTACGCCAAGCACCAGATATGATTTTGATTGGTGAAATTCGTAGCCGTGAGACCATGGAATACGCGATGACTTTTGCTGAGACTGGTCACTTGTGTATGGCAACCTTGCACGCCAATAACGCTAACCAAGCGTTAGAGCGTATTCTCCACTTGGTGCCGAAAGAGCAGAAAGAACAGTTTTTGTTTGATCTGTCGATGAACCTACGTGGTGTCGTCGCTCAGCAACTCATCCGTGATAAGAATGGCAGCGGGCGTCATGGTGTGTTTGAGATTTTACTTAACAGCCCCCGAGTGTCTGACTTGATTCGTCGCGGTGAACTGCACGAGCTAAAAGCAACAATGGCGAAATCGAAAGAGATTGGTATGCAGACCTTTGATCAAGCTTTGTATGATTTAGTTGTAGCAGGTAAGATCAGCGAAGAGGATGCGTTTCACAGTGCTGACTCTGCTAATGACTTACGTTTGATGCTAAAAACCAGACGTGGAGATGATGACTACGAGACTGGTGCTTTGGCCGGGGTAAAGATAGACATGGGTTAGGTTGAATGCCTAGTGTCTGGTGCAAATAAAAAACCCGCTTAAGATGCGGGTTTTTTGTAAAGTGAATAAATTAGTGATTAGCAAAACGGTTGTTGTCGTTCGAGTAGCCACGCTCTTTCTCTAATTTAATTTTAGTTGGATATTGTTCGCCAGTGTAACCCGCTGAACCACCCATTGAACTGCATGCTGAAATGGTTAGAGCGGCGAAGATTGCTAGAAAAATTTTCATTTGAACTCCCACGTTCTGATTTTGAATTGCATCGACATTACGACGTGAAATTCGCGCGGGATCACAAATTAGTTCAATTTTTGCTCACTTAATTTTCGTTAAGAATATTGTGCTTCAAACCAACTTTCTAGAATAACAACAGCGGACTGATTGTCCACATTACCCTTACTTAATGCTTTATAGCCACCCATGTCAAAAAGGTCAGCTCTTGCTTCTGCGGTTGATAATCTCTCATCATGCAGTTCAACATCGACACCAAAGCGCCCTTTTAGGCGGTTGGCAAACTTCTTTGCTCTAGGTGTGATGGTTGCTAGATCTTTACCATGAAGGTCGGTAGGAAGGCCAACTACAATAAGGTTCGGCTGCCACTCTTTTATTTGCTTTTCAATATCGTCCCAGTTGGGGATGCCATCTTTGGCTTTAAAGGCTTTTAGAGGGCTTGCGGTGCCCGTGATTTCTTGTCCTATCGCACTACCGATACTTTTTGTTCCGTAGTCAAATGCCATAATTGTTCGTGACATGGGGTTTCCCAATTAATCTGTGTTTGAGAGTTTATATACTGATTTGAGCTAGGCGTGACCAGCGTCAGCTGAAAGCTGAGCCGCATTAATGCCTAACATCTGCACGGCGACTTTCCAGCGGTCAGAAATCGGTGTATCGAAGATGACCTTCGGGTCGGCTTCAACGGTTAACCATGAGTTCTCGGTAAGTTCGGTTTCCAGT
Source organism: Vibrio sp. BS-M-Sm-2 (assembly GCF_041504345.1). Classification (NCBI taxonomy): domain Bacteria; kingdom Pseudomonadati; phylum Pseudomonadota; class Gammaproteobacteria; order Vibrionales; family Vibrionaceae; genus Vibrio; species Vibrio sp. BS-M-Sm-2. The sequence goes on from NZ_CP167894.1 coordinate 2,378,420, forward strand.
TGTCCCGGTTCCCATCCTGCATACCCAAGTGCGACTAAATAATTCATCGGCTCATCTTCTGTGCCCAGCACCATCAAGATATCTTTTGAGGTTGTTACCGAGATTTGATCTGTCATGTTGATGCTGGATTGATAGCTGCCTTTAGGTTTGTGCAAAATAAACCCACGGTCTTCTGCGACCGGCCCACCGTTCAATACTGGCTTATCAAGACTTGCTTGGTTGGATTTCGGCTGCTCAGAATCAACCTCAACTTGTTTAAGCATGCTTCCGACAGTCACATCAATAGGGGCGTTGATCATTAAGCCCATCGCACCTTCGTCGTTGTGTTCACAAAGGTAAATTACCGAATTTTGAAAGTAGGGGTCTTTCATTCCGGGCATAGCAACCAGAAAGTGGTTCGTTAAATTCATAGAGCCTCCTGCCAGTGTGTTCCCAGTAAAGGAAAAAGAGCGGCGTTAAGCCGCTCATTGATTCTGTGCCTATTTACTTCGTGTTTGCGAATAGCTAAGGCTTTCTTTAGTTTAGGCTATTTAGCGTTAATGCGACGCTCGATAGCGTCCATTAATTTACCTGTTACCGAAATATCAAAAGCAGCTTCAATTTCACGGATACAAGTAGGACTAGTCACGTTAATTTCTGTTAGCTTGTCACCGATAACATCAAGTCCTACAAAGATTAAGCCTTTCTCTTTTAGTGAAGGAGCGACTGCTCGTGCGATAGCCCAGTCTGTTTCACTTAGCGGACGAGCTTCACCTGTACCGCCAGCTGCTAGGTTGCCGCGAGTTTCCCCTTTAGCTGGAATACGAGCTAGGCAGTAAGGCATTGGCTCACCGTCAACTACAAGAATACGCTTATCACCATTGCTGATGTCAGGAACAAAGGTTTGTGCCATTGCGTAGTTTTGACCGTGGTTCGTCAGTGTTTCAATAATCACAGATACGTTTGGATCGCCTTCCTTCACGCGGAAGATAGATGCACCACCCATACCATCAAGTGGTTTTAGGATCACGTCACCATGCTTCTCACGAAACTCTTTAATCTTTTCAGCTTTACGAGTCACGATGGTAGTTGGTGTTAGCTCTGGAAACCAAGCCGTGAACAACTTTTCGTTACAGTCACGTAGGCTTTGTGGCTTGTTTACGATCAGTGCGCCGTTTTCTTCAGCACGCTCAAGAATGTAGGTCGCGTAAATGTACTCAGTATCAAACGGAGGATCTTTACGCATCAATACTGCATCTAAATCAGATAGCGCGATTGTCTGCTCTGACTTGAATTCGTACCAACCGTTTGGATCTTCTTTTAGTTCTACAACCTTAGTGTCAGCAATGGCTACGCCTTGATCTAAGTGTAGATCATCCATTTCCATGTAATGGATTTCATAACCACGACGCTGAGCTTCAAGCATCATGGCAAAGCTAGAGTCTTTTTTGATGTTAATGGATGAAATTGGATCCATTACGATGCCAAGTTTGATCATTTCTTTCTCCTAGCCTAGATCGCCAAAACGGACTTGTAAGGCAGTAATTGCGGTTAGAGCAGCTGTCTCGGTACGAAGTACACGTGGGCCGAGTAGTGTCTCTTCAAATTTATATTGTTCTGTCATGCCGATTTCTTCAGCGGACAGTCCACCTTCAGGACCAATCAGTAGGCGCACCTTGTTGATGGGTTCCGGAAGGGTGTTAATCGAGTATTTTGCACGAGGGTGCAGGTTTAGCTTTAGTGCTTCACTTGGTTCGCTGCACCACTCTTCAAGTTGCATGATTGGGCGAATGACAGGAACCGTATTGCGGCCACACTGTTCACATGCCGCGATAGCAATCTTTTGCCACTGTGCGAGTTTTTTCTCGAAGCGTTTTGTATCAAGCTTAACACCACAGCGCTCAGAAATTAGAGGGGTAATGGTGTTCACACCAAGCTCAACCGATTTCTGAATCGTGAACTCCATTTTATCGCCACGTGAAATCACTTGGCCTAAATGTAAGTCTAACGGAGATTCGCTGCTGCGCTCGATGCGTTCAGAAACATTAACGGTGACATTTTTCTTTGATACTTCAGCTATCGTCGCAGGGAATTCAGCGCCACTGCCGTCAAATAGAAGGACTTCTTGGCCTTCTTTCATGCGAAGGACACGACCAACATGACCCGCGGCATCTTCGCCTAAAGCGAGTGAACCTAACTGATGAATGCGTTCTGGGTGATGGATACGAGGGATTCTCATGTTGGTAAACCTATAAATATGTTCATTTGGGTATTTTGTCTCTGCCTAACATGGATGCTTTTAGTTGAAAAAACAAGGGTAGAGCAAGAGTTTCAGGGGCAATTCTGAAACTCTTGTTTGAGATAGTTAGGAATGTTGATTGTACGAGCGACGTTATTTACAAGCAGGGTAAACAAATGGGTTGTGATTACCTTGGATGGCATAGATTCGCTCATCACGAGTACACTCCCACTTGTCGACAGGAAATTGCTTGTTCCACGCCATCATCAGGTTGGTTTGTTGCTTAGATAGCTTGAAGCCATACTCTTGGCTCATGTAAAGGTAGGTACGCGCGATAGAGCCTTTTGCTCTGTCTGGCGGCATAACCTTACGCTGTTTGAAGTTGACCTGCATTTCACACTGGCCATAGCTCACGCCATCCATTCCATTCCACTGGCTGAAGTTGTAGTTCGAACGGTCACCATTTACTTCACCGATGGCTGGCGTTAGGTTGTGGAGATCGGCTTCCATGGACTTGAATATTTTGTCATTGCGAGTGCAGTTCTTGCGCCCGCCATCTTGCCAGCACTGACGCTGGTGGCCGAATTGCCAAGCTGGAACCACGTGTTCCCACTCAATTCGACTCGCTCGCTTTTGTTGTTTTCGGACTTGATAACCACAGCCGTCAAGGTCGGGAATCCCTTTCTTTTTGTCCTTCCATGTAATGTCACAGCCACAATAAAATGAAGTCGGGTGGTCGAGATAAATCTTCACCGCTTCTCTTTTTGCTTTGGAGAATGAGCTCGGTGGTGCGGCGAAAACGCTTTGGGTTACCAGTAGGCCAAATACTATTGATAAGTAAAAAGACACAGGTAGGCCAAATGCTTTGAAGGTGAGTTTTTGCATAGAAAAAGACTGATAAAAGTATGATAAACATCAGTCTAGCACTCAAGTGATAGATTTCTCTATTACATTTCAATCATCCAATCAGTGGAGTGCAATTTCCTGAAAAAAAACGAGCAGGTTACTGAATCTCACGTGTGTCGAGTATTGGGTGCTAGCTGAGTTGTGTGCCTGTAAAGGCCAAGGTTTGATTACATTGTTGGCAGCGGTAGCTTGATTGGTTACGTAATACCTTGTTGTGACGTCTAATCGAAAGTGGGTAAACCGTGCAGTTGCAGCGGTATTCAAAGGTCTTGCCTTGCACAGAGGTGATCTCAAAACTGTGGGTTGTTTTGGCTGGTACGTTGAATACCTTTTCCATTACGTATTTCCACTCATTCCCGTGAGGTCTCACTCGTCCAAATACTTGATGTGTGATCAGATGTGCCAGTTCATGAGGCAGCACCTCGTTAATGAAGGCATCTTCATTTTCGGCGAAGAGTACATGGTTGAGCTTAATTTCATTAAGCTGAAGGTAGGCCTTTCCCGCTGCCTTTCCTCTTAATTTGTAAGTGATAGTTGGGCATGGGAATTCACGGGAGAAATGTTGATTAGCGATAGCTAGGCACTCGGCCAACTTCTTATTTGCTCGATGTTGTTGCGGGGTGTAAGACAAACGTTGTTAACTCCAAATAAAAGGCCTCAGCGTTTAAGCTAAGGCCTCATCATAACATTGCTTGTTGATCTAGCGATGTTTTACACGTGATGTTTTTTCTTAATTATCTCGTGATAAGCGTGCCATGTACCATAACCAAGTAGCGGCATGGTGACGATCATTCCGATGCCGTAGGTGGCAAAACCCACCAAAATACCGGCACAAATAATACTTGCCCAAACCACCATTGCAGGAATGTTCGATTTCACGGCATTAAAGCTAGTGAAAATCGCACTCATCACATCAACGCGTCTCTCCATCATTAACGGAATTGAAAATGCTGAGATGCTAAATATGAGGCTTGCGATAACAAAACCAATCACAGAACCCGTAATTAAGAAGGGAGCGAACTCAGCCAATGGTGCACCTTGCACTGAAGGGTAGAGTGCGTGCAATAACGCAGCAATACGCATCCAGAATATCATCGCAACCATCAATACAATCGCAAAGGCCCATTGGTGGGTGGAGTTGCGAGTAATGGCTTTCATCGAGTGCAGTAGGCTGGCGTTGTGGCCTTTTTCTCTTTCCCAGGCTGCGTCATATAAGCCCAGAGCAAGAAACGGCCCTATCAGCATGTACACGATAAGGCTTGGCATTACGACCAAGTGTGTTCCTTGCCATTGGACAAGTTGAACAATCGCAATTGCCGCTCCCATAAAGCACAATCCGTAAAATGCGCTGATTAATGGCATTCTTACTAAGTCATGCAGAGCAAGCGACAACCAATGAAAGGGTGCAGAAATACTGATTTGGTTGCAAGGAATGGTGCGAGCGTAATCCTTATCGCTGACCTTGTGTTTTTTATCGTTCAGTTCGGATGGGTGCGCGGTACGAGGCATAGATCCCCCTAGTTAAATAACGTCCTAGTTATAATTCCATAAGGCTCATCGATGTGGCTTGTGTGAGAGTTATGGGGTTGAGCTAAATTGCTCTTTGTCATCCTAGTTTTTGTTCTAGCGTGCATTTAACGAGCGTTATCAGACTGAATTAATTTAAGTTAAATGTGAGCTTGATCGCTTAGGAGTTACCTTAACTATTGTCAGTAGTGTTAGAAAACACAAATTATCAGTGGCTTTTTATACTAAGTGGTTAACGGTAAAGAAGGGTATTAGAGAAGAGTATGGTGAATGAGAGTTCGGTAAGTACATAAAAATAAAGCCCTTACTAAGAAGTAAGGGCTTTAAAGAAACAAATCGCAGTGGCTAAATTATTTTAGGCCAGCGAAGTCCGCAAGGATTGCTGCTTTGTCAGTCGCTTCCCAAGGGAACTCTTCGCGACCAAAGTGGCCGTATGCCGCTGTCTGCTTGTAGATAGGCTGAAGAAGGTTCAGCATCTCTTGAAGACCGTATGGACGTAGGTCGAAGTTTTGACGAACTGCTTCAATGATGATTTCGTGAGCTACTTTTTCAGTACCAAACGTTTCAACCATGATAGATGTTGGATCAGCAACACCGATAGCGTAAGACAGTTGAATCTCGCAACGGTCGGCCATGCCAGCAGCAACGATGTTTTTAGCAACGTAACGAGCCGCGTAAGCTGCAGAACGGTCAACTTTTGATGGATCTTTACCAGAGAATGCACCACCACCGTGACGAGCTGCGCCGCCGTAGGTATCAACGATGATCTTACGACCAGTTAGACCACAGTCACCCATTGGGCCACCGATTACGAAACGGCCTGTTGGGTTGATGAAGAAGTTAGTGTCTTTGTTGATCCACTCAGCAGGAAGTACTGGCTTAATGATCTCTTCCATTACTGCTTCACGTAGGTCAGGTGTTGTTACTGAATCGCAGTGTTGAGTCGAAAGAACAACAGCGTCGATACCAACGATCTTACCTTGGTCGTATTGGAACGTAACTTGAGATTTTGCATCTGGGCGAAGGAAGTCAAGCTTACCGCTCTTACGTACTTCAGCTTGCTTCTTAACAAGAAGGTGAGAGTAAGTAATTGGAGCTGGCATTAGGATAGGTGTTTCGTTAGTCGCGTAACCAAACATGATGCCTTGGTCGCCTGCGCCTTGCTCTTTAGGATCTTCTTTATCAACACCTTGGTTGATGTCCGGAGACTGCTTACCAATGGTGTTAAGAACAGCACAAGAGTCAGCGTCAAAGCCCATATCAGAATGAACGTAACCAATTTCACGCACTGTTTCACGAGTGATTTCTTCGATATCAACCCATGCAGACGTTGTTACTTCACCGCCAACCATAACCATGCCGGTTTTAACGTAAGTCTCACAAGCAACACGTGCTTTTGGATCTTGTTCCAAGATGGCATCAAGAACAGCATCAGAGATTTGGTCTGCAATTTTATCTGGATGGCCTTCTGAAACAGATTCAGAAGTGAATAGGTGCTTAGCCATGAGAGCTCCACTTTTAGTTTTTGGTGTAAATAGTTTATGGCGTCGCAAGTCAGGAAGCGCCGCCATTAAATACAGTATATTTTGTAGGTGTTTCTACATCTAGACGGCTATTCTAAATTCCAGCGGTCGAATTACAAGCTCTTTTTTATGATATGTCATAACTAAACGTTTGCGTCTTGAACAGGGTAAGCCATTGCTAAGTGATGTAAATGTTCGAAAATTGCGAAAAATGACCGTTAAAATGCCAGTAAAACGTTTGCAGTAGCAATAGTCGTTTGAGAGAATACCCGCGCTAATAAAAATGAAAACTTTAGCAATTATCTCTTTTTTAAATCGCTTATGTACTCAGGAGCAGACATGCCTTCTCGTAAAGATCTAGCCAATGCAATCCGCGCACTTAGCATGGACGGTGTTCAACAAGCAAATTCAGGCCACCCAGGCGCACCTATGGGTATGGCTGACATCGCTGAAGTTCTTTGGCGTGGCCACTTGAACCACAACCCAGCAAACCCAGAGTGGGCTGACCGCGACCGTTTTATCCTGTCTAACGGCCACGGCTCAATGTTGATTTACTCTCTGCTTCACCTTGCAGGTTACGAGCTTTCAATTGAAGACCTTAAGAACTTCCGTCAACTGCACTCTAAGACTCCAGGTCACCCAGAGTACGGTTACGCTCCTGGTATCGAGACAACGACTGGTCCTCTAGGTCAAGGCATCACTAACGCTGTTGGTATGGCAATGGCTGAGAAAGCACTGGCTGCGCAGTTCAACAAAGAAGGCCACGACATCGTAGACCACTACACTTATGCATTCATGGGTGATGGCTGTCTGATGGAAGGTATTTCTCACGAAGCATGTTCTCTAGCAGGTACGCTTGGTCTTGGTAAGCTGGTTGCTTTCTGGGATGACAACGGTATCTCTATCGATGGTGAAGTTGAAGGTTGGTTCTCTGACGATACACCTAAGCGTTTTGAAGCTTACGGCTGGCATGTAATCCCAGCAGTAGATGGTCACGACTCTGATGCTATCAACGCTGCTATTGAAGCGGCTAAAGCAGATCCTCGCCCAACACTTATCTGTACTAAAACTATTATCGGTTTTGGTTCGCCAAACAAAGCGGGTACGCATGACTGTCACGGTGCTCCACTAGGCGCTGATGAAATCACAGCAACTAAAGCTGCGTTGGGTTGGGAACACGGTCCTTTCGAAATCCCAGCAGATATCGCAGCTGAGTGGAATGCAAAAGAAGCAGGCGCGGCTAAAGAAGCTGCGTGGAATGCTAAGTTTGACGCATACGCAGCGGCTTACCCTGAGCTAGCAGCAGAATTCAAACGTCGTACTAACGGCGAACTACCAGCTGAGTGGGAAGAGAAAGCAAACGCAATCATTGCTGATCTTCAAGCTAACCCAGCAAACATCGCTTCACGTAAAGCATCTCAAAACGCACTAGAAGCGTTTGGTCAAATGCTTCCAGAGTTCATGGGCGGCTCTGCTGACCTTGCGCCTTCGAACCTAACCATGTGGTCTGGTTCTAAGTCTCTTGAAGCAGCTGATTTCTCTGGTAACTACATCCACTACGGTGTACGTGAGTTCGGTATGACGGCGATCATGAACGGTATCGCTCTGCACGGTGGTTTCGTACCATACGGCGCAACATTCCTAATGTTCATGGAATACGCGCGTAACGCAATGCGTATGGCTGCTCTGATGAAAGTTCAGAATATCCAAGTTTACACTCATGATTCAATCGGCCTAGGCGAAGATGGTCCTACTCACCAACCGGTTGAGCAGATCGCTTCTCTACGTTTGACTCCAAACATGAGCACATGGCGCCCATGTGACCAAGTTGAGTCTGCAGTGGCTTGGAAACTGGCAATCGAGCGCAAAGATGGCCCTACATCTCTGATCTTCTCTCGTCAAAATCTTGCACAACAAGATCGTGACGCTGAGCAAGTAGCAAACATCGCTAAGGGTGGTTACATCCTGAAAGATTGTGAAGGCAAGCCAGAGCTTATCCTTATCGCAACAGGTTCTGAAGTTGAACTAGCGGTTAACGCTGCTGCTGAACTAACAGCTGAAGGCAAGAAAGTACGCGTAGTTTCTATGCCTGCAACCGACGCGTTTGATAAGCAAGACGCTGAATACCGTAAGTCTGTGCTTCCATCTGACGTTACTGCTCGTATCGCAGTAGAAGCTGGCATCGCTGACTTCTGGTACAAGTATGTTGGTTTCGGTGGCAAGATCATCGGTATGACAACGTTCGGCGAATCTGCACCAGCAGGCGAGCTATTCAAGATGTTCGGTTTCACTACTGAAAACGTAGTAAACACTGCGAAAGAGCTTCTTGCATAATCATTGACTGATGGCCTTGTGCTAACAGTTAAATGAAGGAAAAAACCGAGCGCTGAGCTCGGTTTTTTGTCTCTGGGATTTGTTTTCTCCTAGACTCATCTTTATACGCAGCAGAACAATCTGTCCTAAGTAGGCTGAGTTATTCAAGTAATGCCTTTTGGGTAGGATTAAGTTATCATCTGTCGCACGAAATTTTGGTTAGATGTACGGAACTATGCTAAAAGTCGCGATAAACGGATTTGGAAGAATAGGGCGTAATGTATTACGCGCTGTTTATGAAAGTGGCAAAAGCCAACAAATCAAAGTAGTAGCTGTCAATGAGCTTGCTCAGCCTGACGCTATGGCTCACCTATTGCAGTACGACACCAGTCACGGCCGCTTCGGTAAGAAGATCTCCAACGACCAAGAGCACATCTATGTCCATCACGGCATTGGTGCGGAAGATAAAGGTGACTTCGACACAATTCGTATCTTGCACCTTGCTGATATTGAGTTGTTGCCTTGGCGTGATCTTGAGGTGGATATTGTACTCGACTGTACCGGTGTTTACGGTTGCCGAGCTGACGGTCTAGCGCACATAGCTGCTGGGGCGAAAAAGGTACTGTTTTCACATCCTGGTGCTAATGATCTTGATAACACCATTATCTATGGTGTGAATCACGATACCATCGAAGCCGACCATCGAATCGTTTCCAACGGTTCATGCACCACCAACTGTATTGTTCCTATCATTAAGGTTCTTGATGACGCCTTTGGCATCGAGTCCGGTACCATTACAACGATTCACTCTTCAATGAATGATCAGCAAGTGATCGACGCGTACCACAGCGACCTTCGCCGTACTCGAGCTGCGAGCCAATCCATCATTCCTGTCGATACCAAATTGCATAAAGGTATTGAAAGAATCTTCCCGAAATTTTCTAACAAGTTCGAAGCGATATCTGTGCGTGTGCCAACGGTAAACGTAACAGCGATGGATTTAAGTGTCACAATTAATACAAATGTGAAAGTTAATGACGTAAATCAAACCATTGTTAATGCGTCCCAGTGTACATTACACAATATAGTTGACTATACTGAAGCGCCGCTCGTTTCCATCGACTTTAATCACGATCCCCATAGCGCAATCGTCGATGGTTCACAAACTCGAGTGAGCAACGGCCACTTAGTAAAAATGCTAGTGTGGTGTGATAATGAATGGGGCTTTGCGAACCGAATGCTGGATACGGTTCTCGCAATGCAAGCTTCTGAAGGCAAGAAGTAAGACCTAGAAGCAAATGTGCGGATTATTTATTTTTTAGCTTGAAATAAATACTAAGAGTCCACATATTACTAGTAGTTAAAGAATTACCAGTTGAATAATTTATAGGCTTAGCAGGGTTGCTGAGTTTCCAAAACTTTATTTTTATTTAAATTTGAGAGGACAAATCATGTCTGTGATCAAGATGACTGACCTGGAACTTGCAGGTAAACGCGTATTTATCCGTGCTGACCTAAACGTACCAGTAAAAGACGGTAAAGTAACTTCAGATGCACGTATCCTAGCATCTCTACCAACTATCAAACTTTGCCTAGAAGCTGGCGCAAAAGTTATGGTTACTTCTCACCTTGGTCGTCCTACTGAAGGCGAATACAACGAAGAGTTCTCTCTAGCTCCTGTGGTTAACTACCTAAACGACGCACTAGACTGCGACGTTAAGCTAGCGAAAGATTACGTAAATGGCCTAGAGCTAAACGCTGGTGAACTAGTTGTTCTTGAAAACGTTCGCTTTAACAAAGGCGAGAAGAAGAACGAAGAAGCACTTTCTAAGCAATACGCTGCACTATGTGACATCTTCGTGATGGACGCATTCGGTACAGCTCACCGTGCTCAAGCTTCTACACACGGTGTTGGTACTTACGCTCCTGTAGCATGTGCTGGCCCTCTTCTAGCTGCTGAGCTTGAAGCTCTTGGTAAAGCAATGGACAACCCAGCTCGCCCACTAGTGGCAATCGTTGGTGGTTCTAAGGTTTCTACTAAACTAACAGTTCTAGAATCTCTTTCTAAAATTGCTGACCAGCTTGTTGTTGGTGGTGGTATCGCGAACACATTCATCGCTGCTGAAGGCCACAACGTAGGTAAGTCTCTGTACGAAGCTGACCTAGTTGAAACGGCTCAAAAGCTAATGAAAGAGTGTGCTATCCCAGTAGCGACTGACGTTGCATGTGCTAAAGCATTTGACGAAAACGCAGAAGCTGAAATCAAGCACGTTTCTGAAGTTCAAGACGACGACATGATCTTCGACCTTGGCCCAGATTCAACTGCAGCACTAGCTGAAATCATCGGCAATGCAAAAACTATCCTTTGGAACGGCCCTGTAGGCGTATTCGAATTCAAAAACTTCGAAGCGGGTACAGCGGGTATCTCTAAAGCAATCGCTGAGTCTGCAGGTTTCTCTGTAGCAGGTGGTGGTGACACGCTAGCAGCTATCGACAAGTTCGGTATCAAAGCTGACGTTTCTTACATCTCTACTGGCGGCGGCGCTTTCCTTGAGTTCGTTGAAGGTAAAGTACTTCCTGCAGTAGCAATGCTTGAAGAGCGTGCTAAAGCATAATTGATTTAGAAAGGCGAGATGCGAATCTCGCCTTTTAACGTTTGCTGAATATCACACTTTTTTGCTAGAATGGCATAAGTTGTGAGCAAACGATTGCAAGTTTTTGAACTTAAGTTTTTTAATCTTAAAACGATAGAATAAATAGGACTATTTCCATGTCTAAGATCTTCGATTTTGTAAAACCTGGTGTGATTTCTGGCGATGACGTACAGAAAGTATTTGAAGTAGCAAAAGAAAACAAATTTGCTCTTCCTGCTGTAAACGTTGTTGGTACTGACTCTGTAAACGCAGTACTAGAAGCTGCTGCTAAAGTTAAAGCTCCAGTAGTTGTTCAGTTCTCTAACGGTGGCGCTGCATTCTTCGCAGGTAAAGGCGTTAAACTTGAAGGTCAAGGCGCACAAGTTCTTGGCGCTGTAGCTGGTGCAAAATACGTACACGCTGTAGCTGAAGCTTACGGTGTTCCAGTTATTCTACACACTGACCACGCTGCTAAGAAACTTCTTCCATGGATCGACGGTCTACTAGACGCTGGTGAAGAGTTCTTCGCACAAACTGGTAAGCCTCTATTCTCTTCTCACATGCTAGACCTTTCTGAAGAGTCTCTAGAAGAGAACATCGAAACATGTGCTAAGTACCTAGAGCGCATGGCTAAAATGAACATGACAATCGAGATCGAACTTGGTTGTACTGGTGGTGAAGAAGACGGCGTAGATAACTCTGATATGGACGCATCTGAGCTTTACACTTCTCCAGAAGACGTAGCATACGCATACGAGAAACTAATGGCTGTTAGCCCACGTTTCACTATCGCTGCTTCTTTCGGTAACGTACACGGTGTTTACCAAGCTGGTAACGTTGTACTTACTCCAACTATCCTACGTGATTCTCAAGCATACTGTGCAGAGAAGTTCGGTATCGCACCTAACGCTCTAAACTTCGTATTCCACGGTGGTTCTGGTTCTTCTGAAGCAGAAATCCAAGAGTCTATCGGCTACGGTGTTATCAAAATGAACATCGATACTGATACACAGTGGGCAACTTGGGACGGTATCCGTCAGTACTCTGCTGACAACTTCGATTTCCTACAAGGTCAAATCGGCAACCCAACTGGCGAAGCTGCTCCAAACAAGAAGTACTACGATCCACGCGTATGGCTACGTGCTGGTCAAGCTTCAATGGTTGCTCGTCTAGAGAAAGCATTTGCTGACCTTAACGCTGTAGACGTACTATAATTCTTTGAATTAAGTACTCTTTAAGTTTTAAAAACCCGCTCATTGAGCGGGTTTTTTTATGTCTGATAAAAACTTGTATTAATTATGTGAAAAACCTAGCGTGCGGTGAATAAATTTCGTAGTCTTTTAGTTATCGGTATTTGTGTTTATCGGTAAGTTTTAATAATTCAAAAGCTTACATAAATATGACTTTGCAATCTATCAAAGATAGGATATCGTGCCGAAAAACTGAACTTGGTTTAGTTTATAAAAAGGACTTGGCTTTAATTTACTTTTAACACAATGACTTAACGGTAATTGAACTGTTTCTTATATTGCAGGGTAAATTAGGCTTAAGGCAGTTTAGCCCATAGCATATTATATAGAGGATGCACATTATGGCTGATAGTTCGACAGTAATTGAAACTCCGCTTGTGGATGGTTTATCTCAAGCAGAGCAGTGGTTAACAAATAATTCAGATCTATTTATCCAATATGGCGTAAATATTATTTCAGCACTGATAATTTTATTTATTGGTAACCTAATTGTTAAAGCTGTAGCGAATAGCGTGGCTAAGGTTCTTCAGAAGAAGAAGATGGACCGAGCGGTTGTGGAATTTATTCACGGTTTAGTTCGTTACTTATTGTTTGTTATTGTTTTAATTGCTGCACTTGGTCGTTTAGGCGTTCAAACGGCATCTGTAGTTGCTGTTATTGGTGCGGCTGGTTTAGCCGTTGGTCTTGCACTGCAAGGCTCACTATCTAACTTTGCTGCTGGTGTACTTATTGTTGCATTCCGTCCATTCAAGTCTGGTGACTACGTGGAAATCGGTGGTGTAGCGGGTTCAGTTGATTCAATTCAAATCTTCCAAACTGTTCTAACAACACCTGATAACAAAATGGTTGTGGTACCAAACGGCAGCGTTATCGGCAGCCCAATCACGAACTACTCTCGTCATGACACGCGTCGTATCGACCTAATGATCGGTGTTTCTTATGGTGCTGATCTACAAAAGACCAAAGAACTACTGACTAAGATCTGTGAATCTGATGAGCGCGTGTTGAAAGAACCAGGCGTTCAAGTAGGTGTTCACACCCTTGCTGACTCTTCAGTTAACTTCGTGGTTCGCCCATGGGTTAGCACTGCAGAGTACTGGAATGTTTACTTCGACTTAATGCAAGCAATCAAAGAAGGCTTGGATAAAGAGGGTATCGAAATTCCATTCCCACAAATGGATGTTCACATGAACAAAGTTGAGGGCTAATAAAGCTTCGACAAGTTGAATAAAAAGGCGGATAACTTAGGTTATCCGCCTTTTTTCTTGGAGCTATATTTTCAGATTATTTCTACCAATACTGCTCAATAAGTCCATTGGCGAGTACCGCTGCGATAGCAAACATCATAGTTGCTACTGCGATATCAATGCCTTTCTTAACATTCGGTTTAGATAGTGTTGGACCTAGCTTTGCTGCGCCCAATGACAAAGAATAAAACCAGACGAACGAAGCTAAGATGGTCCCGATAGCAAACGCAATTCTGTCGTTACCTTCAAACTGCCCGCCAATCGATCCAAGAATCACCACGGTATCCAAATAGAGGTGAGGGTTTAATACTGTAACCGCCAATGCACCCAAAATAACGGTGCGCTTACCGCGAGCCAGTATCTCTCCTTTCGACTCCTCGCTTGAGGGTGCTTTAAAGGCACTGCGCAGTGATAACAAACCATACACGGTTAGAAAAGCGATGCCGCCTAACGTCACTGAGGTGAGTAGCAATTCATTTCGCGACAGAATCGCACCGCCACCAAAGATACCCAATGAGATAAACAGGGTATCGAGCAGGCTACAGATTGTCGCGGTGGTTAAATGGTGGTTGCGCTTTATCCCTTGATTTAGGACGTACGCATTCTGAGCGCCAATAGGGATAATCATGCTTGCCCCTAGACCAAAACCTTGTAATAAAACCCAAAAACTCATTTTAACCTCCACTTATTTAACGATATTTACGTGCTATATGGCGAAGATACTCCGCCCCTTTAAATAAGTATAATTAATGATTTTAATCTATTATTAGAGTTGCTAATGTGGTGGTGAGATAGCTTAAAAAGGAAGCAAATTGATGCGCGGATTGGATTATAAATGGATAGAAGCACTGGATGCCGTAGTAAAACAACGTGGCTTCGAAAGGGCTGCTGAGCAGTTATATATATCCCAGTCGGCGATATCTCAGCGCATCAAACAGCTGGAAAAGTGGTTGGCTCAGCCTGCTTTAGTGAGAGAAAGCCCGCCTAGGCCAACGCCTGCGGGTAAAAAATTGCTGGGCTTATATCGTCGTGTTCGGTTGTTAGAGCACGAACTTGTACCTGAGTTGATGAATGAAGAAGGAACTCAGCCACTATCTATATCCATAGCCACCAACGCTGATAGTTTGGCGACATGGCTGCTACCGGCTTTGTCGGATGTGATGAAATCTCGCCAAGTCGAGTTGAACCTCGCGATTCATGGTGAGTCGAGAACCATTGAAAAGATAAAAAGTGGCGAGGTGGCAGGTGCAATCAGTTTGGAGTCTCAAGCGATTCCAGGCTGCAGTGCCGACTATCTTGGTAGGATGGATTATGTGTGTGTGGCTAGCCCTGATTTTCATCAGCGTTACTTTGCAGAGGGCGTAAACTACGCCACTTTAAGCAAAGCGCCTGCGGTTTCCTATGATCAATACGATGATCTGCATAAGAAGTTTCTGCATGATCATTTTAACGTACCGAGAGACAGTGTGATCAATCATACAGTCGGCAGTTCAGAAGCATTCGTGCGCTTAGCATTATCGGGGGTTGCCTACTGTCTGATTCCTCGATTACAGATCATCGACGAGCTAGAGTCTGGTGCTCTGATTGATATTACCCCTGGCTTTCTGCTGTCTTATCGCATCTATTGGCACCATTGGCAGCTCGAAAGTGGGATGTTAAAAGAGGTATCCCAAGCGATATTAAGTTTTGCTCACAATCACTTACCTCAGTAAGCTGTTGGTTTTTTCAGCGTCAAAGTTCTGTTAGAAGTGCGTGCTCTGGATTGGCTAAACGATAAATTGCTCTATGATGAAAGTACATTTGTTTAGCATAGGTCATACCTAATGAAGCTTGTACCAAAGATGTTAGCAACGTCTCTTACTCTTACTGCGGCGTTGAGTGCTGTGAGTTTTCCATCATTGGCAGACTCTCCATCCTTTCCGCATATTTCAACGACAGGCTATGGTGAAGTGATCGCGACACCAGATATGGCGACATTTTCTGTGAGAGTCGTGGAATCGACGATGACCGCTGAACAGGCTAAAAATACTGTTGATAAAGTGGTAACGGGCTTTCTAAATAAGCTGCACCAAGCGGGTGTCGATGAGGCGAGTGTACACAGCTCGAACCTGTATTTATCTCCTCAATACCACTATCCAAAAGATGGTAAACCGGAACTGGTTGGCTACCGCGCCTCGCGTAATGTGACCGTTCAAGTGAATGAACTCGCCAATCTAAACGAGTATATGGATATTGCTATCGGCCAGGGCATTAATCAGATCGATAACATCCAGCTTCAAGTTCGCGACCAAGCTAAGTATCAAGAGCAAGCGCGCTTAGAAGCCATTAAAGATGCGACATCAAAAGCTAAATCATTAGCGAGTGGTTTTGAGCGTGAAC
The DNA here is from genome assembly GCF_041504345.1 of Vibrio sp. BS-M-Sm-2. Classification (NCBI taxonomy): domain Bacteria; kingdom Pseudomonadati; phylum Pseudomonadota; class Gammaproteobacteria; order Vibrionales; family Vibrionaceae; genus Vibrio; species Vibrio sp. BS-M-Sm-2. The sequence goes on from NZ_CP167894.1 coordinate 2,394,416, forward strand.
TAGGTGATGTATGGCGCGTGGACTATAACGCACAATCTTCTCAGCCAGTGCTCATGCGTTCAATGGCGATGGATGCAAGAACAGAATCGAACTCTTATGAAGACTCAACGATCACCATTCGTGATCGCGTAAATGTGATCTATCAGATCGAAGAGTAATAACAAGGCTACAGTAGGTTTTGGATCATGATGATCTAATTACCTACGATAGGCCAAATACTAAAAAGGCTCTCATTATGAGAGCCTTTTTTATGTATATAGACTTCGATACTTAGTGAAGTAGACGAGCGCGGATTGTGCCTTCGATCTCTTTCAATTTAAGTAGCGCTTCTTCAGAACGGTCGGCTTCTACATCAATAACTACATAACCCATATCAGCCGCAGTCTGTAGGTACTGACCCGCGATGTTGATCCCTTCTTCAGCGAAGATGGTGTTGATCTGAGTTAGGATACCTGGGCGGTTTTCGTGGATGTGTAATAAACGAGACGTGCCAGTATGCAGTGGTAGTGATACCTCTGGGAAGTTAACACTTGATAGTGTAGAGCCGTTATCAGAGTATTTTGCTAATTTTCCAGCAACTTCAACACCAATGTTCTCTTGTGCTTCTTGAGTTGAACCACCCACGTGAGGCGTTAGGATTACGTTATCGAACTGCATTAATGGCGACTCAAACGGGTCTGCATTGGTTTTGGGTTCTGTTGGAAAAACGTCAATAGCCGCACCAGCAAGGTGACCAGACTCCAGAGCGCCACACAGAGCAGGAATATCGACTACCGTGCCACGAGCTGCGTTGATAAAGATAGAACCAGGCTTCATGCGCTCGAATTCTTCCTTACCCATCATGTCTTTTGTTTCGTTGGTTTCAGGGACGTGCAAAGAGATTACGTCACACTTGTTCAGCAGTTCCGTCATGGTATGAACTTGCGTAGCGTTACCCAAAGACAGTTTGTTTTCAATGTCGTAGAAGTAAACGCGCATACCAAGGTTTTCCGCAATAATACCCAGCTGAGTACCGATATGACCGTAACCTATAATACCTAAACGCTTACCACGAGCTTCGTAAGAGTTGTCTGCACTCTTTTTCCAGATACCACGGTGAGCAAGGGCGTTCTTTTCTGGAATGCCACGTAGTAGTAATAAAATCTGACCAAGAACGAGCTCAGCAACGCTTCGAGTGTTTGAGAACGGTGCGTTGAACACGGGGATACCGCGTTTTGCTGCTGCTTGAAGGTTGACTTGGTTAGTACCAATACAGAAACAACCAACAGCAACCAGTTTTTCAGCTGCATCAATAACTTCTTGGGAGATGTTAGTGCGAGAACGAATACCAATGAAGTGAGCATCTTTAACTGCTTCAAGAAGTTCATCTTCCGGTAGCGAGCCTTTGTGGTACTCAATGTTTGTGTAACCAGCGGCTTGCAGTACTTCTACAGAAGAAGGGTGAAGACCTTCTAGAAGTAGAATTTTTATTTTTTCTTTTTCCAGTGAAACTTTGGCCATTGTTCTCGTCCTTAAAATGGAAAGGTTGGGCAAATGCGGCGCACGTGCTACAAAATGGCTGAAAGGGGAACAAATTCACCACTTTGTTAGGAGACAAACGTTTTCCCTGTGCGTCTTCTGAACAATAAAGTAACAAAAAAATGTTTTGGGTAAGAAAATTACGGAATAAGACATAATTTTACAGCAATAAAGCAAAAAAAACGGCGCCCTAGGGCACCGTATGTAATGAAGTAACAGAAAAACTCAATCTTCCATTATTTATTCTTCGATTTTTGCACCTTCAGGCGTGCCAGTGATAACCACATCAGCGCCACGGTGAGCGAACAGACCAACCGTTACCACACCAGCAATACCATTGATGATATCTTCTAGTTGTTTCGGGTTTTCGATCGCCATGCCGTACACATCTAGGATCACGTTGCCGTTATCTGTTGTGCAGCCTTCGCGGTAAACTGGGTCACCACCAAGCTTAACCAATTCACGAGCAACGTACGAGCGTGCCATTGGGATTACTTCAACCGGTAGTGGGAATTTACCCAACACATCAACGGCTTTAGTACCGTCAACAATACACACAAACTTATCAGAGATAGCCGCTACGATTTTTTCACGAGTCAAAGCTGCGCCACCGCCTTTGATCATATCGCGTGAAGCGTTAATTTCGTCTGCGCCATCAACATAGATGTCTAATTTGAATACGTCGTTGCACTCAAATACTTTGATTTCTAGTGCTTCTAGTTTTTCAGTAGAGGCTACAGAGCTTGAAACCGCACCTTTGATTTTGTCTTTCATTGTGCCAAGTGCGTCGATGAAGTGATTTACTGTTGAGCCAGTACCTACACCTACAATGCTGCCTTCTTCAACATATTGAAGTGCTGCCCAGCCAGCTGCTTTTTTCATTTCATCTTGAGTCATGCCATTCTCCTGAATAAGGTCTTGCGCTTTGAATTAATCGTTCGCGTATTGAAGTTAACGTTTGGTATCGAGGTTAACGTTTGCGGCGAGATTATAGCGCTTTAATGGTTGTTTTCCCATTGCCAAGTTTTACTCGGAGTCACGATTTTAGGTAACGGAATGTCCCAACCTTCAATTGGTAAGCGATCGACATGTTGGCAATCGTGAGCAAGGCCAATAGGTGTTGCGCCATTGCCCGTCTCGAACCACTTCGCCAAGGTGCGATCGTAATATCCGCCGCCCATGCCTAAGCGATGCCCTTGAGAGTCAAAGCCGACAAGGGGCGTAAGAATAAGGTCGAGTTGCTGGCAAGGTTTAACCAGCATCTGATTGAGCTGAGGTTCGACAATACCGTATTTATTCAAGACCGTCGGTGTTGTTGGCGAGTAGTGCAGAAACAGCAAGTGTCCGGCAGAGAAGGGGTGCAATACTGGTAAATAAGTTTGCTTACCTTGCGCCCATAACCATTCGATTAAAGGCTGGGTATCGAGTTCGCCATCAATGGAAATATAAAGAGCGATATGCTGAGCAGACTGAATCTCATTGAGTTGAGAACACTGCTTAACTAAGTCTATACCGGATTGAGTTTGTTGGTCGCCAGATAAGGCATTGCGCTTGATACGGATCTGTTTGCGAAATTCGCTGCGTGTGAGCGTCTTCATAAGAAGGGATACCCCAAAGTGCCGTTGAGAATAGATGGCCCTTGAACCAGCGAGTTCAAGGCGGATCAGCAATGATTACCGTAGGCTTCTCGGCGGACCGAGCATGCTCAATAGCACTCAAGTACTAACCCTTAGGGATTGCTTATCGGCTCGGGGACGTGAATCCTCTGACAAACACTCCAGGGTAAATTTTGTGTACGCTATTGCTGTCCGTGCTTAACTTTACTGAGGACATCTGAAAGTGATGTCGTGAGCTGTTCCATTCGCTCGGTCAGTGCGTTTTGTTCGTCGTTTGCTTCAAACTTCTTGGTTTGTAGCTCATAACAAATATTCAGAGCTGCGATCGTTAGCAGCTTCACTTCATTGGTTACCTTAGTACGTTCAGCCATCTCTTTCAATCGATTATCAAGATCGGCCGCCGCTGCAATCAATGACTCTTCTTGCCCAGGTGGACAATTCACTCGAGTCAGTTTTCCTAATATTTCAACGTCTACCGCTTGATTACTCATGATGGATGAACTCTTTAACGCGCTATTTTAAGGCTGTTGCCCTTCGCCATTTTTTGAGAAAGAAAAAGTGCAAGTACCGATGAGGAAGCAATCTCCTCTGAGGGAGAAACTATAGGTAAACCGCTATTAAGATTCAAGCTTTTCAGAGTGACTGTTTGTAAATGAGAGCTTGAGCACACAGTAATTCAGCAAATTGAACAATTGATAGTCAGTCATCCTTCAATTGCTGGGGATCGATGCTTACCAGAATTGGGGTGAAGTGGTACGATTATACTATCGATATAAAGAATAACTGAGCGAGCTATCTGATGAGCGAAACTACTTTACCTGACTACCTAACGGTTGCGACTGAACTTCAATCGGCAAGTCTAGCCGTAACCCCTGCTGAGATGCATGGTTTATTAACGGGTATGTTAAGCGGAGGCTTAAACCTTGCAGATAAAAGCTGGCAACCACTGATCTTCGATTACACCAATGAAGGCATGGGCTGGCCAGATCGCGCGCTAACGCTAGCGGAAGCAACATTGAAAGTTACAACCAGTGAAATCACAGGCTCAGGTATGGAACTGTCTATGTTACTGCCGGATGAAGATGCAAGCGCGAGCGTGTTTGATCTTGCTGATGGTGTGTCTGATTGGATTAACCATTTCATTTCTGGTTTGGGGCTTGTTGGGGCTCAATTGAACAAAGCGTCTGAAGGCACCAAAGAAGCGTTGGCGGATCTTGAAGAGATGGCGAAGCTAGGCATTGATGAAGAAGATGATCTGGAAGAGCAAGCACAACTTCTAGAACACGTTATTGAGCACGTAAAAGCGTGTGCACTAACGATTCATGCTGAATTCGGTGCACGCCCATCTGAAGATGCGGCGCCAACCATTCATTAATTAGTTGGCCGGTTTGAGGTTATGATGGCTCAGTATGATGTTGTAATTGCTGGTGGCGCAATGGCAGGGGCAACCTTAGCCCTTGCTTTGAATCACCTAAGCCAAGGTTCATTGTCGATTGCGGTAGTGGAGCCTTATCAGGTTGATCATCAAGCTCATCCAGGGTTTGATTCTCGTTCGATTGCTTTGTCCTATGGCACGGTGCAGATCCTGGATTCTTTGCAGTTGTGGCAATCTATCGCTCCAGTAGCGACCCCGATTAAAGATATCCATGTTTCGGATAGAGGACATGCCGGAATGACAGACATCTACAGTGAAGAGCTTGCTGTAGATGCGCTTGGCTACGTGGTCGAGTTAGCCGATGTGGGGCGAATCTATCAACAGAAACTTGAATCAGAAGCGGCAATTACCATGCTTTGCCCTGAGTCTGTCAGTAAAGTTGAACGTGAAGAAGCGTTGACGACGATTGAACTGACAAGTGGGCAAACCATAACGACTAAGTTATTGGTTGCAGCTGATGGTGCAATCTCAACCTGTTGCCAACAGCTCAATATCTCATTGAGTGAGCACGACTTTGAGCAAGTTGCTGTGATTGCCAATATCGTGGCGAGTGAACCTCACCAAGGTCGCGCATTTGAGCGTTTTACTCACCATGGGCCAGTTGCTCTATTACCGATGAGTGACAACCGTTTATCGCTGGTTTGGTGTTTGACACCAGAGCAAGCACAAAAAGTGATGACGCTAAACGACAACGAATTTCTTGAGCAGCTGCAGAACGATTTTGGCTGGCGATTGGGTCGACTAGAGAAAGTCGGCAAGCGTGCTAGTTACCCACTGATTCTTCGTCATCGACAGCAAAATATCTCTCATCGATTTGCTATTGTTGGCAATGCCGCTCAAACGCTCCACCCAATTGCGGGGCAAGGCTTTAACCTTGGTATCCGAGATGTGGCTTCCTTGGCAGAAGAGTTATGTCACCAGTTGGATGATGTGGGTCGTTACAATGGTCTTGTTAACTTTAGAAAGCGTAGAGAACAAGACAGAGACGCAACGATCACGCTGACTTCAAGCTTAGTTCATCTGTTCTCAAACGATTTTATGACCGCTCGCATTGGGCGTAATCTTGGGTTAGCCGTAATAGATAACCTTCCACCACTTAAAGGTCCACTTTTGCGTCATACGCTTGGCCTAGTAGAAAGATAAGGTAATAAATAATGATGCAAAGTGTTGATATCGCGATTGTTGGTGGTGGCATGGTTGGCCTAGCGCTTGCTGCTGCCTTGAAAGACAGTGACCTAAGAATTGCTGTCATTGAAGGCAGAGCGCCTAGTGAAGGACTGAGCGAGCTGCCTGATGTACGCGTGTCTGCATTGAGTCGTTCTAGTGAAGTTATTCTTCGTAACCTAGGGGCATGGCAAGGCATTGAACAAAGACGAGCTGCACCATATCAAGCGATGGAAGTGTGGGAGCAAGACAGCTTCGCTCGTATTGAGTTTGACTCGACACGCTTGGCTCAGCCGAACTTGGGTCATATCGTTGAAAATCGTGTGATTCAATTAGCGCTGCTTGATCAGGTTAAGAAGCAAGACAATGTCAGCCTGTATATGCCCGCAACGTGTAAAACGATGGCGATTGGTGAAAGTGAAGCTTGGTTAACATTGGACAATGGTCAAGCTCTGACTGCTAAGCTGGTTGTTGGAGCAGATGGCGCAAACTCTTGGGTTCGTAAGCAGCAAGATATCCCATTAACACATTGGGATTACGGCCACAGTGCGATTGTCGCGAACATCAAAACCACAGAGCCGCACCACAGCGTTGCTCGTCAAATATTCACACCTCAAGGCCCATTGGCATTCCTACCAATGCAACCAAGCCACATGAGCTCGATTGTTTGGTCTACGGAGCCTAATCGTGCCGAGAAGCTTGTATCAATGTCAGATGCTGATTTTAATAAACAGCTAACGTCAGAGTTCGACTCAAAGCTCGGACTGTGCGAAGTGGTTGGTGAGCGTTTTGCCTTCCCACTACGCATGCGTTATGCGCGTGACTTTGCGGTAGAGCGTGTGGCTTTGGTTGGTGATGCTGCTCATACCATTCATCCATTAGCAGGGCAGGGCGTTAACCTTGGCTTATTAGACGCAGCAAGCTTAGCACAAGAGCTGTTAAAGCTATGGTCTGCGGGTGAGGACATTGGCACCAAGCGTAATCTTCGCGGCTACGAGCGCTGGAGAAAAGCAGAGGCTGCGAAGATGATAGCTTCAATGCAGGGCTTTAAAGATCTGTTTGAAGGCGATAACCCAGCTAAGAAGCTGATTCGTGGTATCGGTATGAAGCTTGCTGGCCAATTACCGGGTGCGAAAGATGAGATCATGAAGCGCGCACTGGGTTTGTCAGGTAATCTTCCTGACTTAGCTAAGCGACCAGTGACTCATAGATAGTGACATAGTGTTCTGGTGATTTATCGAATCATCATTGATACGAAAAAAGGGTTGGCATTATGCCAACCCTTTTTGTTTTTAATTCTGTAGGTAATCAGGTCATGCGTACGCGCAGCGCAGTTTCATGATTTCACTATTTATTTCTTTCACTGTTTGAAAGTGACGTTTTTCTGCTCGGTCTGGTAGCACTAGCTTACCGTTATCAAACTCAAATTTTCCTACGCCGTAAATGTAGATTCGTCCTTTGAAAAGTCGACTTACATGTTTAGCAATCATACTCGGTGTATAGCGCTTAAACAGTCTCATTCTTAATTATCCTTATATTTACCTAGCCTGCATATTATAGAAAAACTCCGAGATAATAATTGTGATAAGCATGGAGTAATATGCAGTAGAGTTGACGTTAATTAGATATTTGTGCTGTTCTAAGCACTTTCTTCAGTAAATATCTATTTTTACGTGAGCTCCTCCCCAAAATAATACTGAGTAGTGAACTGCCGTGAACTTTCCTGTTCGGTATTAAGCAGTGATAATGTTACAAGTATAAGAATAGGCGGGATTTTTTTGTTTGTGTAATCAAATTGTAAATTTTGGACAAAAAAAAGCCCGTCTAAAACGGGCGAATAGTCACAGATGCATTACACAAAAGTGGATACTGATGTTACTCAGTGGATTCACTTGTACTGATTTGCTTAATAGCTAGTCAGTAAATTCACAATAACGCAAATTTAACTTTGTGACTACTTATGCTTTTATTTTGATTAACTATTTAATGTTGGCGTGTTTTTCTTATGACGAGCTTCACACTAAATATGTATCTAATGAAAAATTTAAAGAAGGTTTGCGATCAATTACGTCTTAGAATGGATCATCGACTGATCTCTGCAACGATTGGCGCGCATAACGCCATAAGATCCTCGAGATCAAGTGCAACACCTGCCATTCGATCACCAGAGCTAATGGTCACGGTTGAGTTGTTCTGAATGGAAGGATCAAAAATGATCGGCATGTGCCTCTTTAGAGCAAGCGGACCGACACAACCAACCTTAAAGCCGGTGATGGATTCCACATCGGTGAGTGATACGCAGGTCATTCGACGGCAATTCAGCACTGAGCGTACTTTCTTGGGATCGACAGAGCGATCGCCTGCTGTACAGGCCAACGCATATTGGTTTCCCATATCCTTGAGCAGGATGCACTTCACCATTTGAGATGGGGCGATGCCTCGCTCTTGCGCGGTTTCTTCAATGTTAGTGGTTGGTTTGCTTTGCATCAGCAGGCGATAATCCACCTGCTGTTGATCTAGCCATTGTGTAATCAGTGTTTCCACGTGATTACTCGTCTTCGAGGCTGTAAGGCAGTGGCAGGATATTCCATACTTGATCAGGTTGCGCAGTCAATCGAAGCTGAACATCATTATCAAGGTTGTTTGGCAATACCATCAAACCAATCGCTTTGTTATCAGCAAATTGATATACGTTTAATAATCGACCTGCACCACGCCAGTTCTCACCCACGCTGCGCTCTAGTTCAATAGGGTTCTCTAGAGACAATACTTCTGCTGTTGTTCCTGAAACAATGCGCATCTCACGCTTGTTCATGCCACGGTATTTAGCACGAGCTACTGTTTCTTGACCTGTGTAACAGCCTTTTGAAAAGCAGATACCGCCAATCGCTTGCAGATTAAGCGCTTGAGGAATGTGCTCGTTTTGCTCTGCTTTCGATAGGTTCGGTTGAGCATCAATAATTTCATGATATTGCCAAAGTGCTTCTGATACTTTTTCTGCTGAGCTACTCGAGATTATGGTTGCTGCAGCTTCTTCTGTAATAAGCAGCGCCCAACGATTGTCAGAGACTTTAACCGCGCTACCACCAGAGATAGTACGCACATTACCTTGGCTTTCTGAAATAGAATCAATGTATTGATCCGCAGACGCGCCCATCACACCGATAACAACATCTGTCGTTTGTTCAATATCAACCTTAGAAAACACAGCGTATTTTTTGATTTCAACGAGCTCGACTTCAATCGCAGATTTAGGCTGCATGAGTGCGTAACCGCCATTGTGATGGAACAGGCGGAAGATGCTCCATACCTTTCCTTTTGCATCACAGTGTGCGCCTAACGTGGATTCATCATTAGAAAGAGTGACGACATCGCACGTTACTTGACCCTGTAGGTACGACTTTCTGTCATCGCCTATCATGGTGATTGCGCTCCAGTCTGACACGTGTGTCATCATCAGTTCTGGAAGCGATTCATTTTGCGTATGAGCGAGTGGCTGAAATGTGTTTTTCCAATCCATTTTATCTTTCCTAAGAATTTTATTTGGCTCTATGTTAATCCGGTTCTGTTTCTTTGTCAGCCTAGGTTTTTTTGTGAGCTTAGATAGGGACTGTGACTCACATAGTAGTTGCAGGGCGTATGACTTGTTACACTCCGAGAAAGAAAATTATAGGTGAGGATAGCCAATGTACACTGCAGAGCAGAAAGCACGAATTAAATGGGGTTGCCGTCGCGGCATGTTAGAACTTGATGTAGTCATCATGCCATTTTTCGAAGAGTGTTTTGATTCATTGCAAGAGCAGGAGCAGCGCGAGTTTGTTTCTCTATTAGAGTGTGATGACCCAGATTTGTTTACTTGGGTAATGGGACACGGACGCAGTGAAAACCTAGGTCATGCATCAATGGTTGATAAAATTGTCGCACACAACCTCAGCAAGGTTCGTTAAGCTTCAGCTTAACCCTTCGTATTCCGCATTATTTGCAAAAGGCACTATTTTTGGGTGCCTTTTGTTTTTCATCGTCCTGTCTTCTATTCCACTTGCCGCCAGCCTTTATTGCTTAGCTTTAATGATCCGCTTGTTCAGAAACAACCATGTGACTCTAAACAGCGCCCATGGGAAGTTTGATTACAAAGAGGATGGTGATATTCGACTCAATGAGCGAACTTACCGACTCAAGTCTGTTGATAAGATCTGGGCGCAGTTCTTTGTTAAATTGCAGTTTGAGTGCGGGCACTCGGTATTGCTTTGGCGCGACAGCTGTTGCGAGCATGAATATCGTCACTTTCTGGCGAACTTACAACGAGCACGCTAGATAAAAGAAAACGTTAGACAAAAGAAAAGGGAGCACTCGGCTCCCTTTCGTTTAATTACTTTTCGCTGATGACTAATTCGCTAAGCTCGTTTAACCAATTATTATGCTTGGCGTTTCTCTGGCGTCAGAATCGTTGGGCCACTGTCTTCTGCAAGTTCAGGGTAATCCAACGTGTAGTGCAGGCCGCGGCTCTCTTTGCGTTGCATTGCACAGCGAACCATTAGCTCAGCCACTTGTAGCAAGTTACGCAGTTCTAATAGGTTATTCGAAACCTTGAAGTAGCTGTAGTACTCATGAGTTTCTTGCTGCAACATCTGAATGCGACGCAGTGCACGCTCTAGTCGCTTATCCGTTCGAACAATGCCCATGTAATCCCACATGAATAGACGTAGCTCATGCCAGTTGTGCTGAATGATAACTTCTTCATCACTGTTGGTGACTTGGCTTTCATCCCATGCTGGCAGTTCTGCACACAGTTGAGATTGGTCGATGTTCTCAACGATATCTTTTGCTGCTGCCCATGCGTAAACCACACACTCAAGCAGTGAGTTAGAAGCCATACGGTTTGCGCCGTGTAAGCCGGTATAGCTCACTTCGCCAATCGCATACAAGTTAGTGAGATCGGTTTGACCTTGCTTATTAACCATTACACCACCACAAGTGTAGTGCGCAGCCGGTACGATAGGGATCGGCTCTTTAGTCATGTCTATACCCAAGTCCATCAAGCGAGTGTGGATCATTGGGAAATGCGCAGTGATGAATTCTTCAGGCTTGTGGCTGATGTCTACATACATACAGTCTGCGCCTAAACGCTTCATTTCGAAGTCAATCGCACGAGCAACCACATCACGAGGCGCCAGTTCACCACGCTCGTCGAAGTCCTTCATGAATCTTGAACCATCAGGGCGACGCAAGTAAGCGCCTTCACCACGCAATGCTTCCGTCAGAAGGAAGTTACGCGCTTCTGGGTGGAATAGACATGTTGGGTGGAATTGGTTGAATTCGAGGTTTGCGACACGACAACCTGCACGCCAAGCGATAGCAATACCATCACCTGAAGAGACATCTGGGTTAGAGGTGTACTGGTAAACCTTTGAAGCGCCACCTGTTGCTAATACAACAAACTTAGCGCGCACGGTTTCAACGTGCTCTTGGTTGCGGTTCCAAATATAGGCTCCGATAACCTTGTCTTTCGAACCACCAATCTTATCTTCAGTGATTAAATCCAGCGCATTGTGGCGCTCGAAGATCTCGATATTTGGGTGGTTGTTGACGTTATCTTGCAGCGAGGTTTGCATCGCCATGCCGGTTGCATCGGCAGCGTGCAGGATTCTGCGGTGACTGTGGCCACCCTCTCGAGTGAGGTGATATTTTGGTTGGCCTTCTGTGCTGTTCTCATCTTTATCAAATGGAACACCACCATCAATCAGCCATTGTACACACTCTTTAGCATTTTCAGCAATGAATTGAACTGTATCTTCTTCACATAACCCAGCCCCAGCAATTTGAGTATCCTCTACATGAGACTCAATACTGTCCGACTCATCGAACACCGCGGCGATACCACCTTGTGCGTAATACGTCGATCCTTCGCTGCGTGGTCCTTTGCTTAATACAATTACTTTTGCATGTTCTGCTACGCGTAAGGCTAATGACAAGCCTGCCGCACCACTTCCTACCACTAATACATCACACTGATGTTCACGGTTTGCGTTCATAAAACTTATTAAATCCCGGGCTATAGTCGAGTTGTCCACTCTCAATTGACTTTGTCTTGTTTTAGGAGTTTGGGGAAGACTGTTATAATCTCTCCAGAGTCATCCTTAAACGCTATGCAAAATCAATATATAGACAGCTATCTAGAAATATTTAATTGCTCAATACCATTGCTTTTGCTCAAGTTTCCCCAAATTGATAGGGATAGCTATTTTTATTACATCACATTGTGAAACAATAATGGCAAATAATTTTAAGAAAGTTGGAACTTTCGGTATTTGGCTTAGTCACAATAGTGCTCTTGTAGACGGTGGTGTCAATACTACATTTCGCATAATTAGTACCCATATCTGTGAAGGTGAGGGTTATAACAATAGGAGTACCCGCTCGAATGAACGAGCAGCTAACCGATCAAGTGTTGATTGAGCGAGTTCAGAGTGGAGATAAGCAGGCATTTAACTTACTAGTGGTTAAGTATCAAAACAAAGTTTGTAATCTTATCTCTCGATACGTGAATAATTCCGGTGATGTACCTGATGTAGCACAAGAAGCTTTTATTAAAGCTTACCGCGCGATACCTAACTTTCGTGGCGAGAGTGCCTTCTATACATGGTTGTACCGAATTGCCGTGAACACCGCTAAAAATCATATCGTTGCCCAAAGCCGTAGGCCGCCAGCAACAGATGTAGATGCAGAAGATGCAGAATATTACGAAACTGGCAGCGCGTTAAAAGAAATATCGAACCCTGAGAACTTAACGCTGTCAAAAGAATTGAAACAAGTCGTTTTTGGAGCGATTGAAGCGCTACCAGAAGACTTAAAAACTGCAATGACGTTGCGTGAGCTCGAAGGTTTGAGCTACGAAGAGATTGCAGAAGTAATGGATTGCCCTGTAGGAACCGTACGTTCGCGTATTTTCCGAGCTCGTGAAGCGGTGGAAAAGAAAATTAAACCTCTTTTGCAACGCTAGAACTTGTAATAATTATGGTGAAAATAATGGCTGATAAAGAAAAGCTTTCGGCACTCATGGATGGTGAAACGATCGATAAAGTTCTCATTGTAGATCTCGAATCCGATCAAGAAAGCATGGATACCTGGCAGAGTTACCATTTAATTGGTGATGTTATGCGTGGGGATGCGCCAGAAACTCAAGATTGGAACATTGCTAACAATGTGGCAGCAGCGCTTGAAGCTGAGCCTGCACATAGTGCAATGCCGAACCTGCACCAAGTGAATGTTGAACCTACTGTTGCTCCAATTGAAGAGCAGCCTAAACCTCAGCAAGCGAAGCGTCACCTTCCGGCTTGGTTACAACAGTTTGGACAAGTTGCCGTGGCAGCGTGTGTTTCATTAGTGGTTGTATTAGGTGTTCAACAATATGGTGGCAGCGACCCTGCAGCACCAGAGCAGTTGCCTGTACTCCAGACGATTCCATTTGCGGGTTCTGCGGAACCAGTAAGCTTAACGCGTGACTCTGTTGAAAAGCCGGCATCGGAAGCTAACTTGCAAGAGCAGCGTAAACGCGTTCATGCAATGCTAGAAGATTATGAGCTGCAGCTAAGACTTAACAGTGATGCATCGCCAATGCAAGATGCACATCTAGAATCGGACATTGAATGAAGAAAATCCTGGTCAGTGCACTGACACTGTTCAGCTTGATGTCTCCAACAGCCTTTGCAGAGGAACCTACTGCAAAGGCCTTGTTGCATCAAATGAACGAGGCCAGTCAGCATCTAAATTACGAACTCTCTTACATATTGATAAAGAAGAGCAGTATTGAACCTCTACTTTATCGTCATGCCGTTAACGACGATCAACAACTTGCACACCTTGTTTATCTAAGTGGTCCTGTTCGTGAAGTTATTCGACGCGGCAATGAAGTTAGCTACATCGAACCGGGTACAGAGCCATTTACTATCCAATCTGGCAGTATGGTTGCACCTGTTATTCCGATGATTAACCGAGATATTGACTCTCTGAACCAGTACTACGATTTTGTAAAAGTTGGACGCTCTCGTGAAGCGGGAAGCACCACTCAAGTATTACGCGTCGTGCCAAAAGATGGCCTTCGTTACTCCTACGTAGTTTGGGTCGATGAAAAAACCAGTCTTCCTTTGCGTGCCGATCTTTTGGATCGTGACGGTGAAGTGCTTGAACAGTACCGCACTATTTCTTACGTGGTGAACGATAAGATTGCAGAGGCAATGGGGGGATTGAACCAAGCTCAATTGCCGAAAGTCTTATCATTGCCGGAAGGCTTAGTGAGTGAAACTAACTGGCAGGCCTCTTGGATTCCTGAAGGGTTTAAGTCAAAAGAGCTTAGCCGTTATCAAATGGCAGCGACAGATAAAATGGTTGAAAGCCAGCTTTTCAGTGATGGATTGTTTAGCTTTTCGGTTTATATCGCCGATAAAGACGAACATTCATTGAAAGGGCAGTTGGTACGTCAAGGGCGTAGAACCTTGCATAGCTTAGTGATTGGCGACAAAGAAATCTCTGTGGTTGGTGACATTCCGCCTGCAACTGCAAAGCGTATTGCTCAGTCAGTTACATTCAATAAATCGGTACAAGCGCAATGATGACCGCGTTGGCGACCGTTAGCTCAGTTGAACAAAAAGGTAAGCAATATTTTGTTCAACTGAGCTGCGAACAACAAACCAGTTGTAGCAGTTGCTCTTCTCAAAAAAGTTGCGGCACGGGTATTGTGACCAAGGCTGTTGGCAATAAATCTTTGTTTTGGCAGCTTAAAACTAAAAGCTTAGTCAAAGCTGGGCAAATCGTAGAAATTGGCTTTCCTGAAAAAAGCCTACTTCAGTCGGCAGCCATCGTTTATCTAATCCCACTTTTCATGCTGATGATTGGTGCTGGTTTTGGACAACTCTTGTTGCAACCCTTACTTCAAGGGGGCGAGGGCATTGTTATCTTAAGTGCAGCACTGTTTACTGCTGGTGGGATTGCCTTAGCGAAGCGGTTAGCCAAACCCATGGAAGACAAATCCAAGCAAGAAGTCGTCTTGATTCGAATCCTAGGTGAGTCTCTCGTCTAATTTATGATGCTTCTTGCCCTTAAATTGGGTAGAATCTGCCAACTTGATTGAAATGCCGCCACCAATGCTGAGTGTAGATTGGACGCGTCGCGGCTTTCTTATTATCCCTATTCAAAGAGTTTAGTCACACCAAGCCTATGAAGCACATTCGTAATTTTTCGATTATCGCCCACATCGACCACGGTAAGTCGACCCTTTCTGACCGCTTAATCCAAGTTTGTGGAGGATTAAGTGAACGTGAGATGGCAGCTCAAGTCCTCGATTCTATGGATATAGAACGCGAGCGTGGTATTACAATTAAAGCGCAGAGTGTGACTTTAGATTACAAAGCTAAAGATGGTGAAACTTACCAACTTAACTTTATCGACACTCCTGGACACGTAGACTTCTCTTACGAAGTATCTCGTTCTCTAGCGGCTTGTGAAGGCGCACTACTTGTAGTGGATGCTGGCCAAGGTGTTGAAGCACAAACTCTAGCAAACTGTTACACAGCAATTGAAATGGAACTGGAAGTAGTGCCAATCTTGAACAAGATTGACTTACCTGCAGCTGAACCAGAACGTGTTGCTGAAGAAATCGAAGAGATCGTTGGCATCGATGCGATGGAAGCGACTCGCTGTTCTGCGAAAACCGGCTTGGGTGTTGATGATGTTCTAGAAAACATCGTAACGGCAATCCCGCCACCGGAAGGTGATCCTGAAGCGCCTCTACAAGCGTTGATCATTGACTCTTGGTTCGATAACTACCTTGGCGTAGTTTCTTTGGTTCGTATTAAAAACGGTAAGCTGAAGAAGAACGATAAGATCAAAGTAATGTCGACAGACCAAGTATGGGGTGTTGACCGTCTAGGTATCTTCACGCCTAAGCAAATCGATACTACAGAGCTAAATACTGGCGAAGTAGGTTGGGTTGTTTGTGGTATTAAAGACATCCTAGGTGCACCAGTTGGTGATACGTTGACGCTTGCAAAGGGCGGCAGCACTGAACGTCTACCTGGCTTCCAAAAAGTGAAGCCTCAGGTATACGCAGGTCTATTCCCTGTATCATCTGATGACTACGAAAACTTCCGTGACGCGTTAGGCAAGTTAAGCCTGAACGATGCGTCACTGTTCTTTGAACCAGAAAGTTCAGCAGCACTTGGTTTTGGTTTCCGTTGTGGCTTCTTAGGAATGCTTCACATGGAGATCATCCAAGAGCGTCTCGAGCGTGAATACGACCTAGATCTAATCACGACTGCACCAACAGTTGTGTATGAAGTTGTAAAAACAGATAAAACGGTTCTTTACGTTGATAGCCCGGCTAAACTGCCAGCGGTTAATGACCTAGAAGAAATTCGTGAACCAATTGCACGCTGTAATATCCTGGTACCTTCGGATTACCTAGGTAACGTAATCACACTGTGTGTTGAGAAGCGTGGCGTACAAGTAGACATGGTTTACCACGGTAACCAAGTTGCTGTGACGTACGATCTTCCTATGGCAGAAGTAGTTCTCGACTTCTTCGACCGTCTGAAGTCAACGTCTCGCGGTTACGCATCATTGGATTACAACTTCCAACGCTACGAGCCATCAAACATGGTACGTGTAGACGTATTGCTGAATGGCGAAACAGTTGATGCACTAGCGATCATTACGCACAAAGATATTGCTCAGTCTCGTGGTCGTCTACTGGTAGAGAAGATGAAAGAGTTCATCCCTCGTCAGATGTTCGATATCGCGATTCAAGCAGCGATTGGTAACCACATCATTGCTCGTTCTACAGTGAAACAACTGCGTAAGAACGTAATCGCAAAATGTTACGGTGGTGATATCAGCCGTAAGAAGAAACTTCTTAAGAAACAAAAAGAAGGTAAGAAGCGTATGAAGCAGATCGGTAACGTTGAACTGCCTCAAGAAGCTTTCCTTGCAATCCTTCACGTTGGAAAAGATTAACTTTATCCAGCGGTAAACGAATAATTGAAAGTGGAAGAGTAGCTCGCTATTCTTTCACTTTCGTTATTTTTAAAGAAATGAAATTTAAGGGATATCAATGGCTAATACATTTTCGCTTATCTTAGTGATCGTAACTCTAGTGACCGGCATTGTATGGGCGTTGGAAAAGTTTGTGTGGGCGAAGAAGCGCCAGCAAAAACTTGCTGACGTTGAAGCACAATCGAATGGCCTAGACGCTGAAACTAGCGCAAAAGTTACGGCTCAGCCTTGGTGGGTTGAGAACAGTGTGTCCATTTTCCCGGTAATTGCATTTGTTTTGATCTTGCGTTCATTCATCTATGAACCGTTTCAAATCCCTTCTGGCTCGATGATGCCAACCCTTTTGGTTGGTGATTTCATCTTGGTAGAGAAGTACGCGTACGGTCTAAAAGACCCAGTATGGCGCACTCAATTGGTAGAAACAGGCAAGCCAGAACGCGGCGATTCAATCGTATTTAAGTACCCACCTCAGCCAAACATCGACTACATTAAGCGTGTTGTTGGTATGCCTGGTGACACGATTCGCTACAGCAGTCGTAAAGAGATCTGTATTCAGGCGAAGGGTACAAGTAGCTGTGAACCAGTGAAACTAAGTAATGTTGAAGAGAGCCAATTTATTCAAGATGGTGTGCCTCTGATTCAGCTGAACGAACAGCTTGGAGACGTAGAGCACCAGATTTTAGTTAACCCATTACGCCGTGATCGTGTGCAAGCATATCAGCCTCGCAATGGTGTTAACGAATGGGTCGTTCCAGAAGGCCAGTACTTTGTGATGGGTGATAACCGTGACAACAGTGCCGATAGCCGTTACTGGGGCTTTGTCCCTGAAGCAAACCTTGTTGGTAAGGCTGTTGCTATTTGGATCAGCTTCGAGTTCGAACGCGGTTCAGACAGTGTACTTCCAACATGGATTCCTACTGGTGTGCGTTTTAATCGCATCGGTGGGATTCATTAATCGATCACATAACACATCGAGAGAGCATGAATTCTCCAATTGATAAACTAGAGAGAAAGATTGGCTATCAGTTTAATGATGCCGATCTTATCCACTTGGCGCTGACTCACCGCAGCGCCGCAGGTAAACATAACGAACGTCTTGAGTTTCTGGGCGATTCAATTTTAAGTTTTGTTATCGCTGATGATCTTTACCACCGTTTCCCTAAGGTAAACGAAGGTGATATGAGCCGCATGCGCGCAACATTAGTACGTGGTCATACATTGGCAGAACTAGGTCGTGAATTCGAACTAGGAGATTACTTAAAATTAGGTCCAGGTGAGTTGAAGAGTGGCGGTTTCCGTCGTGATTCTATTCTAGCGGATGCGGTTGAAGCGATCATCGGCGCTGTCTATTTAGATAGTGATACAGAGACGGTTCGCGGCATTATTTTAAGCTGGTACCAATCTCGCCTAGATGCTATTCAGCCTGGAGTATCTCAAAAAGATCCGAAAACTCGCCTACAAGAGTTTTTACAAGGTCGAAGAAATCCTCTACCTGTCTACACAGTGACTAATATTAAAGGTGAAGCACACAACCAAGAGTTTACGGTTGAGTGTGAAGTGGCAGGTGTGGATAAACCTGTTATCGGTAAAGGCACTAGCCGCCGCAAGGCAGAACAAGCGGCTGCTGAAACAGCATTAGAGCAACTAAGCAATGTCTGATAACAACCAAGATTTCGATATCGATGCATTCTTTTCATCTGATAGCAAAAAAACAGGCCTACCGGAAAACCAACATTGTGGCTTCATCGCTATTGTCGGTCGCCCAAACGTAGGTAAGTCGACGCTTCTGAACCATATTCTGGGGCAGAAGATTTCAATTACATCGCGTAAGCCACAGACGACACGTCACCGTATTATGGGCGTGGAAACTGAGGGTGATTACCAAGCGATCTTCGTTGATACTCCTGGACTTCATATTGAAGAAAAGCGTGCAATCAACCGTTTGATGAACCGTGCGGCGAACAGCTCACTGAGTGATGTGAACCTAGTATTCTTCCTTGTCGACGGTACTCACTGGACTGACGACGATGAAATGGTTCTGAACAAACTGAAGAAGACTGACTTCCCAGTTGTACTTTGCATCAACAAAGTAGATAACGTTCAAGACCGTACTAACGTCATGCAACACATGATGGAAGTCTCTAAGAAGATGGACTTCATTGATGTTGTGCCAATCTCAGCGAAGCAAGGTAAAAACATTGATGTACTGCGTAAGCACGTACGTGAACATTTACCTAAAGCTACACACCACTTTCCTGAAGAATACGTGACTGATCGCTCGCAACGTTTTATGGCCTCTGAAATTATCCGTGAAAAGCTGATGCGCTTTACGGGTGACGAGCTACCATACTCAGTAACGGTTGAAATCGAACGTTTCGATTACAACCCAGATAACGATGGCTTCCACATTAATGCTCTGATTCTTGTTGAGCGTACAGGTCAGAAGAAAATGGTGATTGGTAAAGCGGGCGAGAAGATCAAAACGATTGGTCGTGAAGCGCGTATCGATATGGAAGAGCTATTCGGCCGTAAAGTTTACCTAGAGACTTGGGTCAAGGTTAAATCTGGCTGGGCTGATGATGAGCGTGCACTTCGCTCGTTAGGTTACATCGACGATCTATAATATATTGAACGTCACTTTCTGAGATTAAGAAAGTTGAACTGAAGATAAATCCAAGAGAGAGTGCGAACTCTCTCTTTTTGTATCTGTAATAAGGGTAAGTGATTGAGCGAAGGGTTACAGCGATGCTTTGTGTTGCACCGTCGACCATACAGTGAGTCGAGCCTGATCTTGGACGTCTTCAGCGAAGAGTTCGGTCGGGTGACGTTGATGTCTAAAGGCGCTCGCAGCAAGCGTTCCAATTTGAAAGGTGCATTACAACCTTTTACACCGCTACTGCTTAAGTGGTCTGGTAATGGTTCGATGAAAACCTTACGCCAAGCTGAGCCGATTAGCTTGGGGCTCCCTCTCGCCGGTATCAATCTGTATTCAGCCCTGTATGTGAACGAGCTAATCGGTCGTGTATTGATGGCGGAAGTGGCGATGCCAGCACTTTTTCACGACTATCTTCATGCTTTAACAGAGCTGGCGCATAATGAAAATCCTGAGCCAGCGCTGCGTCGTTTTGAGTTGGCTCTATTATCCGCTATGGGTTATGGCGTCGACTTTTTACACTGCGCGGGCACTGGTGAAGCGATTGATCCGAGCATGACTTATCGCTATCGAGAGCAGAAAGGTTTCATCGCTTCGGTGCGTCGAGACAACCTGACTTTTATGGGCGATGAACTAATCGCAATCAGTGAACGTAGGTTTATCACTAAAGAGCAGTTAAAAGCGGCAAAACGCTTTACACGCATAGCCTTAAAGCCGTATCTTGGCGGCAAACCATTAAAAAGTAGAGAGCTATTTATGCCAACAATAGCCCTCTCTAGAGCACGGAGTATTGGAAAATGAGCTCAATCCTTTTAGGCGTTAATATCGACCATATTGCAACACTACGTAATGCACGTGGTACTAAATACCCAGATCCAGTACACGCAGCTGAAATTGCTGAACGTGCGGGTGCTGACGGTATTACTATTCACCTGCGTGAAGACCGTCGTCATATCGTTGACCGCGATGTACGTATTCTGGCTGAAACTCTTCAAACTCGTATGAACTTGGAGATGGCCGTAACGGATGAGATGGTTCAAATTGCCCTCGATACTAATCCTGAGTTTGTTTGTCTGGTTCCAGAGAAGCGTGAAGAACTGACCACTGAAGGTGGCTTGGACGTGGTTGGTCAACTTGAAAAGATCAAAGCGGCGACGGAAAAACTGTCTGCTGCTGGCATTAAAGTATCTCTGTTTATCGATGCTGACCGTGAGCAAATCGACGCAGCAAAAGCGTGTGGCGCACCGTTCATTGAACTGCACACTGGCCATTATGCCGATGCTAAAACAGAAGAAGACCAACAAGACGAGCTGAAAAAGATTGCTGCAGGCGCAAGCTACGCGGACGATCTTGGTATCACAGTCAATGCTGGTCATGGTCTGACTTACCACAACGTAGCACCGATTGCGGCTCTTCCAGAGATCTACGAGTTGAACATCGGTCACTCAATCATGGGACGTGCAGTGTTTGATGGTTTGAACAAGGCCGTTGCAGACATGAAAGCCGTGATGGAAACAGCACGCAACAACGCTTAGTTTTCTAAACAGTAAGCGTTAAGTCGTAAGCGACTAATTAGTAGAATTAATAGATAGAAGTTTGGTAGTAGGGTAAACATGGCTGTTGTTGGATTAGGTACAGATATCGCAGAAATTGAACGTGTTGAAAAGGCATTGTCACGAAGTGGTGACGCTTTTGCTCAACGTATTTTGACCGATTCTGAATTTGAAGTATTCCAGCAACTTAAGCAAAAAGGGCGTTACCTTGCAAAACGTTTTGCTGCAAAAGAAGCGGCATCTAAGGCGTTAGGCACGGGCATCGCGCTTGGTGTGACCTTCCACGACTTTGAGATTTCAAACGATGAGCATGGCAAGCCAGTTCTGAGGCTGCATAAAAAAGCACGTGAAATCGCAGAGGCGAATGGTACAACATCGATTCATCTGAC
The DNA here is from genome assembly GCF_041504345.1 of Vibrio sp. BS-M-Sm-2. NCBI lineage: Bacteria > Pseudomonadati > Pseudomonadota > Gammaproteobacteria > Vibrionales > Vibrionaceae > Vibrio > Vibrio sp. BS-M-Sm-2. The sequence goes on from NZ_CP167894.1 coordinate 2,415,790, forward strand.
TATCTCGGATGAGCGTCACTACGCTGTGGCAACGGTGTTGCTCGAATCATAATTGATTATCGATAACTACCTATTAAGGTTAATCGAAACCTAGCGTTCGACTCGCTGCTAAACAAAAAAGCAGAGCTTATATGCTCTGCTTTTTTATTGCTTTGAGTTTGAGGCTAAATCAATCTAATCACTGACTGGTTTCAAGTAGTGAATAGCCGTCGCTTGAACCTTATCCAGCTCATCCTGAAGTTCAAAAAGCTCAGGTTCAATCTCTTCAACAGAAGTACCAGAACGCAGCTCTTTCTCTATCGTCGCACACACCGATTTTAGCCTTGGTACGCCGCTGTACGAGCTGCTGCCATGCATTTTGTGAATGATGTGTATCAGTTCTTCAACTGGGTAGTCACTGTCTTCTATCGCTTTGTCTGCTACTTCATAAACCTCTGGGATAAAGTCGACCAGCATTTGCAACATATCGCGTGCGAGGTCTTCTTTATTGGCGGCCTGTTTCATCGCCGCTTGCCAATCAATGATGATATTTTTGTGCACGCTGGCTTCAGCTTCTGATACTGAGCCGTTATCGATCTCAGCAGAGACTGCGGGATGGTCTGGATCTATTTTTTCGATGTGCTCAACCTCAGAGGTTGGGCTCCAATGAATCAGAACCTGTTGTAGCACATGCTCTTCAATAGGCTTGGTTAGATAGTCATCCATACCTGCGTCAAGTAGTCGGTCACGCTCCCCCATCATGGCGTGAGCGGTAACGGCAATTACAGGCGTGTTTGCATTGTTCGCCAGCTTTTTGATGTTCTGACAAGCGGTCACACCGTCCATCTGTGGCATTTGAATATCCATGAAGATGATATCAAATTGAGTCTCTGTCGCTTTGTCTATCGCCTGCTGACCACTGGTACAACTGATGACGGTTTCTACGCGTTCTTTTAGCAGCGCAGTGATCAGTTTAAGGTTGGCAGGGTTGTCGTCGACCGCCAATACCGTAAGCGGAAGCTTCTCTTCTGAATGTGTTTCAATAGCCGGTGCAATCAAGGTTGGTGCTTGATTCGATACCAGAGTTTGCAGCAACTTCTTACGAGAAAGAGGCTTAGTGATGCACTGAACATCGACCTCTTTCATTAGCTGCTCACCCAGCGCTAGCTCGGTACTTGGTGTACCAATTATCACGTTTTGAGCAATCTTCTTCGCGCCTATCGCCCAACCACTCACAGTATCAAATTGATATTCTTGGTTCGCGGCTAGGTTCAGCAGTACGTAGTCATACGAGGTGCTCTCGTCTGGCATAACCGAACGATACGTGACCACTAAGCCCTCTTGGGTTAGGATTTGCTGAGTAATTGAGGCCGCTTGCATATTTGGTTCTATAAGCAGCAGTTGTTTGTCTTGTAGACACTGAGTCTCTATTAGCTCAGTCATTGGCATATCAGTCGTTGATAGTCTTAAGGTGAACCAGAAGGTTGAACCTTGGTGCAGACGACTGGTTAGGCTGATCTCTCCGCCCATTTGGCTGACCAGTTTTTGGGTGATAACCAGACCTAAGCCTGTACCACCATAGCGACGAGAGATACTTGCATCGGCTTGGCTAAAGGCTTGGAACAGCTGAGCTTGTTGACGCTCAGAGATACCAATGCCGGTATCACGAACCATGAATTGCAGCTCGATACTGTCTTCGCTTTGTGAACGAAGCTCAACGCTGATATCAATGTTGCCGCGTTCGGTAAATTTGATTGAGTTGCCAACTAGGTTGGTCAGGATCTGTTGAATACGCAGTGGATCGCCCACCACGCCCGGTGGTACTTTAGGGTCGATCTTAAGTGTCAGCTCTAGGCCTTTCTCATGAGCGTTGGTTGCTTGAAGGTTTACTACTTCTTCAAGGCTAGCTTGGAATTCAAATGGGATGTTTTCTAGAGCCAGTTTGCCGGCTTCAAGTTTCGAGAAGTCTAAGATATCGTTGATGATGCTGAGCAGGTTGTTTGCCGAGCGTTCAATGGTTTGCAGGTAATCGGTTTGACTGTTCGATAGGTGAGTCTTGAGCATCTGACGAGTAAAGCCAATCACCCCATTCAGCGGCGTTCTCAGTTCGTGAGACATATTAGCCAAGAATTCAGATTTAACACGAGCTGCTTCTTGAGCACGTTTCTTTGCAATGTCTAACTCAACGTTTTGAATCTCTAGCTGCTCAAGGGTTTCACGTAGATCGGATGTTGCTTGGTCGATACTGTGCTGCATCTCGACGTGATACTCTGACAGCGATACCGCCATCGCGTTGATACCGTTTTTCAGTGAGTCTAGCTCGCCATGCATTTTGCCTTCGATACGCACATCTAGGTGACCACGACGAATTCGGTCGACCATGTTTTTCATGTGTGTGATCGGTTGGGTTACGTCGTGCATCAAACGGAAGGCAAATACCCCAGAAAGTCCAAGACCCAGAATCAACACCAAGAACGCAGAGAACACTTCTTGATATTGCTGCAATCGAAGAGAAGATAAGTCTAATTCAATCGCAATATAACCGATCGCTTGGTTGGCTTGAGACTGACCGTTGGCTGAATTGATGTATTGGCCTTCGGCTATGATCGGCGTTCGCAGAATCAGCGTGTTATCGAGCAGGTTCGATGAGCTCAAATGCGGGATCGGTTTATCTTTCGGATAAGTCAGGCTTTCAAAGTCAGGATGAAAGTTTGAGGTTACAAACAACTCATGACGTTCATCAAACACCGCGATGCTACGCACTAACTTAGAATTCTTCCTATGTGCATAGCTAATAAGCTGACGAACAGACTCTCGACTTTCGAGCTTCATGCCTGATTCACTCGCAATCGCAAGTGGTTCAATGATGCTAGTACCAGTGTTAACCACTTGCCCCTCAAGGTCTTGATAGCGGTTAAATGAGAAAAATGCACTCAATAGCAACCCAATAATCAGGGTTGGAGCTAGAGTTAAGGTAATTACACGGGCTCTTAAGCCATATCTGGTCATGTTCTTTAATTACATCGAGGTCTGGATATGGGAAAATAACGCACACAATGGCGGTTAAGTGAACGGTAAGCTTAATCAAAGCCGTGACGTTCGACAATGATTCCAAGACATAATAGTGAGTCCTGGATACCAATTACTTATTAAAAGATACATTAGGCACAAGCAATGGCACGTTTTTTCCAACCAAAAAAGAAAACTCAACTCGAGACCAAGCATCAATCGGTTTTGGTTGAACGAATGGATCACAATGGCGCTGGTATCGCTTATCAGAAGAATAAACCAGTTTTCATTGATGGCGCATTGCCCGGTGAGCAGGTGGTTATTCAACTTACTGAGAGCAAAAGTAAGTTTTCGCGAGCTAAGCTTATCAAGTTATTGAAGCCGAGCGAGCAGCGTTTAAAGCCGTTTTGTAAGCACTTTAATCAGTGTGGTGGCTGTCACCTTCAGCACCTCGGTTATTCTTCTCAGGTTGAGCATAAATCGCAATCTCTGACGCACCTGATGAGCCAATACCAAACGGCTAATACTGAAGTTGCACAGCCTATTATAGGTGATGAAACCGGTTATCGACGTCGCGCACGTATCAGCCTATTTGTTGATAAGAAGACACAGCAGCTTCAGTTCGGTTTCCGTAAGAAGCAGAGTAAGCAGATTGAAAACATCACAGATTGTGCCGTGCTTGATCCTCGCCTCAATGTATTGCTGCCAAAACTGAAAAATTTACTAAACACTTTCAACAACCTTACGTCTTTAGGACACGTTGAATTGGTGTTGGGCGATACTGGCCCTGTTATGGTGCTACGCCACCTCAAACCTTTGGTTGAAAAAGATGAACAAGCGCTGATAGCGTTAGCGAAAGAAGAAGGCGCGACGTTGTATTCGATGCCTGAAACCGATAAGTTGGTTCGTTTGGTTGGTGAAGCGCCAACCTATAGTGAAACGGGTGTTACCTTACCTTTCGAGCCAAACCATTTCATTCAGGTGAACCAGAAGGTCAACCAGCAGATGGTGGCTCAAGCGATTGAGTGGCTAGAACCTCAAGCGGATGAGCGAGTGCTAGACCTGTTTTGTGGTCTAGGTAACTTCAGTTTGCCTATAGCACAACAATCGGCGTTTGTGGTTGGTGTGGAAGGCGTTGATGAAATGGTTCAGCAAGCCACATCTAACGCAGCGTTAAACCAGTTAAGCAATACGGAATTTTACCAAACTAACCTTGAAGAAGACTTATCTTCACAGCCTTGGGCAAAAGAGAAATTCGATAAAGTATTGCTTGACCCGGCACGTGCGGGAGCGAGTGGGATCGTTGATCAAATTTCAGCGTTAGGAGCGAAGCGTGTGGTTTATGTTTCGTGTAATCCTGCTACTCTAGCTAGAGATTCTGAGAGCTTAGAAAAACAAGGTTATCAGTTAGCCAAATTGGGTATGTTGGACATGTTCCCGCACACCAGTCATCTAGAATCGATGGCTCTCTTTATTAAGGCTTAGAAGCCTCTAAATAAGGCTTAAAAATGAATCACAAAGGCGCAGGGAAACTTGCGCTGATATCAATATGGTCGAACTAACTTGGAACCAGTTAGTCATATTGAGTTGGGTATAAAACATAATAACTAGGAAGGCATGATGGTTGCGGTACGAAGCGCACATTTAAACCCAAGCGAACAGTTTGAGCTAGAAAGTTGGATTGCGTCACTGAATCAAGACGTAAAGACCTCGAATAAACTGATCAAAGTTTATCGTCACTGTGAAGAGCTATTAAAAGATCACGAGCAAGCATCGCTGTTGCTTTGGCGTGGCCGTGAGATGATCGAAATCTTGGTTACGCTGTCCATGGACCGTGCCACTTTAATTGCAGCACAACTTTTTCCCGTCGTCTCAAGCGGCGTTTTTGAGCGCGAAGCGTTTGAAGAAAGCTACGGTAAAGAAACCGTAAAGTTGATTGATGGCGTTGAAGAAATGGCGGCTTTAGGCCAGTTAAACGTGACTCTTGAAGGCAGCGCTGCCTCGGGTCAAGTTGATAACGTTCGTCGTATGCTACTGGCGATGGTGGATGATTTCCGCTGCGTAGTTATCAAGCTAGCTGAGCGAATCTGTAACCTTATTGAAGTAAAAAAAGCGCCTGATGCTGTACGTCGCGCGGCAGCAAAAGAGTGTTCTAACATCTATGCTCCACTGGCGAACCGTTTAGGTATCGGTCAACTTAAGTGGGAAATCGAAGATTACGCATTCCGCTATCAGCAGCCAGACACCTACAAGCAGATTGCGAAACAGCTGTCTGAGCGTCGTATCGTTCGTGAACAATACATCACAGATTTCGTTGATGATTTAACAGCAGAAATGCAGCGTTCAAACATCAATGCTGAAGTCAGCGGTCGACCAAAACACATCTACAGTATCTGGCGTAAGATGCAGAAGAAAGGCTTGGACTTCGATGAGCTTTTTGACGTGCGTGCTGTGCGTATCATCGCCGATCAGCTTCAAGACTGCTATGCCGGCCTAGGTGTGGTTCATACCAAATACAAACATCTACCAAGTGAATTTGATGACTACGTGGCGAACCCTAAGCCAAATGGTTACCAATCGATTCACACCGTGGTTCTGGGCCCTGAAGGCAAGACCATTGAGATTCAGATCCGTACCAAGCAAATGCACGAAGACTCTGAGTTGGGTGTGGCTGCGCACTGGAAGTACAAAGAAGGTGCTTCAAGCGGGCGCAGTGGTTACGACGAGAAAATCACTTGGTTGCGTAAACTTATCGATTGGCAAGAAGAGATGTCGGACTCTGGCGAGATGCTGGATGAAGTTCGTAGCCAAGTATTCGATGACCGCGTATACGCATTTACACCGCGCGGTGATGTCGTCGATTTACCTATGGGTGCAACTCCGTTGGACTTCGCTTACCACATCCACTCGATGGTTGGACACCGCTGTATCGGTGCAAAAGTAGCGGGACGTATCGTACCGTTTACCCATAAATTATCGATGGGTGATCAGGTTGAAATCATCACTCAAAAAGAACCGAACCCATCACGTGACTGGTTAAATCCAACTACAGGGTTCGTTCATTCAAGCCGGGCTCGTGCGAAGATCAATGCTTGGTTCCGTGCGCAAAGCCGAGAGAAGAACCTCGAAGCGGGTCGAGACATCCTTGAGGTTGAACTAGCGAAAGTCGGTGCAACCCTAAAAGATGCAGACCAATACGCGCTAAGACGCTTTAACGTCAACACGCCAGATGAACTCTATGCTGGTATTGGCAGTGGTGACTTGCGCATTAACCAAGTGGTTAATCACATCAATGCGTTGGTGAATAAGCCGACGGCGGAAGAAGAAGACAAGAAAGCGCTAGAGAAACTGCTTGAGTCGGAAAACAAGCCAGCACAGCAGAGTCGTCCTAAGAAAGACGCGGTAGTGGTTGAGGGCGTTGATAACTTAATGACGCACCTAGCGCGTTGCTGTCAGCCAATCCCAGGCGATGTTATTAAAGGTTACATTACGCAAGGTCGTGGTATCTCAGTACACCGTGCTGACTGTGAACAGTTGAGTGAGCTAAGCCTGCATGCGCCAGAACGTATTATTGATACTGTCTGGGGCAATGGCTTCGTCGGTTCTTACATCCTAACTCTGCGCGTTGAAGCGCTAGAGCGTAATGGCTTGTTGAAAGACATCACCTCACTGTTCTCGAACGAGAAGATCAGCGTGACAACAATGAAGAGCCGCATCGATTACAAGCGTCAGCTATCGGTAATGGATTTCGATTTGGAAGTGACCAATATTGAGATTCTGAGTCGAGTGACAAGTCGTGTCGAGCAGATCAAAGATGTAATGAGCGTCAAAAGACTAGGCTAGCTTTTACGTCGTACTTGGCTTTCTAACCGTGTTAACTGCACTATACTCGCTTCATCACATAGGCAAGCTATGCTCAGAAGTCTCGTAAGTTTGTTGCCTTGTTAGAAGAACCAATTACTTAGTAAAAACCGAACAATGCATTGAATGACGCGTTGGTTTAACAAGAAAAATAGAAAGGTGAGTGGTTTTGGCTGCTCACCTTTTTTAGTTTTAACAGAAGTTTTAAATTTAAAAATCAAAGACAGTGAATAGGAAGAAAAGATGAATCACCCGATTGAACAACTTGAACAGATTATGACTAAGCTGCGCGATCCAGAAGGTGGCTGTCCTTGGGATTTGAAACAAAATTTTGAAACCATTGTTCCGCATACTATCGAAGAAACCTACGAGGTGGTGGATGCTATTCATAATAAAGATTGGCCAAACCTACAAGAAGAGTTAGGTGATCTGTTGTTTCAGGTGATTTTCTACAGCCAGCTAGCGAAAGAGCAGGGGCTATTTGAGTTTTCTGATGTGGTTGATGGCATCAATGAGAAGCTAACGCGCCGCCATCCGCATGTGTTCTCTGATACCGAGTTTGCGAGCGATGAAGAGATTAATGCCAATTGGGAAGCCGAAAAAGCCAAAGAAAAAGCGCAAGCAGGCAAAACTCCAGAAAGTATTCTAGACTCAATACCAAACTCTCTACCTGCGCTTTCACGTGCTACAAAGATTCAAAAACAGGTAGCGAAGTATGGCTTCGATTGGGACTCTATTGGCCCAGTGGCTAACAAGGTTTTAGAGGAAGTCGATGAGGTGCTAGAGGAAGCTCTTCAAGTGACGCCTAATGAAGATTTGGTTGAAGAAGAGTTAGGTGACTTGCTGTTTGCGACGGTCAATTTGGTGCGACATTTAGGCAAAAATCCAGAAACGACGCTCAATAAAGCCAATCTGAAGTTTTCACGTCGCTTTAAAGGGGTGGAACAAAAAGTTCGTCAGCAGGATAAAATTTTGACCGATTTTTCACTACAACAGCTTGATTCCATGTGGGATGAAGTCAAGGTGGCGGAGAAAAGATAACCAAAGCTTTTATCATGAATTGATTTGAAGCAAAAAATAAAAAATAGCAGTGTGATAGATTTCACGTTGTGGCGATAAGGGGCTTCTGGTATATTTTCATCCCGTCCAGAAGTAGTCCATTTCCCTCATTCAACCAATTTCAGGTTAAACATGACGACAAATTACATTTTTGTTACTGGCGGGGTTGTATCCTCTCTAGGTAAAGGTATTGCTGCAGCATCTCTTGCGGCTATTTTAGAAGCTCGTGGTCTTAAAGTGACTATGATGAAGCTTGACCCTTACATCAACGTTGATCCAGGCACTATGAGCCCGACTCAGCACGGTGAAGTGTTCGTTACGGAAGATGGCGCTGAAACTGACCTTGACCTTGGTCACTATGAGCGATTCATTCGCACCAAGATGACTAAGCGTAACAACTTCACTGCAGGTCGTGTTTACTCAGACGTACTCGCGAAAGAGCGTCGCGGTGATTACCTAGGTGCAACTATTCAGGTTATCCCACACATCACTAACTCTATCAAAGAGCGTGTAATTTCTGGCGCAGCTGGCCACGATATCGCGATCGTTGAAGTTGGTGGTACGGTTGGTGATATCGAATCTCTACCATTCATGGAAGCGATTCGTCAGCTAGCAGTAGAACTAGGCCGTGAACGCGCAATGTTCATGCACCTTACTCTAGTGCCATACCTAGCAGCTGCGGGCGAAGTGAAAACTAAGCCAACGCAACACTCTGTAAAAGAGTTGCTGTCTATTGGTATTCAGCCAGACATCCTAGTTTGTCGTTCAGACCGCAACATTCCTTCGAACGAGCGTAAGAAAATTGCTCTGTTCTGTAATGTGCAAGAAAATGCAGTTATTTCTATGCGCGATGTTGACTCTATCTACAAGATCCCTCAGCTTATTAAAGCTCAAGGCACTGATGAACTTGTATGTAAGCGTTTCGGCATTACAGCTCCAGAAGCAGACCTGTCTGAATGGGAACAAGTAATTTACGAAGAAGCTAACCCAACGGGTGAAGTGACGATTGGTATGGTTGGTAAGTACATTGAACTACCAGATGCATACAAATCAGTAAATGAAGCACTAAAACACGCAGGCTTGAAAAACCGCCTAAGCGTTAATATTAAATACGTAGATTCACAAGACGTTGAGTCTCGTGGCGTAGAAGTTTTAGAAGGCCTAGATGCAATCCTAGTTCCTGGTGGCTTTGGTGACCGTGGTGTTGAAGGTAAGATTCTTGCTGCTCAATACGCTCGTGAAAACAAAGTACCGTACTTAGGTATCTGTCTAGGTATGCAAGTAGCACTTATCGAGTACGCTCGTAACGTTGCGAAAATGGAAGGGGCACACTCTTCTGAATTCTGTACTGAAACTAAGTACCCAGTTGTTGGTCTTATCACTGAGTGGACTGATGGCGAAGGTAAAGTTGAAGAGCGTACAGAAACATCTGACCTTGGCGGCACAATGCGTCTTGGTTCTCAGCTTTGTCACCTAGCGAAAGGGACGAAAGCTTACGAATTATACGGTAGCGCGACGATCCATGAACGTCACCGTCACCGTTACGAAGTGAACAACAATCTTCGTCCACAAATCGAAAAAGCGGGCCTAAAAGTATCGGGTCTATCTGCGGACAAGAAACTGGTTGAAGTTATTGAGAACCCGAACCACCCATGGTTCGTTGCTGCTCAATTCCACCCAGAGTTCACTTCAACACCTCGCGATGGTCACCCATTGTTTGCAGGTTTCGTTAAAGCGGCTGGCGAGTTCCAGCGCGGCGAGTTAGAGAAGTAAAAGGAATACAGGTAGCTGCGTAAGTTGTGCTGCTACCTTTAAATTTGACATTTATATATTCAACGAGAAGGAAACATTCAATGTCTAAGATCGTTAAAGTTCTAGGTCGTGAAATCATCGATTCACGTGGTAACCCAACTGTAGAAGCTGAAGTACACCTAGAAGGCGGTTTCGTAGGTATGGCTGCTGCTCCATCTGGCGCATCTACTGGTTCTCGCGAAGCTCTTGAGCTACGTGACGGCGACAAATCACGTTTCCTAGGTAAAGGTGTTCTTAAAGCTATTGAAGCTGTAAACGGCCCAATCGCTGAAGCTCTAGTTGGTACTGACGCTAAAGCACAAGCTGACGTTGACCAAATCATGCTTGACCTAGATGGTACTGATAACAAGTCTAAGTTCGGCGCGAACGCTATCCTAGCTGTATCTCTAGCTAACGCAAAAGCTGCTGCTGCTGCGAAAGGCATGCCTCTATACGAGCACATCGCTGAGCTAAACGGTACTGCTGGTCAGTTCTCTATGCCTCTACCAATGATGAACATCATCAACGGTGGTGAGCACGCAGATAACAACGTTGACATCCAAGAGTTCATGATCCAACCAGTTGGCGCTAAGACTCTTAAAGAAGGTCTACGTATCGGCGCTGAAGTATTCCACAACCTAGCTAAAGTTCTTAAGTCTAAAGGCTACAGCACTGCAGTTGGTGATGAAGGTGGTTTCGCTCCTAACCTTAAGTCTAACGCTGAAGCTCTAGAAGTTATCGCAGAAGCTGTTGCAGCTGCTGGTTACGAACTAGGTAAAGACGTTACTCTTGCTATGGACTGTGCAGCATCTGAGTTCTTCGACAAAGAAGCTGGCATCTACAACATGAAGGGCGAAGGTAAAACTTTCACTTCTGAAGAGTTCAACCACTACCTAGCTGAGCTAGCGAACAACTTCCCAATCGTTTCTATCGAAGACGGTCTTGACGAGTCAGATTGGGATGGTTTCAAGCACCAAACTGAACTTCTAGGCGACAAGCTTCAAATCGTTGGTGACGATCTGTTCGTTACAAACACTAAGATTCTTGCTGAAGGTATCGAGAAAGGCGTAGCTAACTCTATCCTTATCAAGTTCAACCAAATCGGTTCTCTAACAGAGACTCTAGCTGCTATCAAGATGGCTAAAGACGCTGGCTACACTGCAGTAATCTCTCACCGTTCTGGCGAAACTGAAGATGCAACTATCGCTGATCTAGCGGTAGGTACAGCTGCAGGTCAAATCAAAACTGGTTCTATGAGCCGTTCTGACCGTGTTGCTAAGTACAACCAACTTATCCGTATCGAAGAAGCTCTAGGTTCTAAAGCTCCTTACAACGGTCTTAAAGAAGTTAAAGGTCAATAATTCCTAGCGAATTGTTAACTTAAAGCTTTTGAAACGCTCTACTTCGGTAGGGCGTTTTTTTTGCCTGTAAAAAAGTGAGGTGAAGAACCTCTAGGCTCTAAAGCTATCTTTTTGATACCGAAAGTTCGTCATTCCCTAGACTAACGAAGAAAGGAGTAGGGAACTTCATTGTTACCACTCACTATTCTGTCCAATAATTCCCTGACTTCTTAATTCCCTGACACCGCATATCTCGCACCAATAAGCTCATTATGGTATATATGTGCCTTATTCTAGTTCCTTCTTTTTCAACCGGCGAAAGGTGTTATGCGAATTTTTGCTTTAGTACTGCTCATAGTGTTTGGCTGGCTACAACACACACTGTGGCTCGGTAAAAATGGTATCTCTGATTACTACGGTGTGAACAACGAAATCCAAGTTCAACAACAAGTAAACGAAAAGCTACATATTCGAAATGCAGAAATGTTTGCTGAAATTGACGATCTACGCCAAGGCTTAGACGCGATAGAAGAACGCGCACGTCACGAGCTTGGTATGGTCAAAGAAGGCGAAACGTTTTATCGCATCATTGGTGAGGAATCCCATTAATGTCGACTCAACTTCAAAGCGTGATTGCCGTTGTACCTGCAGCAGGCGTCGGTAGCCGAATGAGGGCTGATCGCCCTAAGCAATATCTTAAAATTCACGGCAAAACGATTTTAGAGCACACCCTCGAGAAATTACTGTCTCACCCACAAGTCGCTCAAATTGTCGTTGCGATCAGCGATGATGACCCATACTACCCTGAACTAGCACTCAATCAGAATCCACAAGTGATCAGAGTGTCTGGCGGAAGCGAGCGAGCGGACTCTGTGCTCTCTGCGCTAAACTATATCGCTGAGCAGCAACTTGGTGATTGGGTAATGGTTCACGATGCGGCAAGGCCTTGTGTTCAGCTAAGTGATATCGACAAGCTAATTTCTGGTGCGATGAGCCATGATGTGGGCGCTATTTTAGCGGCTCCAGTTCGTGACACCATGAAGCGAGGTTCCCAAGGGCAGATCGAGCATACCGTTGAGCGAGCCGATTTATGGCATGCTCTTACGCCGCAAATGTTCAGAGCAAAGCCTCTGTGGAATGCATTAAGTGAGGCGTTGCACCAAGGCGCTTCGATTACTGATGAAGCCTCAGCCTTCGAATGGAAAGGTTTATCGCCCGCTATAGTGGCAGGGCGCTCAGATAATTTTAAGATTACTCAGCCTGAAGATTTAGCGCTTGCTGAGTTCTATTTAAGTCAGAATAAGGAATAATGATGATTCGTATTGGCCATGGCTTTGATGTACATAAGTTTGGTGGTGAAGGCCCAGTAATTATTGGTGGTGTAAGCATCCCTTACGAGCAAGGTCTTATTGCACACTCAGACGGTGATGTTGCCCTTCATGCGTTGTGTGACGCTTTATTAGGTGCGATTGCTGCGGGTGATATTGGTCGTCATTTCCCAGATACTGACGACGAATGGAAAGGTGCAGATAGCCGTGAACTGCTGAAAGATGTTTATCGTCGAGTAAAAGAGCAAGGTTACGTGATTGGTAATGCTGATATTACTATCATGGCGCAAGCTCCAAAGATGGCGCCTCATATAGACTCTATGTGCCAAGCTATTTCTCAAGACTTAGAAACCAGCATTAGCAATGTGAATGTAAAAGCGACGACCACTGAGCGTTTAGGTTTTACAGGTCGCAAAGAGGGCATCGCATGTGAAGCGGTGGTCCTAATTACTAAAAGTGCGTAAGCACCAACACGAAAAGAACAGCATGTCAGATATTTTATCTTCATTGGCTTATCTAAACGGTAAACCAACTGCGAAAGCAAAACTAAAAGCAAAAGCCGAACACTTTGTCGTTAATGAAGACTTGGGTTTTGAGTTTACTGGTGAAGGCGAGCACCTAATGGTTCGTATTCGTAAAACTGGTGAAAACACGAGCTTCGTGGCAAACGAGCTGGCTAAAGCTTGCGGTGTTAAGTCGAAGGACGTGAGCTGGGCAGGTTTAAAAGACCGTCACGCGGTTACTGAGCAGTGGTTGAGTGTACACCTACCAAAAGGTGAGCCTGACTTTTCAGCTTTTTTAGCACAGTACCCAAGCATTGAGATCTTGGCGACAGCACGTCACAACAAAAAGTTACGTCCGGGTGATTTAGTTGGCAACCAATTCGAGCTGACTTTGTCTGAAGTAACAGATTGTGATGATGTCGTAAAACGTTTGGAAAAAGTCGCTCAAGTCGGCGTGCCAAATTATTTCGGTGCTCAGCGTTTTGGTAATGAAGGTAACAACTTATCTGAAGCTCGTCGTTGGGGCCGTGATAACGTTCGTACTCGTAACCAGAATAAGCGCAGCTTGTACCTTTCTGCGGCTCGCTCGTGGATTTACAACCTGATCCTGTCAGACCGTATTGAGCAAGATGCGTTTGCATCGGCATTGGTTGGCGATATTGTCATGAAAGACGGCGCTCAACTAGCGGTAACAGCGGACAATATTGAAGCAGTAAACCAAGACATCGCGAATGGCGCAGCATTGGTTACTGTTGCTTTGGCTGGTGATAATGCCTTACCAACAACAAATGAGTCTCAAGCGTTAGAGCAAAAACATCTTGATTCTGAACCTGACCTAATGGCGCTGATTCGCGGTAACCGCATGCGCCATGACCGTCGTGAAGCATCGTTAAAACCAGCGGGTCTAACTTGGGAAGTGAACGAAGATAATGTCACTCTTAAGTTCTCTCTAGACGCAGGTTGTTTCGCAACCGCTATCGTTCGTGAGTTGGTTGAAGAAGTACACGTAGAGAGAACCTACGAGCAATAACGATTCTGCTTGGAGCTGGGTCACTTGATATTGGAATTTAAGTGACTTGGCTTAGCATGGGAACAAAAGAAAGGATACAAGATGAAGATTTTACTCAGCAATGATGATGGTGTGCACGCTCAAGGTATTCATGAGCTGGCAAATGAGCTACGTGATCTTGCTGAAGTTATCATTGTTGCCCCTGACCGTAATCGCTCGGGTGCGTCAAATTCATTAACTTTAGAACAGCCTCTGCGTGTTCAAGAGATTGCTGAAAATACCTATTCGGTACAAGGAACACCGACCGACTGTGTGCATTTTGCGTTAAACGAACTGCTAAAGAATGATATGCCGGATCTGGTGTTAACGGGTATTAATCACGGTGCTAACCTTGGTGATGACGTGCTTTATTCAGGCACGGTAGCAGCAGCAATGGAAGGGCACTTTCTAGGCGTTCAATCGGTAGCGTTTTCTCTGGTGGGAAAAAAACATTTTAAGACAGCGGCAACGATTGCTCGTCGTATTGTCGAACAACATTTAGCAAACCCAATCCCGACCAATCGTTTGTTGAACGTGAACGTTCCTGATTTAGCCTTAGAACAACTGTCCGGTACTCAGGTGACACGCCTAGGTGCTCGTCATCACGCTGAAGATATGATCAAGCAAAAAGACCCGCGTGGTCACGATATCTATTGGCTCGGCCCTCCGGGCAAAGAGCAAGATGCCGGTGAAGGTACCGATTTTTACGCGATTGAGCATGGTTTTGTATCGGTAACACCGTTACAAGTTGATCTAACAGCGCATGAGTCGTTGGGTGCGATGGCAACATGGTTAGGGGAGAAGTAAGTGAGTAATCCGCAAGCTGAGCGTTTAATTACTTTTCTGATTGAAAATGGTATTCAGGATCAAAAGGTTCTTGATGCGATCTACCAACTGCCGAGAGAGAGTTTTTTATCACAGGCGATGTATCACCAAGCCTATGATAATAATGCGCTGCCTATCGGTCAGGGTCAGACAATCTCACAGCCGTACATTGTTGCTAAAATGACAGAGCTACTTGAATTACAACAAGATAGCCGTGTCTTGGAGATCGGAACGGGTTCTGGTTACCAAACTGCGGTATTGGCTCAACTTGTTGATCATGTTTATTCGGTTGAAAGAATAAAGTCGCTACAATGGGATGCAAAACGTAGGTTGAAGCAACTCGATTTCTACAATATCTCAACTAAACACGGTGATGGTTGGCAAGGTTGGTCTTCAAAAGCCCCTTTTGATGCGATTATTGTCACCGCCGCTGCAGAGTCGATTCCTCAAGCGCTTCTGCAACAGCTGAAAGATGGTGGTCGTTTACTGATTCCAGTTGGTTATGACGAACAGCAACTATTGAAGATCGTTCGACACGGCGATGAGTTTTTATCGAGTGTTATCGAGATGGTGAGATTTGTACCTCTTGTTCCTGGTGAGCTAGCTTAATAAAAGACTAATGGTGTAGGTGGATAGAGAGTCGATGCGTTCGAAGTTGTTAAAAGGAAGTACTTTACTGCTTAGCTGTGCCCTTGTTGGGTGTGCAGCGAATTCGCCTGCGCCCGTTTCAAGCCTAAACAAGAATTACTCATCGATTGATCGTGGTAGTTATCGTGGCAGTTACTATGAAGTTAAAAAAGGCGACACCCTTTACTTCATTGCTTATGTCACCAATAAAGACGTTAAAGACCTCATCGGTTATAACAAGTTGTCTGCTCCTTACACTATCCACCCAGGGCAGAAGCTTAAGTTGTGGCGTCCTAGCTATAATGCGCCAGCGTATGGTAAGTCAACGGTAGCGGCAGCAGCAGTTGCAGCGCCTGTCGCCGCATCCACAACGTCATCTGCGGCAAGTAAACCGAAAACCACACCACAAAAGAGCAAAAACTCTAAACCGGCTCCAGCTCAAACTACCACCAAAGTGGTGAAAAAAGATCCACCAAAGAAGGTTGAACAATCCAAATCAAAGGAGTATGTTGGGTCTAAAGGTAAACAGAATGTTACACCGTCCACCAAACCAACCAGTGATAAAGTATCCAAATGGTTATGGCCAACTAAAGGGAGAGTAATCAAGAATTTCTCTGTAGGCGAACAAGGAAATAAAGGCATAGACATAGCAGGACAGCGAGGTCAGCCAATAGTATCTACTGCAGGGGGAACGGTTGTTTATTCGGGTAATGCACTACGAGGCTACGGCAATCTAGTGATTGTGAAGCACAATGATAATTACTTAAGTGCATACGCGCATAACGACCGATTATTAGTATCTGAAGGGCAAAGTGTGAAACCAGGGCAGAAGATTGCAACAATGGGAAGCTCTGGAGCCAGCAGTGTTAGGCTGCACTTTGAGATTCGTTACCAAGGTAAATCAGTTAATCCAAAACGGTATTTACCTTAAATACAATATGAATGATTAACGTATTGTATTGAGTGACATAGTCATTTAGCGACATATGAAGTTGTAATGTCATGCTAATTTCGCCAGGGGGAGGCGTTATGAGTATAAGCAATGCAGTAACCAAAGAAGAGTTCGATCTTGACCAAGCAACCACGGAACCGGAAGCTCTTGGAAAAGCAAAACGAACAGTCACGAAGAAAACCGAAGCGAAAGAAGAAGTTGAAGTTACGTCTAAAAGCTTAGATGCCACTCAACTGTATTTAGGCGAAATCGGTTTCTCACCACTACTAACCGCAGAAGAAGAAGTGCTTTACGCACGTCGAGCTCTACGCGGTGATGAAGCAGCACGTAAACGCATGATCGAAAGTAACCTGCGTTTGGTGGTAAAAATTTCTCGTCGTTATAGCAACCGTGGCTTGGCACTTCTCGATCTAATCGAAGAAGGCAACCTAGGCTTGATTCGCGCCGTAGAGAAGTTTGACCCAGAGCGTGGCTTCCGCTTCTCAACTTACGCAACATGGTGGATTCGTCAAACCATTGAACGGGCGTTGATGAATCAGACTCGCACTATCCGTTTGCCAATTCATGTTGTGAAAGAGCTGAACATCTACCTACGTACTGCAAGAGAGCTATCACAAAAGCTTGACCATGAACCAACGGCAGAAGAAATTGCTTCTAAGCTAGATAAGCCAGTTGGTGATGTGAGTAAGATGCTTCGTCTAAACGAACGAGTGAGCTCTGTTGATACGCCAATTGGTGGTGACGGTGAGAAAGCACTGTTGGATATTATTCCAGACATCAACAATTCAGATCCTGAGGTTTCAACTCAAGATAGCGATATCAAGAACTCACTGATATTCTGGCTTGATGAACTAAACCCGAAGCAGAAAGAAGTGCTTGCACGTCGATTTGGACTACTAGGTTATGAACCGTCAACGCTAGAAGAAGTTGGCCGTGAAATCAGCCTAACTCGTGAGCGAGTTCGTCAAATCCAAGTTGAAGGTCTTCGCCGTCTACGTGAGATTCTTATCAAGCAAGGTCTGAATATGGAAAACCTGTTCAACGTAGAAAACGACTAATTGAACGGATGATGCTTCTCTAAATAGAAGAAAAATAAAAACGCTGACTTTAAGTCAGCGTTTTTTTGTTTGTGGCTTTGGTATTTCATACCGTCTAAACAAAATAGCAGTACGGCAAGAACAAACTACTTGGTAAGAAACTAAAGCAGCTTCTTCAAGCGGTAAAGTTCTTCTAATGCTTGGCGAGGAGTTAGATCATCAGGATCAACATTCGCAAGTGCTTGTTCTACTTCGCTTGGTCCAGGGATCAGACTTAGTTGGTTTGCAATATCAACGCCGCTTGGCTTCGATGTCGGAGACTCAAGACTCAATGCTTCGAGCTGTGTTAGCTTCGCGCGAGCGTTCTTGATCACCGCTTTTGGTACACCAGCCAATCCTGCAACCGCTAGGCCGTAAGATTTACTTGCTGCACCTTCTTGAACTGCGTGCATAAAGGCAATGCTGTCACCATGCTCAACCGCATCTAGGTGTACGTTTGCTAGCGTTGGAAGTTGGTTTGGTAACTCGGTTAGCTCAAAGTAATGCGTTGCAAACAGTGTCATCGCGTTGATTTGATTAGCTAACCATTCTGCACTTGCCCAAGCTAATGACAAACCATCGTAAGTACTGGTACCACGACCGATTTCATCCATTAGCACAAGGCTGTTTGGTGTTGCGTTATGCAGGATATTGGCAGTTTCTGTCATCTCAACCATGAAGGTTGAACGGCCAGAAGCCAGATCATCCGATGCGCCAATACGCGTAAAGATACGGTCGATAGAGCCGATGGTCGCGCTTTCTGCAGGAACATAACAACCGATATGAGCCATCAATGCGATGAGTGCCGTTTGGCGCATATAGGTCGATTTACCACCCATATTTGGACCTGTGATGATCAGCATCTTACGTTGATCATTAAGGTCGATAGGGTTAGCAATAAAGGGTTCGTCCATCACTTGTTCAACAACAGGGTGACGACCTGCTTGGATCTGCACACCTGCAGCTTCTGTCATGGTTGGACGACAGTAATCCAGCGTATCTGCACGCTCAGCCAAGTTTTGTAGAACATCAAGCTGAGATACTGAAGAGGCGATGTTTTGTAGGCGCTCTAGATACGGCAGTAGTAAGTCAAACAACTCTTCCCACAGCTGTTTCTCGATAGCGAGTGCTTTCGACTTAGAGTTAAGCACTTTGTCTTCGTGCTCTTTTAGCTCGGGAATGATGTAACGCTCAGCGTTTTTCAGCGTTTGACGGCGAACATAATGTGGCGGCACTAGGTGGCTTTGTCCGCGGCTCACTTGAATGAAGAAACCGTGTACGTTGTTGTAACCAACTTTTAGAGTGTCGATACCATGACGTTCACGCTCTTCTTGCTCAAGCTTATCCAGAAACTCAGTTGCACCTGCTGCAAGGTCACGCCATTCATCTAGCTCGGTATTATAGCCTTCTGCGATCACACCACCGTCACGGATAACCACCGGTGGGTTCTCTTTGATCGCTCGCTCGAGTAGTTCAGAAACTTCGTCCACAGGAGAAGCATATTGAGCAAGTTGAGTTAGGTACGGGTGCTTAAGTTGCGTTAGCGTTTCAGCAAGCTCTGGCAAGTATTCCATTGCTTGGCGAAGTCGTGCCATATCGCGAGGGCGAGCAGAACGAAGTGCAAGACGAGCAAGAATACGCTCGATATCACCAATCTGCTTTAAGGTTGGCTGTAGCTCTGTGAATAGAGCCAAATCTTTCATCTCACCAATCGCATCTAGGCGCTGATCGAGCGCAGAGATATTGCGCATTGGTTGATGTAACCAACGCTTAAGCATACGGCTACCCATTGCTGTTGCGGTGTGATCAAGTACTTCGGCAAGGGTGTTATCAGTACCACCTCCAAGATTTTGCGTGATCTCTAGATTGCGGCGAGTCGCTGCATCGAGGATCACAGAGTGATCTTGTTTATCCATCGTCAGTGAACGGATATGTGGAAGGGCTGTACGTTGAGTATCTTTTACGTATTGGATCAAACAACCAGCCGCACATAGACCCAGTTTTGCGCTTTCTACGCCAAAGCCAACCAGATCGCGAGTACCAAATTGCTTATTTAATTGCTGCTTAGCAGTGTCTAATTCAAATTCCCATACAGGGCGACGGCGATTGCCATTACGGCTTGCCATTAGATTTACTGGCTCGAAATCTTCAGGGAACAGTAGCTCACGTGGTGAGGTTCTCTGCAGTTCTGCTGCCATTGCTTCTTCCGTTTCTGGTTCGCAAAGTTGGAATCGACCGGAGGTAATATCAAGTGTCGCGTAACCAAATTTACCGTTGTGGTGGTAAATGGCTGCAATTAGGTTATCAACGCGCTCAGAAAGTAATGCTTCATCGGTCACGGTACCGGGTGTAACGATACGTACAACAGCACGCTCAACAGGGCCTTTTGAAAGTGCTGGATTACCAATCTGTTCACAAATTGCTACGGATTCACCAAGTTGTACTAACTTTGCAAGGTACCCTTCAACGGCATGGTAAGGAACACCCGCCATAGGAATAGGCTCACCATTTGATGAACCACGTTTAGTCAGTGAAATATCGAGGAGTTGAGAAGCTTTTTTAGCATCATCATAGAAAAGCTCGTAGAAATCGCCCATGCGGTAGAACAGCAGAATTTCTGGGTTTTCTGCTTTCAGTTTTAGGTACTGCTGCATCATGGGAGTATGTTTTTGATCGGCTTTCACAGTTAACTTCTTTCGTTTATTTCTATTGCGGCTTAGGATACGTGAAAGCGTTTCGTGCGAAAAGCGGCTGATGCGAAAAGATGCGAATCCAAATGATATGACAGTAAATAAAGGGAAGTTGATGATGCAGATGACTCAAGACCTTAGTGAACAGCTTGGACATTTACTCGCTAAACACAAACAAGTGTTAGTGACGGCTGAATCTTGCACTGGCGGAGGTGTTGCGAGTGCAGTCACCGATATTGCGGGCAGCTCTGGGTGGTTTGATCGCGCTTTTGTTACGTACAGCAATGAAGCTAAGCAAGAGATGATAGGTGTACAGCTTAAAACCTTAATTGAGTTCGGCGCTGTAAGTGAGCCTGTCGTAATAGAAATGGCGAGCGGGGCATTGCAACATTCAAATGGGACGCTCTCTGTATCAATCAGTGGCATTGCTGGCCCAGGTGGCGCGACCGAAGATAAGCCTGTTGGTACGGTATGCTTCGCGTGGAGAGCGCTAAATGGCTGGGATAAAGTAGAAACGCATGTATTTACAGGCGACAGATCACAAGTACGCCAACAAGCTACGCACCATGCCCTGCAAGTTATTTATGATTACCTATCAATGGAAGGTAAGTAACATTTGCACAAATTATTTTCATACAGGTATAGACACTGTATGAATCAACAGTATAATGAAAGTCAATTAGTCACCCCTATGTGGGTTAGAAATAGATTCTAGATCGCTTGTTGAGACAACCGATTATGTGGAGATAGAAATGGACGAGAATAAACAAAAAGCGTTAGCCGCAGCCCTTGGTCAGATTGAAAAGCAATTTGGTAAAGGTTCTATCATGCGTCTTGGTGATAACCGCACAATGGACGTAGAAACTATTTCTACAGGTTCTCTATCTCTAGATATCGCACTAGGTGCTGGTGGCCTACCGATGGGACGTATCGTAGAAGTTTACGGTCCAGAATCATCAGGTAAAACAACGCTAACGCTTGAGCTTATTGCTGCAGCACAGAAAGTGGGCAAAACGTGTGCATTCGTTGATGCGGAACACGCACTAGACCCTATCTATGCTCAAAAGCTTGGTGTTGATATCGATGCACTTCTTGTTTCTCAACCAGATACTGGTGAGCAAGCGCTTGAAATCTGTGATGCACTGGCTCGTTCAGGTGCAATCGACGTTCTTGTTATTGACTCAGTTGCAGCACTAACACCAAAAGCAGAAATCGAAGGCGAAATGGGCGACAGCCACATGGGTCTTCAGGCTCGTATGCTTTCTCAAGCGATGCGTAAGCTGACGGGTAACCTAAAGCAGTCTAACTGTATGGCTATCTTCATCAACCAAATCCGTATGAAAATTGGTGTGATGTTCGGTAACCCAGAAACAACAACGGGTGGTAACGCGCTTAAGTTCTACGCATCTGTTCGTCTTGATATCCGCCGTACTGGTGCGATCAAAGATGGTGATGAGGTTGTTGGTAACGAAACCCGTATCAAGGTTGTTAAGAACAAGATTGCTGCACCGTTTAAACAAGCTGAAACTCAAATCCTATACGGCAAAGGCTTCAACCGTGAAGGTGAGCTTATCGATTTAGGCGTTAAGAACAAGCTGGTAGAAAAAGCGGGCGCTTGGTACAGCTACAAGGGCGACAAGATCGGCCAAGGTAAAGCTAACGCTGGTAAATACCTGCGTGAAAACCCAGAGGTTGCTCTAGAGATCGATACTAAGCTTCGTGAATTGCTACTGACTCCTGCTGTTCTTGAAGAGAAAGACGTAGAGAAAGAAGAAGAAAACGAAGAGCTATAAGCTGACGTTTTACAGAGTAGATGTTTGAAAGAAGCATCTGCTTTGAAAGAATTTAAAGCCTCGCATATTTTATGCGGGGCTTTTTTATTGGTTCAGCTCCGTAGAGCATGTCTTTGGTCAACTCTCTTTCGTTGAGTGAGTTTCTTAGTTACTAGGTCGTCAATTTAGTTCTGCTTTTCCGCGGCTAGATATAGTGGAATATTCTTCATTTTATCGAATTCCCACTAAAATCCTGCCCAAGGGTGTCTTTTCTACAAGAAAACTAGTCGAAGCCTTAACCATGATCTACAATACGGCAAAATTCTAACTCGACTATTTTCAGGAAGAGCTGCATGTACATGAGCACTGATGAGGTTCGCAACGCGTTCCTTAAGTTCTTTGAGAGCAAAGAACACCAAATCGTAGACAGTTCATCGTTAGTTCCACATAACGATCCAACCCTGCTATTCACTAACGCAGGTATGAACCAATTCAAAGATTGCTTCTTAGGCGCCGAAAAACGTGCCTACACTCGAGCAACTACGGCTCAGCGTTGTGTACGTGCGGGTGGTAAACACAATGACCTTGAAAACGTAGGTTTCACGGCTCGTCACCACACGTTCTTCGAAATGCTAGGCAACTTCAGCTTTGGTGACTACTTCAAAGAAGAAGCGATTGGTTTTGCTTGGGAATTCCTGACTGAAACTCTTCAACTGCCAAAAGACCGTCTGTTGGTAACGGTATACGAGACAGATGATGAAGCATTCGATATCTGGAACAAGAAAGTAGGTGTACCTGCTGATCGTATCGTTCGCATTGGCGACAAAGAAGGCGGCAAACAGTTCGAGTCTGATAATTTCTGGACGATGGGTGACACAGGTCCTTGTGGTCCATGTACTGAAATCTTCTACGATCACGGTGAGCACATCTGGGGCGGCCGTCCTGGTACACCTGAAGAAGATGGTGACCGCTTCATCGAGATCTGGAACAACGTATTCATGCAGTTCAACCGTCACGCTGACGGCACAATGGAACCGCTACCTAAGCCTGCTGTAGATACAGGTATGGGTATTGAGCGTATTTCTGCAATCATGCAGGGCGTTCACTCTAACTACGAAATTGATGTATTCCAAAAGCTAATCAAAGCGACAGCGGAAGTTGTGGGTCATGACGACCTATCTAACCAATCGCTACGCGTTATTGCTGACCATATCCGTTCTTGTTCATTCCTAATCGCTGACGGCGTTATGCCTTCAAACGAAGGTCGTGGCTACGTTCTACGTCGTATTATTCGTCGTGCAGTTCGTCACGGTAACAAGCTTGGCGCACAAGGCGTGTTCTTCCACAAACTTGTGGGTGTATTGGCTGAAGTGATGGGCTCTGCGGCAGATGAACTTAAGAAACAACAAGAGCTTGTTGAAAAAGTACTTCGCATTGAAGAAGAGAACTTCGGTCGTACTCTAGAGCGCGGCATGGTTATTCTTAATGACGCACTAGACGCACTTGAAGGCAAAGAGCTTGACGGTGAAACAGTTTTCAAACTTTACGACACATACGGTTTCCCAGCTGACCTTACTAACGATGTAGCACGTGAACGCGACTTTACTATCGATGAAGAAGGCTTTGAGAAGGCGATGGAAGCACAGCGTAAGCGTGCTCGTGAAGCTGGTCAATTCGGCACTGATTACAACGCAACGATCAAAGTAGACACTAACACCGAGTTCTGTGGTTACACAGCTACTGAAGGTGCTGGTGAAATCTCTGCGCTATTTGTTGATGGTGAAGAAGTATCTTCACTATCAGCGGGCGACAAAGCCATCATCATCCTTGAAGAGACACCATTCTACGCTGAGTCAGGCGGTCAATGTGGTGATGCTGGTACACTAAAAACAGCTTCGGGTCTTTTCAAAGTACAAGATACTCAGAAGCTAGGTAACGCATTTGCGCACCACGGTGAGCTAGTTGAAGGTGTATTTGCTGAGGGCGATAAAGTAGAAGCAACGGTTGACGCTGAGCGTCGTGCTGCTATCTCACTAAACCACTCTGCAACTCACTTGCTTCACTCTGCACTGCGCGAAGTTTTAGGTGAGCACGTTGCTCAGAAAGGTTCTTTAGTTAAGCCAGACAATCTACGTTTTGACTTCTCTAACCTTGAAGCGGTAACACCGGTACAGATTAAAGAAGTAGAGCGCTTGGTTAACGCACAAGTTCGTAAGAACCACGTGATTGAAACCAACATCATGGATATCGAGTCAGCGAAAGAAAAAGGTGCAATGGCACTGTTTGGCGAAAAGTACGATGATGAAGTTCGCGTTCTATCTATGGGCGATTTCTCTACTGAGCTTTGTGGTGGTATCCACGCAAGCAACACGGGTGATATCGGCCTGTTCAAGATCACTTCTGAAGGTGGTATTGCTGCGGGTATTCGTCGTATTGAAGCGGTAACGGGTGAAGCTGCTCTAGATGCAGTAGAAGCTCAGGTTAACGCTTACGAAGAGAAACTTACTGAATCCGCTAAGAAAGCGAAATCGCTAGAGAAAGAAATCCAACTGCTTAAAGAAAAGATGGCTGCTGCAGAAAGCGCAAACATCATGGGCAAAGTAGAAGAGATCTCTGGTACTAAAGTTTTGGTTGCTGCAATTGAAGGCGCAGACAATAAGAACCTACGTACTATGGTTGATAACGCTAAAAACCAAGTAGGTAGCGGCATCATCCTGATCGCAAACGTAGCAGACGGTAAAGTTGGCTTGATTGCTGGTGTAACCAAAGACCTAATCGGCAAAGTAAAAGCGGGTGACCTCGTTAAGATGGTTGCTGAGCAAGTTGGCGGTAAAGGCGGTGGTCGTCCAGATATGGCTCAAGCGGGCGGTACAGACGTTGAAGCACTGCCAGAAGCGCTTAAATCTGTACGCACTTGGCTAGAAGAGCGTCTTTAAGCTTAAGTAATTGATACAAAGATGCCCAATCAGTTGATTGGGCATCTTTTATTTTGCCTATTGGAAGCGTGTTTAAACAAGGTTTGATTGAGATTAACCAAGAAGTCTAATGGTGGCGTTAGACTCCTTGGTTAATTTTTTATTGCTTCGCCCTGACGCGGAGTATGTATTTTTTTGTCATATATAGACATTGGTCTTGGGAAGGTGAGGACGGGTGAAAATGCCTCTTATCGTGCAGAAATTTGGTGGAACGTCGGTGGGTTCAATTGAACGAATCCATCATGTAGCAGAAAAAATCATTGAAGCGAAAAATGAAGGGAACCAGATCGTGGTTGTCGTTTCTGCTATGTCTGGTGAAACAAATCGGTTAGTTAACTTAGCCACACAAATTGATAGCGTACCAAACGCTAGAGAACTGGATGTGTTGTTAACGGCTGGCGAGCAAGTTTCCATGGCCTTGTTAGCAATGACGTTACACAAGTTAGGTTATGAAGCGACATCAATGACTGGCTATCAAGCCAAGATACACACTGATTCTAATCATAATAATGCAGCGATTGAGCGTATTGATACTGCTCCTATTCAAGCTCTGCTAGATGACAACCAGATTGTCATTGTTGCAGGCTTTCAAGGGTTCAATGCGAAAGGCGATATCACAACATTAGGTCGCGGTGGTTCAGATACTACAGCGGTAGCGCTTGCGGGTGCCTTGCAGGCGAAAGAATGCCAGATCTATACTGATGTTGATGGTGTTTATTCTTGTGACCCTAGAGTTGTGAAGCAATCTCAGAAATTAGATACTTTAGACTTCCCTTCTATGGAAGAGATGGCCCGCCGAGGCGCTAAGGTTTTACATCTTCCATGTGTTCAGTATGCATGGCAGCATAACGTGCCATTGCGAGTGCTTTCAAGCTTTGAACAAGGCGAGGGCACATTGATCGCGGGTAATCAGTGTTTGAATGATATTGCTGGTATCGCCATCCAAAGAGATATGGTGCGTATCGAGTGTTTGAATGAAGATTTACCGTCTTTCATTTCACATTGCCAACTGTTGGGGATCGAAGTCTGTAGTGTGATCGAGGAAACAGAACGGGCAGCACTCATTATTAAACAAGACATAAGTGCCAAATTAAAACTAGTTTTTGCTGAGAAAATCCGTAATAGTGAACAGGTTAGTTTGTTAACTGTGGTAGGAAGCCGAACACAAGAAATTGTGGTCAGTTCACATGGATTGTTGTCTGAAGGCGAAATTGATGTACAACATCACTTATTGCAGCAGCAGTCTTTAACTTTGGTGATATCACCAACGCAAGTCGATATGGCTGCTAACATATTACACAATGCATACATCGTAGCGCGTGAAACACAGGGTTATCCTAAAAAAGAAGTGCATTTTGGTTAAATAAACTCAATCGATAGTTTACGAAAATATAACTTTTGTTGGATAATGCTCTCGTAGCTAGATAAATTTAGAGATTACTCAAGGAGCAAAGAATGCTAATTTTGACTCGCCGCGTTGGCGAAACACTGATGATTGGTGATGAAGTAACAGTTACTGTACTAGGCGTTAAAGGTAACCAAGTACGTATCGGTGTTAACGCACCTAAAGAAGTATCTGTTCACCGTGAAGAGATCTACATGCGCATTCAAGCTGAAAAAGGTAATGGTAACGTTGCATCTGGCAACTACTAATACTTTTGCGTAGAGAAGAGGCTAGCATTGTTGCTAGCCTTTTTTGATCTTGGGGAATAGAAACGCTCATTGGGACATAGATAGGTTGGATAGCGGATCGGTCTCAAAGTGGTGAAGTGAATGCTTTGTGATGTTGTGAGATACAGACAAGGTTGAACAGAACTGTTGCTCTGTATTTTGTTTGGCAAAATTCAAGATTTATTAGCTTCCCCTATGGCGCAAATACGCATCCCGTAGTATTGTGCCATCAGCGGTAGCACTTGCTGCTGGAGAAATTAGATAATTGTTTTCGGCTGTTTATTATTGCCAATCTTTCACCTTAATTTTTAAGGAAAAAAGCGCGATTTGAATGTTATAAGTTCAATTTGCAAGCGCTTTGATTAAATAGCAAACGGTTGAGTGTTTTTGTCCAATTTTTTTCAATAAAGTGTTTGACATATTTTCGGTAAAACGTAATATGTGCCTCCGCAAGACGGTGAGGTGGCCGAGAGGCCGAAGGCGCTCCCCTGCTAAGGGAGTATGTGGTTTGTAGCTGCATCGAGGGTTCGAATCCCTCCCTCACCGCCATTTCTTGTGAGTCTAAAATTAGCAGTTTAGGCAATGTAAATGTGCGTCCTTAGCTCAGCTGGATAGAGTACCTGGCTACGAACCAGGCGGTCGGAGGTTCGAATCCTCCAGGACGCGCCATTCTCTCTTTTCTTACTTGTAAGTAACGTGAGAATAATGAATTAGGTGAGGTGGCCGAGTGGCCGAAGGCGCTCCCCTGCTAAGGGAGTATGTGGTTTGTAGCTGCATCGAGGGTTCGAATCCCTCCCTCACCGCCATTCATTACAGGCCAATGGCCTTTTTTTTCTTCGTAGCAAGAAGAATGTGATATGTTTCACAACTTCATTCTTAATGAATGAACACCGTGCGTCCTTAGCTCAGCTGGATAGAGTACCTGGCTACGAACCAGGCGGTCGGAGGTTCGAATCCTCCAGGACGCGCCACTATTTAAGGGTCTATTGATCCTCGTATTGACTAAGTTGATACTAAAACCCGTGCGCTCTTAGCTCAGCTGGATAGAGTACCTGGCTACGAACCAGGCGGTCGGAGGTTCGAATCCTCCAGAGCGCGCCACTATTTAGGGTTTAGTTCTGATAAGAATGTGAATCCTGATATTGATAAATCGTTCGTCGAGAATTAATATCAAAACCGTGCGTCCTTAGCTCAGCTGGATAGAGTACCTGGCTACGAACCAGGCGGTCGGAGGTTCGAATCCTCCAGGACGCGCCACTATTTAAGGGTTTATTTCTTATAAGAATGAAAATCCTTGTATTGACTAAGTTGATACTAAAATCCGTGCGCTCTTAGCTCAGCTGGATAGAGTACCTGGCTACGAACCAGGCGGTCGGAGGTTCGAATCCTCCAGAGCGCGCCACTATTTAGGGTTTCCTTCGTGAACTCCTGATATTGCGAATACCAATATCGAAAACTGCGCGTCCTTAGCTCAGCTGGATAGAGTACCTGGCTACGAACCAGGCGGTCGGAGGTTCGAATCCTCCAGGACGCGCCACTATTTAGGGTTTCTTTGTGAACTCCTGATATTGGGAATACTGATATCGAAAACCGTGCGTCCTTAGCTCAGCTGGATAGAGTACCTGGCTACGAACCAGGCGGTCGGAGGTTCGAATCCTCCAGGACGCGCCACTATTTAGGGCTTTTTTCTTATGAGAATGAAATCCTTATATTGATACGTTGTTAGTAACAATGAATTGATATTAAAACCGTGCGCTCTTAGCTCAGCTGGATAGAGTACCTGGCTACGAACCAGGCGGTCGGAGGTTCGAATCCTCCAGAGCGCGCCACATTATTAAAAAAAGCCTCGTTTATACGAGGCTTTTTTTATGCCTGCTATATAAATGTTGATTAAATGTTAAATTTACCTAACATTTAACTTGTTGTATTTTAAGTACTTCTTGAATGCTTCTTTGTTATTCCACCTTTCTCATATCATTTCTCAGAAAAGCCCCGTTTAAGTCACAGTTTAAATATCTAAAAATGACTCATTTGACAGATTTATGTGATCTGATAGGCGAATAATTAACCTTATGTGTGCGTTATCCGTAACAGAACCTTAAACAAAATTGACAAACTTTTACCAATCGAGATAATCCATGGGTCGGGATCACTATTCGCTGAAATCCTGTACGTATGTCAGGATGACGAAGAAAGGAAGCAACATGACTAATATTGGAAGCCTGCTAGGAGATGCGGCGACTCTAATGATAACGGGGATGTCCGTTGTCTTTATTTTCCTAACTATTCTAGTTTACCTCGTTCGGTTGATGTCAAAACTGGTACCAGAAGAAGTACCAGAGCCGATCGCAGCACCTAAAAAAATTCAAAAATCACAATCAAACCCTTCAGCTGTTAGTCCACAGGTAGTGGCAGCAATTTCGGCCGCGGTTCATCAATACCGTGCGTCTACTGCTAAGTAGCATTTAAAGGATTAAAAAGGAGTTTATGAGCATGTCTAAACCACTAGCTATCACAGATGTGGTACTTCGTGACGCGCACCAGTCACTATTTGCTACTCGTATGCGTATCGAAGATATGCTGCCAATTGCGGCAGAACTGGATAAAGTCGGTTACTGGTCACTTGAGACTTGGGGCGGCGCGACGTTTGATTCGTGTATCCGTTTTCTTGGCGAGGATCCATGGGAGCGTTTGCGTGAGCTGAAAAAAGCGATGCCAAACACACCAATGCAGATGCTACTGCGTGGTCAAAACCTATTGGGCTACCGTCACTACGCGGATGATGTAGTAGAAAAATTTGTTGAACGTGCCCATAAGAATGGCATGGACGTATTCCGTATTTTCGATGCGATGAATGACGTACGTAACTTTGAAAAAGCGGTGAAAGCAACGATTGATGTTGGCGGCCACGCTCAAGGTACCTTGTCTTACACAACCAGTCCGGTTCACAACTCTGATACTTGGGTTGATCTGGCTAAGCGTCTAGAAGACCTAGGTTGTCATTCACTATGTATCAAAGATATGTCAGGTTTATTAAAGCCTTATGAAGCGGAAGAGTTAATTACACGCATCAAAGCATCGTGTGATGTTCCTCTAGCGCTACATAGCCACGCGACAACCGGTCTATCGACAGCAACAGCGGTTAAAGCGGTTGAGGCGGGTATCGATATTCTAGACACGGCGATCTCTTCAATGAGCTGTACTTACGGTCACACGCCAACTGAAACGGTTGTGGCTATGTTAGAAGGTACAGAGCGTGACACGAATCTTAAGCTTGACCAAATTGAACCTATCGCGTCTTACTTCCGCGATGTACGTAAAAAGTACGCAAAATGGGAAGGCCAGCTAAAAGGCGTCGATTCTCGTATCTTGATTGCTCAGGTTCCTGGCGGCATGTTGACTAACATGGAAGGTCAGCTGAAAGAACAAGGCGCAGCCGATCGTATGGACGAGGTTCTTGAAGAGATCCCACGCGTACGTAAAGAGCTTGGTTACATTCCTTTGGTAACACCAACTTCTCAAATTGTCGGTACTCAAGCGGTTATTAACGTACTAACGGGTGAGCGCTATAAGAGCATCACGAAAGAGACTGCAGGTCTGCTGAAAGGCGAATACGGCCAAGCACCTGCGGAAGTAGATGCTGAACTGCAAGCAAAAGTTCTGGATGGTGCAGAGCCAATTACTTGTCGCCCTGCTGATTTGCTTAAGTCAGAAATGGATACGCTGACTACGGATCTTTTAGAGAAAGCGAAATCAGAAGGCATTTCTCTAGCTAAAGATACCGTTGATGATGTACTGACTTACGCACTTTTCCCACAAGTAGGTCTTAAGTTCCTTAAGAACCGTCGTAACCCAGAAGCATTTGAACCAGCACCAACGGCAGAAGTTGCGACTCCAGTAGCTGCAGCTCCAGCGCCTGCTTCTGGTGGTATCGAAAGCTACAGCGTGAAGGTTGATGGTCAAGTTTACGATGTCGAGGTTGGCCCACAAGGTGAACTAACATCTGTTGCGCCATCTGCAAAACCTGCTCAGGCTGCACCTGTAGCAGCTTCTGACGCTGAAGCGGTTCCTGCTCCATTGGCGGGTAACATCTTTAAAGTTAACGTTCAGGCGGGTGCTGAGGTTGCTGAAGGCGATGTTCTACTTATCCTAGAAGCGATGAAGATGGAAACGGAAGTTCGTGCTGCTCGTGGTGGTATCGTTCAAGAACTGAATGTTAAAGAAGGCGATGCAGTTACTGTAGGCGCTCCACTACTAAGCTTAGCGTAAGGGAGCACCATGGAAGGATTGATGACCTTATGGTCTGAAACAGGGATTGCGAACTTTGAGTTCGGCCAGATCTGTATGATGTTGGTTGGTTGCTTATTGTTGTTTTTGGCAATTCGCAAAGGATTTGAACC
Source organism: Vibrio sp. BS-M-Sm-2 (assembly GCF_041504345.1). Lineage (NCBI taxonomy): Bacteria > Pseudomonadati > Pseudomonadota > Gammaproteobacteria > Vibrionales > Vibrionaceae > Vibrio > Vibrio sp. BS-M-Sm-2. The sequence goes on from NZ_CP167894.1 coordinate 2,446,696, forward strand.
GTTACTTCTACTACCGATTGGTTTTGGTGCTGTATTAGCGAACATTCCAAATGCTGGGTTTACTGATCCAGGTGGTTTGCTTTACTACGTTTACTACATTGGTATTGAAACGGGTATTTTCCCACTGCTGATCTTTATGGGTGTTGGTGCGATGACGGACTTCGGTGCGTTGATTGCGAACCCTAAAACATTGTGGTTAGGGGCTGCGGCTCAGTTTGGTATCTTCGCGACGCTATTTGGTGCGATCTTGCTGAACTATGTTCCAGGAATGGAATTCTCGATGGCCGACGCTTCTTCCATTGCGATCATTGGTGGTGCCGATGGCCCAACCGCGATTTTCTTGGCGAGTAAGCTCTCTCCTGATCTTTTAGGTGCGATTGCAGTAGCGGCGTATAGCTATATGGCATTGGTTCCTATTATTCAGCCGCCAATCATGAAGGCGTTAACGTCTCCTGAAGAACGTAAGATCAAGATGGCTCAACTTCGTCACGTTAGCAAAGCAGAGAAGATTCTCTTCCCGCTTGCTGTACTACTGATGACGATTTTGTTCCTACCTTCAGCGACACCTCTAGTGGGTATGTTCTGTCTGGGTAACTTGATGCGTGAAGCGGGTGTGGTTGATCGCCTATCGAAAACAGCGCAAAACGAACTGATTAACGTTGTGACTATTTTCCTTGGCCTCGGTGTTGGTTCTAAGCTTCAAGCGGATACTTTCTTGAACTTAGAGACACTGGGTATTCTTGGCTTAGGTGCGGTCGCGTTCAGTATTGGTACTGCGGGTGGTGTATTGATGGCGAAGGTTCTAAACCGCTTCTCGAAAGAGGACATCAACCCATTGATTGGTGCAGCTGGTGTATCAGCGGTTCCAATGGCGGCACGTGTTGTGAACAAGGTAGGCCTTGAGGCAAACCCTCAGAACTTCTTGTTGATGCATGCGATGGGCCCGAACGTAGCAGGTGTACTTGGTAGTGCGGTTGCGGCGGGTATTCTATTAGCGCTAGTCGGTTAATGGATTACTTAGGTCATGTATCGTTACGTTAATTGGTCGTTAATTTACGAATGAGCGGTTAACTTAGCCTTATTAAATGGTTTATAGTCAAAGGGATGCTTTCGCATCCCTTTCTTTTTTTATTAATTAGGGTGCTTGCTCATTAGAGCTTTTATCAATCAAGGAAATGTGGAAATGGAAAATAAACAGATTGCGATTACTCAATTCGGCGGTGTCGAAAACCTTAGTATTCAAACTAGTGCGATTCCAGAGCCTAAGGCTGGAGAAGTGGTGGTTAAAGTTTCCTTTTCGGGCATTAATCCGATTGATGTGAAAACCCGTGCTGGCCTTGGTTGGGCAGCAGCACAAAACAAAGACAATCTACCTTGGGTGCCGGGATATGATATTTCGGGGCAAATTGTAACGCTAGGCGATCAGGCTGAACGTTTTACTGTTGGTGATAACGTGGCAGGGTTTATTGGTTTTCCACTGCAAGGTGGCGGTTATAGCCAATTCGTATGTGTTCCAGAAGCGGCACTCAGCATGGTTCCTGATTCTGTCACCCTAGAAGCGGCAGCGGCATTACCACTTGCTAGTCAAACAGCAGCCCAAGCACTCAATAAAGCCGAAGTAAAAGAAGGCGATCGCGTGCTTATCTTAGCGGGCGCAGGCGGGGTTGGTCACCTTGCGGTTCAAATCGCAGTGGCAGCAAAAGCAGAGGTTTACACGACCTGCAGCGAAGCCAATCTCGACTATCTTGCAACGCTAGGCGCTCATGCTATCAACTATAAGTTTGCCCCAGCTTCAGAACGAGTTTCTGATGTTGATGTGTTGATTGATTTGGTCGGTGGCGATACCGCGCTTGATGCGTTGAAGTGCCTGAAAGACGGTGCGAGAGTCGTGACAGTACCAACTTTGTCTGCTGAGTTGATTTGTGAGAAAGCCACGCTCCTAGGTTTTACTGCATCAGGCATGTTGGTTGAACCAAACACTGAGCAAATGGACACCATGCTTTATATGGTGAGTGTTGGATTGCTTAAAACAGAAATTCAAGGTATCTACCAACTAGACGAAGCACAGTCGGCGCATCTGCAGGTTGAAAGCGGACACACTAGAGGCAAGGTACTGCTTAAGATGCAAGAAGGTTGATATGCAGTGTTAGAATTCTTTAATTCCCTTTTTGAAAACATAGCGCTGTGGTTCTCTGACTCGGCGCTTTGGGTACTCTTCATCAGTGGCTTCTTGAGTGCCACATTATTGCCCGGTGGCTCAGAAGCCAGCCTTGTTGCAGCATTGAGCTTAGATCAATTCTCTACATCGTCGATTATTCTCATAGCGACACTCGGTAACACCTTAGGCGGCCTGACCAATTATTGGATTGGTTTGTGGTTGCCCAATCGAACTCAATCTGAAAAGCATGGTCATAAGGCTATGGCTTGGCTGAGCCGTTATGGTTACTGGGCACTGTTATTCAGTTGGTTACCCGTTATTGGTGACCCTTTGTGTCTGGCGGCGGGTTGGTTGAGAATGAAATTTATCCCTAGCGTTATTTTGATAGCGATTGGCAAAGCCGCTCGCTACAGCTTACTTGCTGCTATCTACTTCGGTTTTTTCTAAGGAGAACCTATGAAAAAGGTTTTACTTGGTACATTTTCTCTTATCGCCATTGCCGGCTGTTCTTACAATGTACCTAGCTCAACATCCTTCTTTTCCTCATTACCAGAAGGTGTCACTCTTTTAGAAGAGGTAAAGCTCTCTAAAGATAAAGTGGTGATTCCTTACACCAAATATCAGCTTGAAAACGGCCTGACAGTTATTCTTTCCCCTGATGATTCCGATCCATTGGTGCATGTTGATGTGACCTATCACGTAGGTTCAGCACGTGAAGAGATTGGTAAGTCGGGTTTTGCTCACTTCTTCGAGCATATGATGTTCCAGGGATCTGAGAACGTTGGTGACCAGCAGCACTTTAAGATCATCACTGAAGCGGGTGGTTCGTTAAATGGCACCACTAACCGTGACCGTACCAACTACTTTGAAACCGTTCCATCTAACCAACTAGAGAAAATGTTGTGGTTAGAATCAGACCGAATGGGTTTCTTATTGGATGCGGTTTCTCAGAAGAAATTCGAAGTACAAAGAGGCACGGTCAAAAACGAACGTGCTCAAAGTTATGAAAACCGTCCTTATGGTTTGATGTGGGAACGCATGGGGGAAGCGCTTTACCCTGAAGGTCACCCTTATTCATGGCAACCAATCGGTTATGTGGAAGATCTCGACCGAGTTAATGTGAATGACCTCAAGGCCTTCTTCCTACGTTGGTATGGCCCAAATAATGCCGTGCTAACGATTGGTGGTGATATCGACGTTGATGACACGCTAGAGTGGGTGAACAAGTACTTTGGCCCTATTCCTCAAGGCCCAGAAGTTAAGGCGGCAGAGAAACAACCAGCTGTGCTAACTGAAGATAAGTACATCACCCTAGAAGATAATATCCGTCAGCCGATGGTGCTTGTTGGTTGGCCTACAACGTATCGCGGTGAAGAGACGCAAGCGTCACTGAATGCATTGTCTAACGTGTTAGGTTCAGGTACCAACAGCTACCTATACCAAAACCTCGTAAAAACACAAAAAGCAGTAAGTGCAGGATCTTTCCATGATTGTGCTGAACTTGCTTGTACCATGTATGTGTATGCGATGGGTAACTCCGGTGAAAAAGGCGATCTGACGGTTCTTAATAAAGAGCTGATGGATACTCTAGAGCAATTCTCGAAAGAGGGTGTTGAACAAGAACGTTTAGACCAGATCACCGGTATGGCAGAAGCGGACGCGGTTTTCGCTCTGCAAAGTGTTAAAGGCAAGGTTTCACAACTGGCATCTAACCAAACCTTCTATGGTCAGCCAGATCGAATTGAATCGCAACTTGATCAAATCCGAGCTGTCACTCCTGAAAGCGTGAGCAAGGCCTACCAAGATTTCATCGAAGGTAAGCACAAGGTGACTTTGAGTGTGGTTCCGAAAAAGCAGCTTGATTTAGCCGTTCGAGAAGCGACATTTACCACACCTGCACGTACTCTGCCTGAATACAGCAAGGTGACGGAAGACCAGCTGGATTTTAGAAAGGCACCGAATACCTTTGATCGCAGCGTGATGCCAGAAGTGAACTTTGGTGTTGAGGCGACCATGCCTGATTTGTACCGCATGCACTTTGCAAACGGTACGGATTTAATTGGTACTGTGACCAGTGAAACGCCGACAGTACAGCTACAGATTCAACTTCCAGCCGGTGAGCGTTACGTTCGCAAAGGGCAAGAGGGCCTGGCGAACATAACTGCTTCTATGATGGAAGAGGGGTCGACTAAACGAACTGTTGAAGAGTTACAGGCGACTTTGGATAAGCTTGGCAGTAGCGTCAGCATTAGTGCGGGCAGTTACACCACTGACATTTCAGTCTCTACGCTAGAGAAAAACCTTCCTCAAACCTTAGCTATTGTACAAGAGGTTCTATTCGAGCCTAAGTTTGATGAGCAAGATTTCGAGCGTGTTAAGAAACAGATGTTAGAAGGCGTCGTGTATCAGCATCAGCAGCCAAGCTGGATGGCGTCTCAAGCAACCCGTGAAGTGCTGTTTGGTGATAGTATTTTTGCTCGTGCAAGTGATGGTACTAAGGACTCTCTAGAATCGTTAACTCTGGACGATGTAAAACTGTTTTACAGTCAGCACTATACTCCTGAAGGAGCTAATATTGTTATCGTAGGGGACATCTCGAAGAAAGAGATAGAGAAGCAGCTACAATTCTTTGAGCAATGGCAAGGCGATGCGGCACCACTAACGCGTCCGCAGATCGTCAAAGAGCTTTCTGGTCAGCACCTGTACTTGGTCGACAAACCGGGTGCGCCGCAAAGCATTGTTCGCCTGGTTCGTAAAGGCCTGCCGTTTGACGCTACTGGTGAGTTGTACTTGAGCCAGTTAGCTAACTTTAACTTAGCGGGTAACTTTAATAGCCGTATTAACCAGAACTTGCGTGAAGACAAAGCCTACACTTACGGTGCAAGCGGTTACTTCGCAAGTACTCGAGAAACAGGCGCGGTGGTATTTAGCGCGCAAGTAAGAGCTAACGCGACAGTGCCATCGATTCAAGAGTTTATTAATGAACTGAATGAGTTTAGCCAAAGTGGATTAACTGATGAAGAGGTGAAATTTATGCGCCTTGCCGTCGGTCAACAAGATGCACTCAAATACGAAACACCAAGTCAGAAAGCTGGGTTGTTGAGTAATATTGTTGCATTGAGCCTTGATGAAGATTACCTACAACAGCGTAATCAGATAGTTGAGACGGTCTCAAAAGAGACATTGAATGAACTATCGAAGAAATGGTTCGACCCGAATGATTATCAAATAATTGTGGTTGGCGATGCGGCTTCGCTTCGCCCGCAATTAGAAAAGTTAGATATTCCAATAGAAGAGCTTGAAATCATTCGTTAGAGTACACATTAAAGGGGGAGGGAAGAGACTCTACTTTTCTCCTCCAACCTAATTTATGATAGTTCTAATCAGAACGATATAAGATAAGTGAACTGAATTTTGACTGATTTTGCTGCGCGACTAAAGCAAGTTGCAACCAACCCTAAGACCTTCTCTCAATTTGGTCGTGGTGTTGAAAGGGAAACATTACGCTACACGGAAGATGGGCACCTTGCTACTGGGCCGCACCCTAAGGCTTTAGGATCTGCGTTGATGAACGAATGGGTAACGACCGATTTCTCTGAGTCGCTACTGGAATTTATCACGCCTGTTTCTAACGACGTTCCGACGCTTTTGAATCAGTTGTCTGATATACATCATTTCACGCAAACCAAGTTAGATGGCGAAAAACTATGGCCGCTTTCTATGCCTTGTTACGTTGGTAGTGAAGATTATATTCAGCTAGCGCAATACGGCACATCTAATAACGGTAAGATGAAGACGCTATATCGTGAAGGCCTAAAGCGTCGTTACGGTAGTCTGATGCAGATTATTTCTGGTGTTCACTTCAACTTCTCTTTCCCAGAAAGCTTTTGGGATAGCCTATTTGGAGAACAAACAGGAGAAGCGCGTTGTGAAGCGAAGTCAGATGCTTACTTTGGTTTGATTCGTAACTACTATCGCTTTGGTTGGTTAATCCCATACTTCTTCGGTGCTTCACCTGCGTTATGTTCTTCTTTCATCAAAGGAAGAGAAACTAACCTGCCTTTTGAAAAGATTGGCGAGACACTGTACTTACCAAAAGCAACGGCACTGCGCCTAAGCGATCTTGGTTACACCAACAGTGCGCAAAGCGTATTGAAAATTGGCTTCAACAGCCTAGACCAATACCTTGAAGGTTTGAATCAAGCGATTCGTACACCATCAGAAGAATTCGCAGAGATTGGCACTAAGGTTGATGGTGAATACCGTCAATTGAATAGCAACGTACTGCAAATTGAGAATGAGCTTTATGCTCCAATTCGTCCTAAGCGTGTAGCGAAAAATGGTGAGAAACCATCTGAAGCACTAGCACGTGCTGGTGTTGAGTACATCGAGGTTCGCTCTCTAGACGTAAACCCATTCAGCTCAATTGGTATCACGGAGCAACAAGTTCGCTTCTTAGATCTATTCCTAACGTGGAGTGTGCTAACTGACTCTGCTGAGATGGATAACTGTGAGCTTGAGTGCTGGCGCGACAACTGGAACAAGGTGATCCTAGAAGGTCGTCAAGTCGGTCTAGAACTGCAAATTGGTTGTTACGGTGAGCGCTTGTCTCTGCAAGATTGGGCGAAGCGCGTGTTCAAAGATCTACGCTCAATTGCTGAGATGATGGATGCAGAACAAGGCGGTCGAGCTTACCAAGAAACCTGCGATACGCTTGAAGCTTGGATTGATAACCCAGAGCTAACCATTTCTGGCCAATTGCTAGAAGAGACTAAAAAGTTAGGTGGCTTAGGTAAAGTTGGCTGTGCGCTAGGTAAAACGTACGCTCAACAGCACAAGGCACACCAATACAAAGTGTATTCAGCTGAGCTGATGGAAGCAGAGGTTCAACGCTCTGTGATTGCTCAGCAACAAAGTGAAGAAGCGAGCACTCAAGATTTTGACAGCTTCTTAGCGGATTATTTTTCGTATTTAAAAGCATAGCGAGACGTTGGTGGAAAGGAAGCAAGCCTTATTAGGTAAGCCTACTCGTGTGAGTAGTAAATGGTTACCTGTAGTCACTGTCGGTGTTGTCTCTAGCCTTTTGGTTGGTTGTGCAACACCACCGCCGAAACAGCAAGACAACCTATGTAGCATCTTCAGAGAGCATCCATCGTGGTACGAAGATGCCTTAGATATGCAAGAAGAGTGGGGCACTCCCATCAACGTAGCGATGGCTTTTGTAAAACAAGAGAGTAGCTTTCGTCATGATGCGCGCCCACCAAAAGATTACATTCTTGGGTTTATTCCTTGGGGCCGTGTAAGCAGCGCTTATGGCTATGCTCAAGCTCAGGACCCAGCTTGGGAAGATTTCCAAAAATCGACCAACAATGGCGGTTCAAGAACCAATTTTGATGATGCGCTGATGTTTATAGGTTGGTACACCAGCGAAACGCGTCGTCAGTTGGGTATCTCACTATGGGACCCATATAACCAATACCTGGCTTATCATGAAGGCCGTGGTGGTTATAAGCGCAAGTCATACAACAGCAAACCATCGTTGATTAAAGTAGCGCGTAAAGTCGAACAACAAGCAAAAGATTATGGATGGCAGCTGAAACAGTGCCGCAAAGAACTAGAAGACAATCGAAGCTGGTTTTTCTAAAGCCAGCCGTCACGGAGAAGAGCAATGCCTTTATTAGATAGTTTCACTGTTGATCACACACGCATGAACGCACCTGCAGTTCGTGTTGCTAAAACAATGCAAACCCCAAAAGGGGATACCATCACTGTGTTTGACCTGCGTTTTACTGCGCCAAACAAAGACATCTTATCTGAGAAAGGTATCCATACTCTAGAGCACCTATACGCTGGCTTCATGCGTAATCAATTGAACGGTTCAGATGTAGAGATCATCGATATTTCACCTATGGGCTGCCGCACTGGTTTCTATATGAGCCTGATTGGTACACCGACAGAGCAACAAGTGGCTGACGGTTGGTTGGCCGCGATGAAAGACGTACTGAAAGTTGAGAGCCAGAATAAGATCCCTGAGCTGAACGAATACCAATGTGGTACCGCAGCAATGCACTCTTTGGATGAAGCGAAAGAGATCGCTAATGCGATCATCGCTGCTGGTATCTCTGTAAACAAGAATGATGAACTGGCACTGCCAGAGTCTATGCTGCAAGAGCTTAAAATCGACTAATCATTGTTAGCGGTGAGTTAGATATTAAAAGGCCCGGTTCAATGAACCGGGCCTTTTTTGTCAACGTATTTTAGGGCTAGGCTGTTGTCGCATGTGAGCTTGTGATTACTTAGCTATTCTAATAAGCCAATTTTATCCATTTACGATCTGCGGGAACACACGTACCAGTTTGATTCGGTTCTCTTCGAGCTCAACAATTTCCATTGGATGACTGGCAACCTGAACACTGAGGTGACTCTCTGGAATATCTTCAAGATGTTCTAGTATCAAACCATTCAGCGTTCTTGGGCCATCGGTAGGCAGTGCCCACTGTAAGCCTTTGTTGATGTCTCGGATATTGGCGCTGCCTTCAATCAAGAAGCTGCCATCGCTTTGCGGAGTAATTTCTTCAGATAAGCTTGGCGCAATTGAGGTGGTAAACTCACCTACGATCTCTTCTAGAATATCTTCAAGGGTAACCAAACCATTGATATCGCCATACTCATCAACAATCAAACCGATACGCTGTTTATTGCGCTGAAACTTAAGCAGTTGAATATTGAGTGGTGTTGCTTCAGGAATGAAGTAGATCTCATCCGCTGCACGCAACAAGGTCTCTTTATTGAATTCGTTCTTTTCAAGCATCAATCGGTAAGCTTCACGTAGCCTAAGCATACCAACTACTTCATCTATTTGGTCACGATACAGCACCACGCGGCCATGGGGCGAGTGAGTCAGTTGACGAACGATAGATTTCCAGTCGTCATTGATGTCGATACCAGTAATCTCATTACGCGGCACCATGATGTCGTTCACGGTGACATGTTCCAAATCCAGAATAGACACCAACATATCTTGGTGACGCTGAGGGATTAAGCTACCTGCTTCATTTACCACGGTTCTAAGCTCTTCTGAGCTCAAGTGGTCGGTCGCATCGTGACTGGCTTTAACACCTAAGATACGAATGAAGCCGTTGGTAATGAAGTTGACCAAGATTACCAATGGTGACAGCACCTTCATCAGTATCATCAAAAGGATGCTACTCGCGTAAGAGACACGTTCAGGAAATAGAGAAGCGATGGTTTTTGGTGTTACCTCGGCGAATACGAGGATCACTAGAGTCAGGGTACCGGTAGCGATAGCTACACCGATATCCCCGTAGATGCGCATACCAAGAATAGTAGCGATCGCAGATGCAAGAATGTTGACGAGATTGTTGCCGATGAGAATGAGGCCAATCAATCTGTCTGGGCGGTTCAGAAGTTTTTCTACGCGTTTGGCACCTTTATGACCCGTATTGGCCAAGTGCTTTAAACGGTAGCGGTTCAGGGACATCATGCCCGTTTCGGAACCAGAGAAATAACCGGAAATTACAATGAGACACGCGAGTAGCGCAAATAAGATACCCGTTGATATGTCGTCCAAAACTATTCTTTTCCTATTTGTGTATCTTGATTAATTTATGACCGAACATGGTCGAGATGTCAATTGAATGTATTGCACTCAATATTTTAAAGGCAAGGTATGTGAGACCTTGCCTTTATTTTACAGACTAGTTCAGGATGATTTCCTGAACGAAGCGGCTACCGAAGTAGGCTAATGTGAGCATGCTGGCGCCGGCTAGGGCGAACCAAGTGACTTTCTGTCCACGCCAACCTTTTTGATAATGACCCCATAGAAGGATGGAGTAGATAACCCAAGCGATAAAAGACAACACAGCCTTGTGTGCTTTACCTTGAGCAAACATATCTTGTACGAAAATGAGACCTGTCAACAAAGTACCCGTTAATAAGCCATTACCAATCAGAATGATCTTGAAAAGCTGTCTTTCTACCATCATTAAAGGAGGTAGGTTAGGGTTGATCACCAACGCTTTTTTCTTTTTAAGTTTGTGATCTAGCCACGCGAGCTGCAGAGCGTAGAGTGCCCCGATAGTTAGTGTCGCGTATGAGAATAGAGCCAAAGAGATATGAACGAGCAGTTTAGGGTCATTCTCTAGATGCTTGATGAATGTGCTTGGAAGAAAAGTAGCAGCCATCAAGTTTAGTGCAGCGAAGCTATAAACGACGGGCAAGATAAACCACAAACGAGTTTTGAGCATAGCGCCGCTCATAACCACAGATATGATTAAGCTGATTAATGAAGCAACGTTCAAGATACTGAGGTTTTGGCCACTAGCATTAAAAATCAAATCGCCAAGCAACCAAGCATGGAAAGCTAGAGCAAGTAATGCGCTGATAAACACCGTTTTTACACGGATTCCTGTTTGGTGCACGAGACCTGGAATGATCGTGGAAATCGCCATTGTATAAAGAAAGGCTGCTGCGATCGCAATAAGACTGTCCATGGTATCCATTTAAATGATTACTAATTGGTGAATTATACCTCGCATCGCTCTTTGGGGCTATGGCGAACCTCATTCAATTCCAAGTGAATAATGTCTCACATCACAAGGACGGATGATTAAGGCTCTACAACGGGTATGACTCTAATCCGCGCTAATGTATACTCACAGTAATAGTCGCAGTTTTGAGCGAAGAGAAAACTATGTTTGATAATTTAACGGATCGTCTATCCAAAACGCTGAAGAACATCAGCGGTAAAGGTCGTCTGACCGAAGACAATATTAAAGAGACGCTGCGTGAAGTACGTATGGCGCTACTTGAAGCCGACGTTGCACTGCCAGTTGTCCGCGATTTTGTTAAGCGCGTAAAAGAAGGCGCTGTAGGTGTTGAGGTTTCTAAATCTCTAACGCCTGGTCAAGAATTTATTAAGATCGTTCAAGCTGAACTTGAAGCGGTGATGGGTGAGTCTAACGAGGCTCTTAACCTAGCAGCGCAGCCGCCAGCAGTTATCTTAATGGCGGGTCTACAAGGTGCAGGTAAAACTACATCGGTAGGTAAGCTATCTAAGCTTCTAACTGAGCGTGACAAGAAGAAAGTCTTGGTTGTGTCTGCCGACGTTTACCGTCCAGCGGCGATCAAACAGCTTGAAACGTTAGCAAGCGATGTTGGCGTAGACTTCTTCCCATCTTCAGCTGATCAAAAGCCTCTTGATATTGCAAACGCTGCAATCGATCACGCGAAGAAGAAATTCTACGACGTGCTACTTGTCGATACTGCCGGTCGTTTGGCTATCGATGAAGAGATGATGGGCGAGATCAAAGAGCTTCATACTGCAATTAATCCAGTAGAGACACTGTTCGTTGTTGATGCAATGACAGGTCAAGATGCTGCGAACACGGCAAAAGCTTTTGGTGATGCGCTACCACTAACCGGTGTTATCTTGACGAAAGTTGATGGTGATGCGCGTGGTGGTGCTGCTCTGTCTGTTCGTCATATCACAGGCAAACCGATTAAATTCTTAGGTGTTGGTGAAAAGACTGACGCACTAGAACCGTTCCACCCAGATCGTGTTGCTTCTCGTATCTTAGGTATGGGCGACGTACTGTCTCTTATTGAAGACCTACAAAAGAACGTTGATACCGAGAAAGCTGAGAAACTGGCTAAGAAGTTCAAAGAGAAGAAAGGCTTTGACCTTGAAGATTTCCGTGAACAGCTAGGTCAGATGCAAAACATGGGCGGCATGATGGGCATGATGGATAAGCTTCCAGGCATGTCTCAGCTACCAGATAACGTTAAAGATAAAGTTGATGACAAGATGTTCAAGCAGATGGAAGCGATCATCAACTCGATGACTATGAAAGAGCGTCAACGCCCTGATCTAATCAAAGGTTCACGCAAAAAGCGTATTGCCGCTGGTTCTGGTACACAGGTACAAGATGTAAACCGTATGCTTAAGCAGTTCACCCAAATGCAGAAGATGATGAAGAAGATGCAGAAAGGTGGCATGAAAGGCATGATGCGCAACATGCAAGGCATGATGGGCGGCGGTGGAGGTATGGGCGGAATGGGTGGTGGCTTTAACCCGTTTGGTCGATAATCTACAAATGTAAGCTTTAGCTACGTTACTTTTCATAGTGTTAGCCGTGTCACAGAAAGTGTACGGCAGCTATGTTGGTGAAAAAATAGCTAAAGCCCTTGCATTGCACCGGAATAAGAGTAAAATTCCGGGGCTTTAATTTGGCACGAGACCCCAAGCTATTTACTTATACTTGGGGTTAATTATTTTATTAAGAAAGCAAAGAGGACGACATGGTAACCATTCGTTTGGCACGTCACGGTGCAAAGAAGCGCCCATTTTATCAAATCGTAGTTGCGGATAGCCGTAACGCTGCAACTGGCCGTTTCATCGAGAAAGTAGGTTTCTTTAACCCTACTGCTCAAGGTCAAGAAGAAGGTCTACGTCTAGACCTAGATCGTGTTAACCACTGGGTTGGTCAAGGCGCATCTCTATCTGATCGTGTAGCTAAGCTAGTTAAAGACGCTCAAAAAGCGGCTTAATTCTTTTTAAAGAGAAATAGCTTATGTCGATGAAGGGTAAAGAAACTATGAGCGAGCAAAACAATAGAATTGTCATGGGTAAACTTGGGTCTACCTATGGTATTCGTGGCTGGCTTAAAGTGTTCTCCTACACAGACAATGCTGAAAGCATATTTGATTACAGCCCTTGGTATTTAAACCTAAAGGGCAAGTGGGTTGAGTACAAAGTTGAGAGCTGGAAACGTCATGGCCAAGGTTATGTATGTAAGCTAGCGGGATTAGATGTTCGTGAAGACGCGCAACTGATGACTAACTTTGAAATTGCTATTGACCCTGCTTCGTTACCTGAATTGTCAGAAGATGAATTCTACTGGCGCGAATTGTTCGGTATGCAAGTTTTTACCACTAAAGGTTACGACCTTGGTGAGGTCACTGACCTATTAGAAACTGGCTCGAACGATGTTCTAGTAATCAAAGCAAATCTTAAAGATGCTTTTGGCCAAAAGGAACGGTTAGTACCGTACCTTGAAGAGCAAGTGATCAAGAAAGTTGATCGCGAAGCTCGCCGGATCGAAGTTGACTGGGATCCTGGATTCTAACTCCAAATTACAGAGCGAGAGAACACATGTGGGTTGGCATTATTAGCCTTTTTCCTGAAATGTTCCGTTCTGTTACTGATTTTGGAGTAACAGGTCAAGCGGTTAAAAAAGGTCTTTTATCTATTGAGACATGGAATCCTCGTGATTTCACTCATGATAAACATCGCACTGTTGATGACAGACCTTACGGTGGTGGTCCTGGCATGTTAATGATGGTTCAGCCTTTGCGCGACGCTATCAAAACAGCCAAGCAAGCAGCACCGGGAAAGACGAAAGTGATCTATCTTTCACCTCAAGGTCGTAAACTCGACCAGAAAGGTGTTGAAGAGCTGGCAACAAACGAGAATTTACTTCTTATTTGTGGTCGCTACGAAGGGGTAGATGAGCGCATCATTCAATCTGAAGTTGACGAAGAATGGTCGATTGGAGATTTTGTGATGACGGGTGGCGAACTGCCAGCCATGACGCTGATTGATTCAGTATCTCGGTTTGTTCCGGGTGTACTTGGAGATTTCGCTTCAGCAGAAGAAGATTCTTTTGCAAATGGTTTGCTAGATTGTCCCCATTATACGCGCCCTGAGGTGCTAGACGATAAAGATGTGCCATCGGTACTCAAGTCTGGAAACCATAAGGACATTCGTCGCTGGCGATTAAAACAATCGTTGGGCCGAACTTGGCTAAGAAGACCAGAACTCCTGGAAAACCTAGCTCTGACTGACGAACAGGAACAATTACTGGCTGAATTCATTAAAGAGCAACGCTCTTAACGAAAAGCAAGCAGTAACCTATTAAATTTAGTATCAGTTTATTCTAGGAATTTATACAAATGAGCAACATCATCAAGGCTCTTGAAGAAGAGCAACTAAAATCAGACCTTCCTAAATTCGCACCAGGTGACACTGTTGTAGTTCAGGTTAAGGTAAAAGAAGGTGACCGTGAGCGTCTACAGGCTTTCGAAGGCGTTGTAATCGCTATTCGTAACCGTGGTCTACACTCTGCATTCACAGTTCGTAAGATCTCGAACGGTGAAGGCGTAGAGCGTGCGTTCCAAACTCACTCTCCAATGGTTGATAGCATCGAAGTTAAACGCCGTGGTGCAGTACGTCGTGCCAAGTTGTACTACCTACGTGAGCGTTCTGGTAAGTCAGCTCGTATTAAAGAGAAGCTTACTAAGAAGTAATTCTTTTTGCATTCTATCGATAAAAGCGGAGCCATTTGGCTCCGCTTTTTTGTGCCTGCTAGTTAGAGCTTTGAAAGTAAGAGATCCCCAACTCTTTCGTTCCTCACTCTTGGGGATGACGACTGGAAAGTAGGCTTAAATGCAACCGTCATTCCCTAGACTGACGAAGGAGTAGGGAAACTCTTTTGGTAAACACCAAACTATCGGCAATAAAAAAGGATTGACGCAAACGCCAACCCTTTAATCATTTTTCCGAATCTGATGTGACCCCATAAAAGTAGACACTTAATACAGAGCATTGAGTGTAATGAAAGTAAAATCACAAAGACAATATACAGACGAATTTAAACGAGAAGCTGTTCAGCGATCTCTCGATTCTTCTGACACCGTTAAGTCAGTAGCACTATCCTTAGGAATATCGCCGGTGCTACTTTCTAAATGGAGATGCCAAATGACGTCGAAGAAGACTAACTCCCTCCCAATACCTAACCACGGTCCCGAAACATCCGTTACACAACTGGAGAAAGAGATCCGTCAATTGAAAAAGAAGCTTGAGATGGCAGAGCTGGAGAATGATTTCTTAAAGGAAGCGAAGGCTTTCTTCGACAGCCAAAAAGAATAAGGTTCGAGTATATCCTTAAGAAGGCCAGTGTGAAGCTTCCTGTCATTCGACTATGCCAATGGTTGGGCGTTTCTAAAGCGGGTTATTACAAGTGGCTAACAAGGAAACCATCGAAGCGAGAGACAGACAATGAGTCTTTAAGTCACTACTTGAGGAGAGAAAGCGAAGCTCAGTATTGTATTCCAGGCTATCGAAAGCTTTGGGAAGCAGCAGTCGCTAACGGCTTTATTTGTAATAAAAAGCGAGTACAGAGGCTTTTGCAGAATATGGGCTATCGCTCTTGCGCGAGCAAGAAGCGATATGGACGAGCGCCAAGACAAAATACGCTTATACCTGCCTATAACATTCTTGCCCGCCAATTTAAGGTGGATAAACCCGATCGAGTTTGGGTGTCAGATATCACTCAGGTGCGCTGTACTGATGGTTGGCAATACCTGTGCGTCGTCTTAGATTTGTTTTCACGCAAAGTGATTGGTTGGTCGACAAGTCGTATTAATAACGCAAAGTTAGTGCTAAGAAGCCTGAATAAGGCTTGGGAACAAAGGCAGCCCTTAGGTCACGAGCTTTTGTTTCACTCCGATCAAGGTATACAGTATCGAGCGTTGGAGACGATCCGTTGGCACCGTAAACGAAAGATTAAAGTCAGCATGTCGAGAAAAGGAAACTGTTGGGATAACGCTTGTTCCGAAAGTTTCTTTGCGCAATATAAGAAAGAGTGGATGAACAACTTAGATCAGCTTTCACGACAAGAAATGACGATGCAAAGTCGAATTTATATCGATACCTATTATAATCCAGTAAGAAGGCATGGGACTCTAGGTGGAGTGAGTCCCATGGACTTTGAACTAATCAACTAAACCCCTGTGTCTACTTTTTAGGGGCCATATCAAATCTCGAATCTCGAATCTCGAATCTTAGAACTGATCTTCCGACCAACCATCGCTATCAGACATGTCTGGTGCGCCAGCGATGCTGTTTTCTTCGTCTGCCCATTCACCGAAATCAATCATCTGACATTGCTTGCTGCAAAACGGGCGGTGTGGGCTTTGTTCACCCCATTCAACGTCAGTATTACATTGAGGGCATTTAACGATGGTGATTTTCTTCGACATAGTGATTCTTAATTTGAGGGATAATAATAGTGAGTTTAGGCTCGAGTGAGGACTCAAGCCAAACTATAAAAGGAAACTAATTAGGTGCAGATCGCTAATTCAAACTCGATATCTTGAGTACAAGCTTGCCCCGTCTCAAAGCTCATGAACTTAACTGCAAAGCGGTTCTTGTGACCTGAGATCATCGGGTAGGCACCGTATTGCATCGGAATAGAAAGACGAAGGATATTCGCTTCATCGGCATCGCTCTGAAAGAAGCCAGCACGAGCGATTTGCTCTTTAAAGTGCCCTGTTTCCCTGGTGAGCTTCAACCATAGTGTTAGCGCTTCATACAGAGGCTGTAGGCTATCCATCCAAGCTTTAGCATCTCTCATTCTCTTATCGAGCGGAAGGTGCAGCCAATAATGCAGTGCGGGTAAATCAAAGCAGCATGAGCCACCTGGAAGATTAAAGCGTTGGCGAATCGCACTTAGAAAGCGGTCTTCCTTAAGTGATTGCCCGAAACGCTCTGCCTGCATCAGATCACGATAGATGTTACCAATGTCAGTAAGCAATGATGTCAGCATCTCTTGATCGACACCTTCAACATCTAACCAGCTTTTGTAGGTTACACGTTGTTTCTCAATATCTTTTGCGAGTTCGCTCTTGAGTTGGATCTGTTCGAAGATTTCAATCAGATCAAAGATGGAACGGAAAAAGAGTTGATACTGTTGAGCATCGGAAAATGTAGAAGACAAGTGTAGCTGCCTCAAGAGTGATTCGACTCTTAAGTAGATGCGTGTTTTCTCATTTAGAGGATGTTCAAATTTATGGGTGATCATCGAGCAAACCTTCATTCAACATTGTTCTATTCTGACCCATCTACAGCACTGATTGCCAGATACTTTTGATGTAAATCTGTGATTTGAGGCAAAAGTTCTTGGTTTTTAGTATGGTTTTTAATCACGTCATCTGCAACTGCTAAGCGTTGTTCTCTTGAAGCCTGTGATTTTAAAATTGATGCAACTTGTTCCCTAGAAACATTATCACGACTCATCGTTCGTTCTATTTGCACTTCTGCTGGCACATCAACGATTAATACGCGATCGGTCATGCCTTGCATTTGGTTTTCGACCAATAGCGGTGCGACTAATAAACCATAAGGGGATGTGATTTTAGACAGGTCACTGTCAATTTTGTCACGGATCATGGGATGAAGAAGATCATTGAGCCACTGCTTCTCTTTAGGATCAGAGAAGATAAGCTCACGCAGCCTACTTCGGTTGAGTGTTCCATCGTCAAGCAAGATAGACTCACCAAAGTGGTCTGTAATCTGTTTTAAGCCGTCACTGCCCAAAGTGACTACTTCACGTGCCACGATATCAGCATCAACAATATCAATATTAAAGTGTTCATTGAACAGGTTAGCGACGGTGGTTTTGCCACTGGCGATACCACCACTTAATCCGATAATGATTGCCATGGTTAAATTCCTAGTACAGAAGTGAAATACCAGCCCATGATGTCGTTGCCCCACATCAAACTCACCCAACCCGCAATCGCAAGGTAAGGTCCAAATGGAAAGGCTTTATCTATGCCTTGTTGTTTCAAGCGAAGTTGAATCAATCCGAAAACTAAGCCGACAAGTGAGGATAGAAGAATGATCATTGGGAGGTGTTGCCAACCAAGCCAAGCGCCAAGCGCAGCTAATAACTTGAAATCACCGTAACCCATGCCTTCTTTGCCTGTTAACAGCTTGAACAGCCAATAAACCGACCAAAGTGCTAGGTAACCTGCCATTGCACCAACCACGGAATCTTGAAGCGATACAGGGCTGATATTAAACAGAGCTAACGCGATACCGTACCAAACTAAAGGTAAGGTAATTTGATCAGGCAACAGCATAGTATCGAGATCGATAAAGGTTGCGGTAATCAATGCAAACGTGAAAAAAATCAAAGCAATAGCGTAGTAACTGAAACCAAAGTGGCTAGCAACCATTGTACAAAGTATTGCGGTAAGCAGTTCGACCAAAGGGTAGCGAGCGTTGATTGGATTGGCACAGCTGTGACACTTACCTTTTAAGAACAACCAGCTTAACACTGGAATATTGTCGACGATTCTTAATTGGGTTTTGCATTTCGGGCAGGTTGAACGAGGAATGCTGAGATTAAACTTTCCCTCTGGTGCTGGAATTTTATATTGAGAGAAATATTCCGAGCACTCTTGTTGCCATTCGCGTTCCATCATAATCGGTAAACGGTGTATGACTACGTTGAGGAAGCTGCCGATAAGAAGGCTAAAAATGAAAGCTAATACGGGGAATAGCCAAGGATAGTAGTGAAATACTTCCATAGTGTCCTTTACCACTTAATCAAAGTGAGCAGAGATTGCTGCTCATGGGTGTTTAGTTGCTTTAACTATCCTAACACACTCATAAGATTAAAGATCGGTAAGTACATCGCAACCACAAGCCCACCAACCACGGTGCCTAAAAACACGATGATCAGTGGCTCTAGAATCTTGCCTAAATTGTCGACGGTGTTGTCTACTTCAAACTCGTAAATCGAGGCGACTTTATTGAGCATATCATCAAGGTTGCCAGACTCTTCACCAATCATCACCATCTGCAACACCATTTCGGGGAAGGCGTTGGTATTGCGCATTGCGATATACATCGGCATGCCTGCAGCTGTTTCTCGGTGAACTTCAATGATGGCTGATTCATAATGCAGATTACCTGCGGTTTTGGCTGTGGTTTTGAGGCTCATTAAAATCGGAATACCAGAACTAAAGCTTGTTGATAAGGTTCGGCTAAACTTGGCAATAGAGGCTTTGGCTAATATGCCACCGAGAACAGGAAAACGTAGTCCTAGCCGACTGACAGACAGTCTGAACGAGTGGGAACGCTGACACAGTTGGTAAATAATCAGGACAACAAGCCCTATGCCTACAGCCGTATAAAAACTGTAAGTCTGCATCCAATGGGAAAGGTAGAGTACTTGTTGAGTGAACCAAGGTAGGTCGGCGCCAAAGCCTGAAAACATCGACTCAAATTCCGGAATCACCATGGTCAGCATTAAATAAGAAACGGTCAGTGCTACCGTGACCACCATGGCAGGATAAATCAGTGCTTTGACGACTTTAGACTTTAACTGCTCGCTTTTTTCTCGATAGGTCGCTAAGCGTTCGAACACTTGTGCGAGGTTGCCGGAGAGTTCGCCTGTCGCGACCAAATCAGTATAGAGGTCATCAAAGTGACGACTTGCAGTTCGCATTGCTTTTGAGATTGGCGTGCCGGCTTCTACACCTTTGCATATGTGCGATAAAATCGATTTCATTTCTGCTTTGCGGTGATTGTCTGAGACCAACTTGATGGCTTGCACGATAGGCACGCCAGTAGCCAGCATGGTAGCGAGCTGCCGAGTTAAAATAGTGATGTCCTTGGCTTTGACTCTATGGGTTAAACGAGTGACGGCTGAGATGCTTTTCTTTTTGATTTTCTTAATCTGAATGTGCTGCTCTTTGAGCTTTTCTCGTACTTCCAATTCGGTGAGCGCTAAGGTCTGCCCAGACACTTTCTTGCCTGAGCTATTAATGCCTTTCCAGTGATAGCTTTTTAATTGTGATTGTTTGGACTTGCTACTCATTGGTGTTCCATTCGGTTATAGGTACAGAACACGTTGCAGTTCTTGATAGCTGGTGGTGCCTTCAAGCAATTTATCTAGCCCTGACTCTTGCAGAGTTCTCATGCCTTCTCGACGCGCGAGATCTTCAATCGCTAGCGCATTGGGTTGACTGATAAGGCTGGTCTTGAGCTTGTCGGTAAAAGGCATCACTTCATAGATACCCACTCGGCCTGAGTACCCCTGATTACATTCATTACACCCTTGGGGATTAGCTTTGTAGATGGTTCGGCTGTTAGGAATCGAGTGACGCAGAAATATGTCCGGTGAGTCGTCAACTTCTTTGCAATGGTTGCACAATCGTCTTGCTAGTCGTTGAGCGATAATCAAACTCAGTGATGAAGCTAGGTTAAAGGGTTCTATCCCCATATGAGCGAGTCGAGTCACGGTTTCCGCTGCAGAGTTAGTGTGCAGTGTCGAAAGCACTAAGTGACCAGTTTGCGATGCTTTGATCGCGATCTCTGCGGTTTCTAAATCGCGGATCTCCCCAACCATTACCACATCGGGGTCTTGTCGTAAAAATGATCGCAATGCTTCAGCAAACCCAAAACCGATTTTGGGTGCGACTTGAACTTGATTGATACCACATAGATTGATCTCGACCGGATCTTCAGCTGTTGAGATGTTGCGCTCTATGGTGTTAAGTACCCGAAGGCCAGTGTAGAGAGAAACGGTTTTACCACTGCCGGTTGGGCCGGTCATTAAGACCATTCCTTGTGGGCGCTTCAATGCATTGAGATAGAGTGCTTTTTGATCCTCGCTGTAACCCAACTTATCGATATCTAAATTAGCAGCGCTGCTATCTAAAAGACGCAGTACGATCTTTTCTCCCCACAGTGTCGGTAGAGTCGATACACGCATATCAATCGCCAGTTCGTCGTTTAAACGAAGCTTAATACGTCCATCTTGAGGCAAGCGACGTTCGGCAATATCCAGCTTAGCGAGGATCTTTAAGCGAGCAGATAAACGGCGACTTAGATGGGAAGCCGGTTGTTGTATTTCAACAAGGATGCCATCGCAACGTAAGCGCACACGATAGTTTTCTTCATAAGGTTCGAAGTGGATATCGGATGCACCTTTACGCACCGCATCAACCAGTATTTGATTGATAAAACGGCTAACAGGAGAATCGTCTTGGCTGAGGTCTTCAATTGAAGTCATCTCATCGTCAGAGACTTCAACGAGATTGGCGAGTTCATCTTGGGTGATCTCTTTACGCTTGGAGTCTTGCCCAGAAATAGAGCGTCCATACAGCTTTCGTATTGCACCTTCTAGTTCTGAGTAGTTAGCGACAACCAATTCAATCTGTAATCCCGTTGCAAAGCGAAAATCATCTTCCGCCTGTAAGTCGGTTGGGTCGGCCGAGGCGAGTGTGAGAGTTGAGCTAGAGACTGAAATCGGGATAGCACGATACTTGGTGATTAGCTCGCGAAGCCCTAATTGGTCGCACAAGACTTCATAATCAACATTGGCAAGCTGCACTAACGGCAAACCGAAAATGGTTTTTATGTTGTTTGCTAAGGAATCACCTGTGAAGAGCTCAAGAACGAGCAGAGCTTCAGGTGTCGAAACACCGGAAGCTTGTACGTGTTCCGCCACGGCTTGTTCTTGAGTCAGGCTAAGTAAGCCAGCCTGACGAAGAACGGTTGGGAGATTGGTTAGCACTATTTACAGTTTTTCGGTAATAAATCGTCAGTTACAGGAGTCGCTGTTGTTCCTTTACACTCCCAAGCTCCATCTTGTGCTCTGGACAGCGCAAATTTCTTATTTACTAAAAGAGTGCTAACGCCTGCACTAGCAAAAGTAAATGTAATTGTCCCCACACCAGCTGAACTTCCTTTAGCAAATGCTATCGTTCCTGATGGGATTGATGATGGGACTCCGAGAGCATCTTCGGTTTGCCCACTAGTAGAACCATCTGGGAAGCTTCCATTTTCGACAGAATAAGCTTCAACATTTGTTTTTACTCCTGTTGCAGTAGCAAGAGCGGAAGCAACCTCAGCCTTAGCTACATACTTTTGATATTGAGGAATTGCAATCGCAGAAAGGACACCTATTACAGCCACTACAATCATCAATTCAATCAGCGTAAAGCCTTTTTGGTTCGTTCTTTTGTTCTTGTTATTCATTTTCTAATTCCATTCTTTAGTTTGTTTCAGCGCAAGCACTGGTTGGTGAGAGAATAGAAGTCGAGATGGGGAAGTGGAATGATGTTCAGGTGCGGTCGCGAGTGGTTTTGTATTTATTAGTGCAGTGTTTCATATAGCACGCAAATTTATGCGATCAACTTAAATAACTGCTTGAAATACTGATAATTAAGGCAATAAAAAAGGCACTGCTATCAACAGTGCCCTTAGGGAAACTATTTACTATTCAGTAAATTACGCTTTGAATCTCATTGATAGATCCATGGCTTTAAGGTGCTTAGTTAACGCGCCTACAGAGATGTAATCAACACCCGTTTCAGCGAACTCAGCGATGGTATCTAGCGTCACGTTACCAGAGTTTTCTAGTGCTGCACGTCCAGCGTTGATTTTAACTGCTTCACGCATCATATCTGTGGTGAAGTTGTCTAGCATGATGATGTCTGCGCCAGCGCTGATCGCTTGCTCTAGTTCTGCTAGGCTTTCCGTTTCTACTTCCACAGGTTTACCAGGGTTTAGCTCTTTTGCTGTAGAGATAGCTTTCTCAATGCCACCACAAGCGATGATGTGGTTTTCTTTGATTAGGTAAGCGTCGAAAACACCGATACGGTGGTTGAAACCGCCGCCACAAGCGACTGCGTATTTTAGTGCACTACGTAGACCTGGGATGGTTTTACGAGTATCTAACAGACGGCACTCTGTGTGTTTGATTTTGTCTGCGTAGATAGCTGTTGCCGTCGCACAACCAGACAGTGTTTGAATAAAGTTCATTGCGTTACGCTCACCCGTTAATAACGCGCGTGCTGGGCCTGTTAGTGTGCAAAGCGTTTGGTTTGGTTCAACCTTGTCGCCATCTTCGACGTTCCACTCGATAGTCACTTCACCGCCCAGTTGCTTAAACACTTCATCAGCCCAAGCTTTACCACAGAACACGCCGTGCTCACGGGTAATGATGGTGGCACTGTTGACTGCGTCTGCAGGGATTAGACTTGCCGTAATATCAGCCGCTGGATCTAACGTTCCACCTAGATCTTCTTTGATGGTCTCAGCGACTGCACGAGTGATTTCTAGAGGCAGTTGCTGTTTTAAGTAGTCAAGGCGTTGGTGGCTGTTATGTGTGTTTTTCATCGCAAATCTAATCTTGAAAGGGAGTGGGAATGGAATGATACTCTTGCTTAACTTCAAATTAAAGAGGCTAGCGCGACTGCTCTATGGGCAAGGTCACAATCTATGTGCTGGCAAAAAAGAAAGTGAGACCAAGATGACGATCTGCTCCAATGGATGGTACGACAACGCTCGGCATGTTCCTTCCCCATATTTTGATACAAGACCAAATGTCGATGATATCTCTCTGCTGGTGGTTCACAATATTAGTTTGCCTCCGGGGCAATTTGGTGGGCCTTACATCGAACAGTTTTTTACAGGTAAGCTAGACCCGTCAGAACACCCATTTTTTAAGGTGATTCACCAAATGGGCGTATCAGCACACTGCTTAATTCGTCGTGATGGTGAGGTTGTTCAGTTTGTTTCGTTTCTTGATCGTGCTTGGCATGCAGGTCAGTCGAGCTTTGCAGGTAGAGAGCGGTGTAATGATTACTCGATTGGTATTGAACTGGAAGGCAGTGACTTTGTTGCTTACACCGAGCTGCAGTATCAAGCGCTTGCCCAATTAACAGAAACGATCGTATCGACTTTCCCTCAAATCACCACCGAGCGTATCACTGGCCATCAATACATAGCACCTTTACGCAAAACAGACCCAGGTTTGGTCTTCGACTGGACAAAATTTAAAGGCAAATTGCGCTTCTAATTCTTCATATTCTTCATGGCTCTGCCAATTACAGAGCCTTGCTTAATCAACGTTTAGCATAACCACTTGTGAATTTTTGTTGTTGCTATGTAAAGAAAGTGGTGGATGGAAGAGCAGCAATAAACCAAGAGTGTGACGAGCTTATCAAACGCCCATTTGTTAAAGGTTATGAACAGGATTTCCATCCTAAATGTGCGTTTGGTTTGATTTTTAAACAAGTGACACTAATCTTTCTGAAACAATTCATTTTTATCCTGAAATTTTCTAGCACGAAACCTCCCCAAAAGTATTAGCCCTGTAAATGGTAAGACCAATTTGGTTGCCGTTTTAAATTTCATTTGTTAAGTCACGGTTAATTCACCCTGCATTCTATGATGCAGGTCAATTTTACACTGGACAGTGGCGTTTTAATTATGTTAATTTCTGCCCAACTTAAAATTGGTATTACCAATTGTCAGCGAAGAAAAAGAAGAACAACAAACTATGGCTTATCAAAGGATTCGTCAGCCAAAACTCTCCGATGTTATCGAACAAGAGTTAGAAAGGTTGATAGTGGAAGGAACACTGGCTCCTGGGCAGCAGCTGCCGCCTGAGCGCGAACTGGCGAAACAGTTCGATGTGTCTCGTCCTTCAATCCGAGAAGCGATACAACGTTTAGAAGCAAAACGCTTGCTTACTCGCCGTCAAGGCGGAGGTACGTTTGTTAGCGAAAATATCTGGAAAAGCTTTTCAGATCCTTTGCTTAATTTGTTGTCCTCCCATTCTGAAACCCAACTAGACTTGTTGGAATCGCGTCATGCGATGGAAGGGATTTCGGCTTACTTTGCGGCATTGCGTGGCACTGATGAAGACTTTGCTCGAATTCAAGCATGCCAAGATAAAATTCACGGCGCGCAAGATAAGGGTGATATTGAAGCCGAATCTGCAGCGGTGATGGCTTTTCTTATTGCTTTAACAGAGGCAGCGCACAATGTGGTGTTATTGCACATTGTTCGTAGTTTGGCTCCGTTACTCGAACAAAATGTCTTAGAGAATTTAAAGCTGTTGCATCGTCGTAAAGACGTTGTGGAGAAAGTGAGTATACATCGAGCTAACATTGTAGATGCGATTGTTTCAGGGCAGCCAGAACAGGCACGTGAAATGTCACACTCTCATTTAGCTTACATCGAAGAAACATTGCTGGATTTGACGAAGGAAGAGTCGCGTCGCGAACGTTCTTTACGTCGAATTCAACAGGGTAAATAGCCGTAATACTTCGGCTTTTTACGTGTTTAGTAGAATCCAACTAACAAAAAGGATAGATCGCCATGTCTGACATGAAGCATGACGTTGATGCTCTGGAAACTCAAGATTGGTTAGAAGCTCTTGAGTCAGTAGTACGTGAAGAAGGTGTAGAACGTGCACAGTTTTTACTAGAACAAGTTCTAGATAAAGCGCGTTTAGATGGTGTTGATATGGCTACAGGCATCAACACAAACTACATCAACACAATTCCAGCAGCACAAGAGCCAGCTTACCCTGGTGACGTAACTCTTGAGCGTCGTATTCGTTCGATTATTCGCTGGAACGCAATCATGATCGTATTGCGTGCTTCTAAGAAAGACCTAGACCTTGGTGGTCACATGGCTTCTTACCAGTCAGCAGCAGCGTTCTACGAAGTATGTTTCAACCACTTCTTCCGTGCTCCAAACGAGACTGACGGTGGCGATCTAGTTTACTACCAAGGTCACATCTCTCCAGGTATCTACTCTCGTGCATTCGTTGAAGGTCGTCTAACTGAAGAGCAGCTAGATAACTTCCGTCAAGAAGTTGATGGTAAAGGTATCCCTTCTTACCCGCACCCTAAACTGATGCCTGAGTTCTGGCAGTTCCCTACAGTATCTATGGGTCTAGGTCCGATCTCTGCGATCTACCAAGCTCGTTTCCTTAAGTACCTAGAAGGCCGTGGTCTTAAAGATACTTCCGCGCAACGCGTATACGCGTTCCTAGGCGACGGTGAGATGGATGAGCCAGAATCACGTGGTGCTATCTCTTTCGCTGCGCGTGAGAAGCTAGATAACCTATGTTTCCTAATCAACTGTAACCTACAGCGTCTAGATGGCCCTGTAATGGGTAACGGTAGCATCATCCAAGAACTTGAAGGCCTATTTAAAGGTGCAGGTTGGAACGTTGTTAAAGTTATCTGGGGTAGCAACTGGGATTCTCTACTAGCTAAAGACACTACTGGTAAGCTTCTTCAACTAATGAACGAAACTATCGATGGTGACTACCAGACATTCAAATCTAAAGATGGCGCATACGTACGTGAGCACTTCTTTGGTAAGTACCCAGAAACAGCTGCACTAGTTGCAGACATGACTGACGACCAAATCTTCGAACTGAAGCGTGGTGGTCACGATTCTTCTAAGCTGTTCGCTGCATTCAACAATGCAAAAGAGACAGGTGGCAAACCAACAGTAATCCTAGCTAAAACAGTTAAAGGTTACGGCATGGGTGAAGCTGCAGAAGGTAAGAACATCGCTCACGGTGTTAAGAAGATGGACATGACTCACGTACAATATCTACGTGACCGTCTAGGTCTACAAGATCTACTTTCTGATGAGAAAGTATCTGAGCTTCCTTACCTGACTTTGGAAGAAGGTTCTGCTGAGTACGAATACTTACATGCTCGTCGTAAAGCCCTACAAGGTTACACGCCAGCACGTCTGCCTAAGTTCACTCAAGAATTCAAAGTTCCTGAGCTAGACGCATTCGCACCTCTACTAGGTGAACAGAAGCGTGATATCTCTACAACTATGGCTTATGTACGTACGCTAAACATCCTACTGAAAGACAAAAACATCGGTAAGAACATCGTTCCTATCATCTGTGATGAAGCTCGTACATTCGGTATGGAAGGTCTATTCCGTCAGGTTGGTATCTACAACCCACACGGTCAAGAATACACACCTGAAGATAAAGGCATCGTTTCTTACTACAAAGAAGCAACGTCTGGTCAAGTACTTCAAGAAGGTATCAACGAGCTAGGTTCTATGGCTTCATGGGTTGCAGCTGCAACTTCATACAGCACGAACGACCTACCAATGATCCCGTTCTACATCTACTACTCAATGTTCGGTTTCCAACGTATTGGTGACATGGCATGGCTAGCAGGTGACCAACAAGCTCGTGGCTTCCTACTAGGTGCTACAGCTGGTCGTACAACACTGAACGGTGAAGGACTACAGCACGAAGATGGTCACTCGCACATTCAAGCGAACACGATCCCTAACTGTATCTCTTACGACCCAACGTTCGCTTACGAGCTAGCAGTAATCATGCAAGACGGTATCCGTCGCATGTACGGTCCTGAGCAAGAGAACGTTTACTACTACCTAACAGTAATGAACGAGAACTACGCAATGCCAGCAATGCCAGAAGGCGCTGAAGAAGGCATCCGTAAGGGTATCTACAAGCTTGAATCTCACGCTGGTGCTAAGGGCAAAGTTCAACTAATGAGCTCTGGTACTATCATGAACGAAGCGCGTAAAGCAGCTGAAATTCTAAGCGAAGAGTACGGCGTAGCATCTGACGTATTCTCAGTAACGTCGTTCAACGAACTAACTCGTGACGGCCAAGCGGTAGAGCGTGACAACATGCTTCACCCAGAAGCTGAAGAGAAAGTACCGTACATCACGACTGTTCTTGGTAAAGAACCTGCAATCGCAGTGACTGACTACATGAAGAACTACGCTGAGCAAGTACGTGCGTACATGCCAACTGAGTCTTACAAAGTACTTGGTACAGATGGTTTCGGCCGCTCTGATAGCCGTGCAAACCTACGTCGTCACTTCGAAGTTAACGCTGGCTACATCGTAGTTGCAGCTCTAACTGAACTGGCTAAACGTGGTGACATCGAGAAATCAGTAGTTGTTGAAGCAATTGCTAAGTTCGATATCGACACTGAAAAAACTAACCCGCAATACGCATAAGACTGGCATTAAGGTAGGTAAATACAATGACAATCGAAATTAATGTACCAGACATCGGTGCTGACGAGGTTGAAGTAACTGAGATTCTTGTAAACGTTGGCGACAAGGTTGAAGAAGAGCAGTCACTGATTACTGTTGAAGGCGACAAAGCTTCAATGGAAGTTCCAGCGTCTCAAGCGGGTATCGTTAAAGAAATCAAAGTAGCAGAAGGCGATTCTGTTTCTACTGGTTCTCTTATCATGATCTTCAGAAGCGGAAGGTGCTGCGGCAGCACCGGCTGCGCCAGCAGTTGAAGCGGCGACACCAGTTGCTGCAGCTCCTGCAGCGGCAGCTGAGCTTAAAGAAGTTCACGTACCAGATATCGGCGGTGATGAAGTTGAAGTAACTGAAATCATGGTTGCTATCGGTGATGCAGTAGAAGAAGAGCAATCTCTTCTTACTGTTGAAGGCGACAAGGCTTCAATGGAAGTTCCTGCACCATTCGCTGGTATCGTTAAAGAAATCAAGATCGCTTCTGGTGATTCAGTTTCTACTGGCTCTCTAGTAATGGTATTCGAAGTAGCTGGTTCAGCACCTGCAGCAGCTCCGGCTCCTGCGGCAGCAGCACCAGTTGCAGCGGCTCCAGCAGCATCTGCTGAGAAAGAAGTAAACGTTCCTGATATCGGTGGTGACGAAGTAGAAGTTACTGAAATCATGGTAGCGGTTGGCGATACAGTAGAAGAAGAGCAATCTCTAATTACTGTTGAAGGCGACAAAGCTTCAATGGAAGTTCCTGCACCATTCGCTGGTACAGTAAAAGAAATCAAGATTGCAGCTGGCGATAAAGTATCAACTGGCTCTCTAATCATGACTTTCGTAGTTGAAGGCGCAGCTCCAGCTCCTGTTGCAGCACCTGCACAAGCAGCAGCTCCAGCGGCGGCACCTGCTCCTAAAGCAGAAGCACCTGCAGCGGCTCCAGCAGCAGCTGGCGACTTCCAAGAGAACGGTGACTACGCGCACGCTTCTCCAGTAGTTCGTCGTCTTGCTCGCGAATTTGGCGTTAACCTTTCTAAGGTTAAAGGTACTGGTCGTAAGAGCCGTATCCTTAAAGAAGACGTTCAGTCTTACGTTAAAGATGCACTTAAGCGTCTAGAGTCTGGTGCTGCGGCATCTGGCAAAGGCGGCGACGGTTCTGCTCTTGGTCTACTACCATGGCCAAAAGTTGACTTCAGCAAGTTCGGCGAAACTGAAGTTCAGAAACTTTCTAAGATCAAGAAGATCTCTGGCGCAAACCTACACCGTAACTGGGTAATGATCCCTCACGTTACACAGTGGGATAACGCAGACATCACTGAGCTAGAAGCATTCCGTAAAGAACAGAACGCAATCGAAGCGAAGAAAGACACTGGCATGAAGATCACTCCACTTGTGTTCATCATGAAAGCTGTTGCTAAAGCGCTAGAAGCATTCCCAGCGTTTAACTCTTCTCTTTCTGAAGATGGCGAAAGCATCATTCTTAAGAAGTACGTAAACGTGGGTATTGCTGTTGATACACCAAACGGTCTAGTTGTTCCTGTATTCAAAGACGTGAACAAGAAAGGCATTTACGAGCTATCTGAAGAGCTAATGGCTGTTTCTAAGAAAGCACGTTCTGGTAAGCTAACAGCGGCAGACATGCAAGGCGGTTGTTTCACAATCTCTAGCCTTGGTGGTATTGGCGGTACTGCATTTACTCCAATCGTAAATGCGCCAGAAGTAGGTATCCTAGGTGTATCTAAGTCTGAAATTAAGCCAGTTTGGAATGGTAAAGAGTTCCAACCACGTCTACAGCTTCCACTATCTCTATCATACGACCACCGTGTGATCGATGGTGCTGAAGGTGCACGCTTCATTACTTTCCTAAACAGCGCACTATCTGACATTCGTCGTCTAGTACTGTAATTGAGAAAGTAATTATTAAGGTGGCTTTCGGGTCACCTTAATTCTTTATATAAAGACTATTTTTAGAGAACAGTTTCCCGCATTTCTCATAAAGCGGAAGGGAATTGTTGTCTAGCTCACAGGCTAACTTAAAGCTACTTTCACACTGTTAACATCTCTGTAAAATGTTTCCTGTTTGAAAGCCCAATAATTTAAGAACATCTACTCAGCCTGTTAGGGATAATGACTACAAGAGGTCACAATGAGCAAAGAAATTAAAGCCCAAGTTGTTGTACTTGGTTCAGGTCCTGCTGGTTACTCAGCTGCATTCCGTTGTGCGGATTTAGGTCTAGAAACAGTACTAGTTGAACGTTACAGCACTCTTGGTGGTGTATGTCTAAACGTTGGTTGTATTCCATCAAAAGCACTTCTTCACGTTTCTAAAGTAATCGAAGAAGCTAAAGCGATGGCAGAGCACGGCGTTGTATTCGGCGAGCCACAAACGGACATCAGCAAGATCCGTATCTGGAAAGAAAAAGTAGTAGACCAACTAACTGGCGGTCTTGGCGGTATGGCTAAGATGCGTAACGTAACTGTTGTTAACGGTTTCGGTAAGTTCACAGGTCCTAACAGCATTCTTGTTGAAGGCGAAGGCGAAGCAACAACTGTTAACTTCGACAACGCAATCATCGCTGCGGGTTCTCGCCCAATCAAGCTTCCTTTCATCCCACATGAAGACCCACGTATTTGGGATTCTACGGATGCACTTGAGCTAAACGAAGTTCCTGAAAAACTGCTTATCATGGGCGGTGGTATCATCGGTCTTGAAATGGGTACGGTTTACCACTCTCTAGGTTCTAAAGTTGACGTAGTTGAGATGTTCGACCAAGTTATCCCTGCTGCGGATAAAGACATCGTTAAAGTCTTCACTAAGCGCATTAAGAACAAGTTCAAGCTAATGCTTGAAACTAAAGTAACAGCTGTTGAAGCGAAAGAAGACGGTATCTACGTTTCAATGGAAGGCAAAAAAGCACCAGCTGAAGCTGAGCGTTACGATGCTGTTCTTGTCGCTATCGGTCGTGTTCCAAACGGTGCACTTATCGACGCTGAAAAAGCAGGTATCGAAGTTGATGAGCGCGGTTTCATCAATGTTGATAAGCAAATGCGTACTAACGTTCCTCACATCCACGCGATCGGTGACGTTGTTGGCCAACCAATGCTTGCTCACAAAGGTGTGCATGAAGGTCACGTAGCTGCTGAAGTTATCTCTGGTAAGAAGCACTACTTCGACCCTAAAGTAATCCCATCAATTGCGTACACTGAGCCAGAAGTTGCTTGGGTAGGTAAGACTGAGAAAGAAGCGAAAGCGGAAGGCCTGAACTACGAAGTTGCTACTTTCCCTTGGGCTGCTTCTGGTCGTGCAATCGCTTCTGACTGTGCAGACGGTATGACTAAGATGATCTTCGATAAAGATACTCATCGCGTAATCGGTGGTGCTGTTGTTGGTACCAACGGTGGTGAGCTTCTTGGTGAAATCGGCCTAGCAATCGAAATGGGTTGTGACGCAGAAGATATCGCTCTTACTATCCACGCTCACCCAACTCTACACGAGTCTGTTGGTCTAGCTGCGGAAGTATTCGAAGGTTCAATCACTGACCTTCCAAACAAAAAAGCAGTGAAAAAGAAGAAGTAATTCTTTCTTAGCCACTCGCTAATGTTTTTAAAAGCCGCTGATTCGTCAGCGGCTTTTTTATGTCTGAAGAAAAGAGCAGTAACGTTTCACTCCGAGATGCGAGTACGCTGCGCTTCGGGATGCGAAGAGCGACTACACACCACAAAAAAGGGCTGACCCATTAGGCCAGCCCTTTAACAATTTATCTCGAATCTACTTATAGATGCACAGCATGTTTAGGTAGCTATCGGTTAAGCTTGAAAGCTCTTCTGGCGTTTCCACACGTTTCGCTTGAATGAACAGCGAGTAGCAGATGCCGTGGAATAGGTTTGCAAGATGTTTAGGGTCGTGATCGTCGCAAACTTCGCCGCGTTCAATCGCTTTGCTAAACATGTTTTGTACTAACATTTGGTTAGTGCGGTTTGTGGTTACGAATAGAGGCCACACTTCATCACGAGTCGAAGCGCTCCATTCAAACCATACGTTCAACCAATGGCTATCTTGAGCCACTAACGTCACCATTTCAGTCGCAATATTATGTAGGTTTTGTTTTGCGTGAATATCCAGATCGATATTGTCTGAAAGGAAGTTAGAGAATTGGCGTACAACGTGATTTAGCACTTCATCAACCAGATCTTCACGGGTAGGGAAGTAGTTAAATACGGTTGCTACAGACACCTGAGCGATGTCTGCAATATCAGCGTGTCCACCACGACCGATACCGCGGCGAGAGAATACCTCAAGAGCGATTTCCATCAATTGAAGTTTTCTTTTTAAAGGTGAAAGCCTAGTTCTAGGTCTCTTAGATATTGAGTCCATTTTGTTTTCCTTGCCAACGAAATTTTTATATTAATGATTTTATTATTATTTAAGCCAAGATGAGTGTAATGGTGCATATGCGAATGGTCAATCCTTTCAGCTTGTTTTATAGACAGTTACATCAAACTTGATACATAAAGCGTGATCAGCATTGATGTGAAAGGAGACGAGTATTGGATAAGGCACCAGCGCACATTTCATTGAGAATCTGACAGTAAATTCGAACCATAAGGTGGTGTGGGTATTTGAGCAGTGCTAGACTTACGCACAAAATTGAGCGACACAACTGACGAAACTGTCAACATTCGTCGCAATCACCAAATAAAATGAGAGCAGTATGAAGCATACAGTTGAAGTCATGATCTCTGAGCAAGAAGTTCAGGATCGAGTGAACGAACTAGGCAAACAGATCACGGAACACTACAAGGGTAGTGAAGATCTAGTTTTAGTTGGCTTATTGCGTGGATCTTTTGTCTTTATGGCGGATCTTGCTCGTGCTATCGATTTAACTCACCAAGTTGATTTCATGACCGCGTCTAGCTACGGCAACGGCATGGAAAGCTCACGTGATGTTCGTATTTTGAAAGACCTTGATGATGATATCCAAGGTAAAGATGTTCTACTTGTAGAAGATATTATCGATACGGGTAACACGCTGACTAAAGTGAAAGAGATTCTAAGCCTACGTGGTCCTAAGTCTATCGAAATTTGTACGCTATTAGACAAACCTTCTCGCCGTGAAGTGACTGTAGATACAAAGTGGATTGGTTTTGAAATCCCAGATGAGTTCGTTGTTGGTGTTGGTATCGACTACGCACAAAAATATCGTCACCTACCATACATCGGTAAGGTAGTACCTCAAGAGTAATCATTACGCTTGTCGGTTAGAAGTCATTAAAAAGCCCGCATATGCGGGCTTTTTGTATTTATTACGAAAGGGGCTAGCTTTGTTGACTAAGCAGAGGCGTTGTTAAGATCTTATTTAATGCCTCTAAGTGACTGTTCTCTAGGGTATCGTTACTTGAGCAACGTACGCCAAGGTCTTGCAGCTTGCCATCGCCAATACCATAAACCACACCGTGGATTTCAACTTCTTGGCCACGCTCCCATGCACTTTGCATGATAGTTGAGTTGCCTAGGTTATAAACTTGCTCTGCGACGTTAATTTCGCACAGCTTATCACCCCATTGCTCACGAGGCAGCCCCTCGATTTGCTTACGGTATTTTAGGTAGTTGTCACGGATGTGAAGTAACCAGTTATTGATAAGGCCAAGTTTAGGGTTATCAATCGCCGCGTTAACACCACCACAGCCATAGTGACCACAGACAATAATGTGTTTAACTTTGAGTACATCGACGGCGTACTGCACAACTGAGAGGCAGTTTAAGTCGGTATGAACCACTTGGTTCGCCACATTTCGGTGAACAAACAGTTCGCCAGAATACAAACCAGTGAGACGCTCGGCCGGAACACGGCTATCTGAGCAGCCTATCCATAGAAAACCGGGGCTTTGACCCTCTTCAAGCGTTGTAAAATACTCAGGTCGTTGAGAGCGAATTTCTTCTGACCATTTAGAGTTGTTTTCAAAAAGCTGTTTAATCTCTGGCATTTTGCGTCTTACATCCCTTAATTAAGAATCTCAACTATACACAATGTTACAAATTCAATCTCGTAAAAACTGTGTCAAATAGTACTCATCTGACGTGTACTAGTCGTTAAAATCATTAACTTAGTGTAGAAGCTATGATCCGGTTATAAGACATGAATAATGTGATTGAATTAACACTTTCTGAACACTTGATACATTTGTTAAAGTGATAAGGTTTGTCATTTCATCATCAGGAAGGTGTGTTTTGTTTGGAAGTCGTTTTACGGATATCAATCTCAAAGGGGATATGTTTGGCGGTGTCACTACAGCCATCATCTCGTTGCCTTTAGCATTGGCATTTGGTGTTGCTTCTGGCGCGGGCGCGGAAGCTGGCCTTTGGGGCGCCATCATGGTTGGCCTATTTGCGGCATTGTTTGGTGGCTCGAGCAGCCTGATCTCTGAGCCGACCGGCCCGATGACGGTGATCATGACGGCAGTCATGACCAGCATGGTGGCCAAGTATCCTGAAACCGGAATGGCAATGACCTTTACCGTGGTAATGATGGCTGGTGCTTTTCAGATATTACTCGGTACATTAAAGCTCGGAAAATACGTTACTTTGATGCCATATAGCGTGATCTCCGGGTTTATGTCGGGCATCGGCGTTATTCTAATTATTCTGCAGTTGTCCCCTTTATTAGGACATGCTGCACCTTCCGGTGGTGTGATGGGCACGCTCTCTGCGCTTCCAGATACACTAGCAAACCTAAAAGTGAGCGAACTGTTTTTAGGGGCATTGACGCTCGGTATTCTTTTCGGTTTTCCAGCTAAGTACCGTAAGTATGTGCCTGCTCAACTGGTCGCTTTGGTTGCAGTGACGCTCTTGTCAGTCATTATTTTTGATACTGACTCTATTCGCCGTATTGGTGAAATTCCAGCCGGTTTGCCTTCTCTCGTTATCCCTACGATCAACGCTGAGCAGTTTACTACCATGGTTATTGATGCCTTAGTACTGGGTACTCTTGGCTGTATTGATACGCTTCTGACCGCGGTTATCGGAGATTCACTGACTCGTAAAGAGCATGACTCAGACAAAGAACTTCGTGGCCAAGGTATTGCGAATATGATTTCTGGCTTGTTCGGCGCTTTGCCGGGCGCGGGCGCTACTATGGGGACGGTCACCAATATCCAAGTAGGTGCTCGTTCTCCACTATCAGGTGTTGTTCGTGCATTAGTTCTGGCGTTGGTGGTATTGGTCGCGGGTGGCTTAACCGAACCTATTCCTATGGCGGTGTTGGCAGGTATCGCCATGTATGTGGGCTTCAACATTCTCGATTGGAGCTTTATTCAGCGTGCGCACAAGGTGAGTTATGCGGGCATGGGCGTTATGTATGGCGTAATGTTGCTAACCGTATTCGTTGACCTGATTATTGCTGTTGGGCTGGGTGTCTTTATCTCGAATATTCTGATTATTGAAAGATTGAGCCGAGAGCAAGCCAGACAAGTTAAGGCGATCAGTGATGGAGATGATGAAGACGATATTCCACTCACTGATAGTGAACGTCAGCTGCTCGATAGCGCGAATGGTAAAGTTCTGTTCTTCTATCTTTCTGGCCCAATGATCTTCAGTGTTTCTAAGGCTATTTCTCGCCAGCACTCGAGTATCTCTGACTATGAAGCGATGATTCTAGATTTAACGGACGTTCCGATGATTGATGTAACCGTTGGTCTAGCGCTGGAGAATGCCATTAAGGATGCTCTAGATGCGCAATGTGAGGTGTATTTGTTGTGTCCAAACGAGAATACGCGTCAGCAGCTTGAGAAGTTCCATGTGATTGACTTGGTTCCTGAGTCCAATACTTACCGATTCAGATACGAAGCGCTGACGGCTGCAACCAGTTATGTTGAGAGAGACGAGCACCAATTTGAGTCCGTCTAAGTTTCATTGATGAACTGATTTGATTAATCAGTCCTTCATTTAGTTCTGATAAAAATGCCGTTAAGCGAATGACTTGGCGGCATTTTTTTATTTATAGAACATATTAATTGTCTTTAGTTAGCTTAGAACTTCCACTGTTTTAAAAAGAAAGCATTAATCGATATTTGTATTCATCGTTAATCAACGATAAACTTGTTTGCAAAATGGCCGAGTAAACAAGTTTGGGTTAGTTTTCTGCTAGCCGTTTTAAGCATTACTCTCTCCTCAAGCTCGGTCGTCGACATCTTATCTATAGCAAATGGCAGTCTATCTCTATGTATGCATTAGAAATTGAGCAATTAAGAAAAACTTATGCTGGGGGCTTCGAGGCTCTTAAGGGCGTTAGTTTACAAGTAGAAAAAGGCGACTTTTACGCACTACTTGGTCCAAATGGTGCGGGTAAATCAACCACAATTGGTGTTATCTCTTCACTGGTAAATAAAACTTCAGGCAAGGTTAAAGTGTTCGGTTACGACATTGATACCGATCTGGAGTTGGCGAAGCAGAACCTAGGCCTTGTGCCTCAAGAGTTCAACTTTAACCCGTTCGAAACCGTTGAACAGATCGTGTTGCAACAGGCGGGCTATTATGGCGTGCCAAAAGCATTGGCGAAAGAGCGAGCGAAAAAGTACCTATCTCAACTCGATTTGTGGGAAAAACGTGGTGAACGTGCGCGTAACTTGTCTGGTGGTATGAAGCGTCGTTTGATGATTGCGCGTGCATTGATGCATGAACCTCATTTGTTGATCCTTGATGAACCAACTGCGGGTGTCGATATTGAACTGCGTCGTTCAATGTGGGAATTCCTAAAAGAGATCAATGAGAAGCAGGGCATTACCATTATCTTGACCACGCACTATCTAGAAGAAGCAGAAATGCTGTGTCGTAACATTGGCATCATCAATCGCGGTGAGTTGATTGAGAATACAACCATGAAAGCGCTGCTGGGCAAGTTGAGTGCTGAGACCTTTATTCTGGATCTGGAAGAGGGCGCGACAGAACCTAAGCTTGAAGGTGTGAATAGCCAAGTCATGCTTAATGGCTCGCTAGAAATCGAAATCGATAAGAACCTAGGTTTGAATACCATCTTTGCTCAATTGAGCGAGCAACAGGTTAAAGTCCTTTCTATGCGTAACAAAGCAAACCGTCTAGAAGAATTATTTGTGAGTATTGTCCGTGAGGGGAGTAAGTAATATGTACAGCCTATATTGGACAGCTTTCTGCAGTTTGTTGACCAAAGAGATCAATCGCTTTACTCGTATCTGGGTGCAAACGTTGGTTCCACCTGCGATTACCATGACGCTTTATTTCATTATCTTCGGTAATCTTATCGGTGCACGTATTGGTGAAATGAACGGCTTTAGCTACATGGAATACATTGTTCCTGGCCTGATCATGATGTCGGTGATCACCAATTCATATTCCAACGTTGCTTCTTCATTCTTTAGTGCTAAGTTCCAAAAGAACATTGAAGAGTTGCTTGTGGCACCTGTTCCTAATTACGTGATTATCGCTGGCTTCGTAATGGGGGGGTGGTTCGTGGATTGTTAGTGGGTACCATAGTCACGTTTGTATCTTTGTTCTTTGTCGACCTACAAGTTGACCATTGGGGCGTGATCATTGCGACGGTATTTTTAACTTCAGTTGTGTTCGCTCTGGGTGGTTTGATTAACGCGGTGTTCGCACGCACGTTTGATGATATCTCGATCATTCCGACCTTCATCCTGACGCCGCTGACCTATCTTGGTGGTGTGTTCTACTCAATTAGCCTGTTGCCTGAGTTCTGGCAAGGTGTATCGAAGTTGAACCCTATCGTGTACATGGTTAACGCGTTCAGATATGGCTTCTTGGGTGTGTCTGATGTGGGTATTGTGACGTCGTTTGGTGTATTGGGTGTGTTTATCGTAGCGTTGTATGGTATTGCACACTACCTAGTGACTAAGGGTATCGGCTTACGTAGCTAATACGTAATTATCCAGGATTTATTAATGCTCCTGAATCGCAGGCAAAGAAAAAGGTCGATATATAATCGACCTTTTTTATGTTTTGCGTTAGGAGCAGAAACTGATTATTCAGTTACTTCTTCTTTCACTTCTTCTTTGGTTTCCGTGACCAAATCTAAAACTTGGTTGTCGATAAGGCGAGTCTTACCTAGGAAAGCCGACATTAGAATCACAGCTTGAGTTGATTCTGGAGTGATCGCTTGCAGCGTTTTCGCATCACAAATGAATATCTCATCTGGTTCAAGATCGGCAGCGCGTAGCTGGTCGGTTGCATCTTCAATCACTGATGCGTAGTCATCGCGACCACCACGAATAGCACTGCTGATCCAGCGCATAGTACGCGCTAGAACTGGCGCTCGTTGGCGCTCGTCAATCGTTAGGTTGCTATTGCGAGAGCTCATTGCTAAGCCATCCATTTCACGAACAGTCGCAACGCCCACAACTTTAATGTCTAACGCTAAGTCAGTGGTCATCTGGCGAATAACAGCAAGCTGCTGGAAGTCTTTTTTGCCGAAGCATGCAAAATCTGGCTGAACAATGTTAAACAGCTTGGTGACAATCGTCGCTACGCCACGGAAGTGACCTGGACGAGACGCACCTTCAAGCATGTGAGATATGCCTGGGACCTCAACAAACGTTTGTTTGTCTAATCCCTCTGGGTACATCACATCTGGCGTGGGTGTAAATACTAGCTCAACGCCTTCGCCTGTCAGTTTGCTTAAATCTGCTTCTAACGTTCGAGGGTAGTTGTTTAGGTCGTCGGCACGGTCAAACTGCATTGGGTTTACAAAGATACTTACCACAACAATGTCTGCCAGTTCACGAGCTTTCTTTACAAGAGTCAGGTGACCTTCATGCAGGTTTCCCATTGTCGGTACAAAAGCAACCGTACGTCCATCACGCTTAAACTGTTTAATCTGCTCACGAAGAGCCGCTATCTCAGCAAAAGTTTGCATACTTACTCCTAAGCGATTGTATGAGCTTCATCAGGGAAGCGCGCGCTCTCTACTTCTTCTTTGTATAGAGCTACTGCTTTACGCATATCACCTGTTTCTGCTAGGAAATTCTTAGAGAACTTCGGCATGTAGTTCGCAGAAATACCGAACATGTCATGCATAACCAAGATCTGACCATCGGTAACATTACCTGCGCCGATACCGATTACTGGCACGTGACAAGCTTCTGTAATTCGTTTTGCCAATGAAGCTGGTACACATTCAAGTAGAACGATTTGAGCACCTGCGTTTTGTAGCGCTAGTGCGTCAGCAACCATTTTATCTGCTTGATCGTCGTCGCGACCTTGAACCTTGTAACCACCAAAGATGTTCACAGATTGAGGCGTTAAGCCTAAGTGTGCACATACTGGCACTGCACGTTCTGTTAGCATCTTCACAGTATCAACCAACCAGCTTCCGCCTTCGATTTTTACCATGTTCGCGCCAGCACGCATCAAGGTAGCTGCGCTCTCACAAGCTTGCTCTGGTGTTGCGTAGCTCATGAAAGGCATGTCAGCCATAAGAAGACAGTTTGGGCTACCAGCACGCACTGAGCGAGTATGATAAGCAATGTCTTCAACGGTTACTGGTAATGTATCGTTATGGCCTTGTAAAACCATACCCAGTGAATCACCGACAAGCAGTACAGGCATCTCTTGGCTTTCGAATAATTGAGCAAAGCTCGCATCATAAGCTGTCGACGTCGCGAATTTACGGCCTTCACGTTTGCATTTGATCAGGTCGTTAATGGTTACTTTTTTCATTGGTTTTCCTTAATGCGCTTGGCTATTGTTGCCAAACATTGAGCCCGTTCTTATCTACTATTTTCAGTAGTTCTGTCAGCTCAGTCCCATCAGGGAGTTGTAAACTTGGTGCGATTTCAGCAAGCGGATAGAGTACGAACTCTCGTTCTTTCATTCCATAATGAGGAACGATTAAGCGCTCTGAATCGATCACCTCATTGCCGTATAACACAATGTCGAGATCCAAGGTTCTTGGACCCCAACGTTCGTCTTTACGGACGCGCCCTTGCTCTAACTCGATCTTTTGAGTGCAATCAAGTAGTTCAATTGGCGTTAATTCGGTCTGGATAGCGACTACCGCGTTGATGTAGTCCGGTTGATTTTGCGGCCCCATTGGAGTGCTACTATATAGCTGAGAGGTCGCAATAAACGTTGATCGCGGTAGGCTTTTTAGCGTTTCGATAGCCAAATTTGCTTGGCCAACTGGGTCGGCAAGGTTGCTGCCGACCGCAATGTAAGCAGTTATCATTCGGATTGCTTACTCTTTTTGTTTCGGTAAGTCTTACGGCGACGATGGCCTGACTTTGATGGTGCTGCAACGTCGTTAGCCATTGCTTGACGCATGTTGCGACCTGCAGTCTGATAACGCTCCCACCATTTTGCTAACTCTTTGGTTTCGCCACCTTCAATCTCACCACGCATTTCTAGGAAATCGTAGCCTGCACGGAACTTGTTGAGCTCCATAAGGCGAACAGCGCGTTTACCGTTGCGACGAGGCAGTCGAAGTTGCAGTTGCCAAACTTCGCGAATGGTTGCGGTGTGACGACGAGGAATAGCAATAGACTTTACTTGCTGATCTAGAATGATGTTACTCGCTTCCATGATCGCATCGTAGTGTGCCATACCCTGTTCAGCGACAAGTTTGTCTGCCAGCTTGTTCATTGGGTACCAAAGCATCGCTGCGAACATGAATGCTGGGTTTACTCGCTTACCATCTTCGATGCGAAGGTCGGTTGAATCGAGAACCAAATCAAGCATCTGCTCTGTGTGAGAGTCGTAATCTTCTGTGAAGTGCTCAGCTACCGCTGGGAACATCTGTTGGAATAGATTGTACTCGCGCATCAGGTGGTAGGTTTCTAAACCGTGACCTGATTGCAGCAATTTCAGAGACTCTTCGTAAAGGCGCGCTGCAGGGATATCTCTTAGGAGGTGAGCTAACTCTTCAATTGGGTCAGCTGTGTCTTCTTCAATATCGAAATCCAGTTTAGCGGCGAAGCGCATTGCACGTAGCATACGTACTGGGTCTTCGCGGTAACGTGTTTCTGGATCACCAATCAGGCGGATCAGTTTATCTTCTAAATCTTCTACACCACCCGCGTAATCGTGGATGCTGTAGTCTGCAATGTTGTAGTACATCGCGTTGATTGTGAAATCACGGCGTTCTGCATCTTCATCAACACTGCCGTACACGTTATCGCGCAGTAGCATGCCTTCTTTAGATTGTGCAGACACGTTTTTCGATGGTTCTTGGTGGTGACCACGGAAAGTTGCCACTTCAATGATGTCGCGACCAAACATGATATGTGCCAAGCGGAAACGGCGACCGATAAG
Organism: Vibrio sp. BS-M-Sm-2; assembly: GCF_041504345.1. NCBI lineage: Bacteria > Pseudomonadati > Pseudomonadota > Gammaproteobacteria > Vibrionales > Vibrionaceae > Vibrio > Vibrio sp. BS-M-Sm-2. Next base: position 2,487,814 of record NZ_CP167894.1, read on the forward strand.
GCGACAGTTTCTGAAGAGGTGTTTGATTTGCTCTGGCGTTGCGTTGGTCGCAATATCAAAATCTTTTGGCTGAGAGCCTAATAAGATATCGCGCACACCACCACCGACTAGAAATGCGTCAAAACCCGCACCATTCAGGCGATATAGCACTTTTAGTGCGTTGTCGCTGATCTGCTTGCGTGAAATATTGTGCTCTTGACGAGTATAAATATTCAGAGCTAATTCGTGGAATCCGCGTTGTTCGCTTGGGGTATTGTCGTTTGTATTCATTAGTTTAGAACAAAGTAGGTATCGCCAACTTTGTTTTTCTCTTAGTCCAAAGTGGTAGTGCAGAGTTTAATTGCGGCTAATAATAGCCTAGCGCGAGCCATTTGAGAACATCGTCTGCTTAACCACAGTGGTTGGTTATGGCATTTTTATGTGTCGTTTTTGCTATTTGCCGTGAGTTTCGAGCTAATTACAGTGCTCTTTTTGTAAACTATCAGGTAACTGACTGACGTTCCATTGCTGGCTGCCCCACAATAAAATCTCATCCATTGAAGCCTCACAAAGGGCTGTCGGGATATCAAAACCTAAGAATCGCATCGCGTTGAGTAACGTTGGTTTTGGATTGTCGATATCTATCGCGGTGGCATGGTTCTGTTTTGACAGTTTATTCCCCAAGCCATCGGTTGCCAATGGTAAGTGCAGGTAGCTGACTGTTTTTTGCTTGAGCGTCTTGTACAAACTGATTTGTCGACCTGTTGGCTCTATCAGGTCTGCGCCTCTTACAACTTCTGTTACTCCTTGTTCGATGTCATCTAGGACAACGGCCAAGTTATAGGCAAACAATCCATCTCTGCGTTTTATAATAAAATCTTCTTCAGCCAATGCTTTAGGGATTTGAATGGTGCCGTGGCGAACATCATCAAAGGACTCTACAGGAAAATCCATGCGCAAGCGCACCGCCTGTTCACCTGAATCGATTAAGCCTGCATCTCGACAGTGACCATTGTAAAAGCCACCCAAAGCCTTTATCTGCTTGCGGGTGCATTGGCAGTAGTAGGCTTGATTGTCAGCGACCCATTGATCGATTTGAGCTTGATACAAGCCATGACGCTGGCTTTGATAGACGACTTCGCCATCCCAAAATAGGTGGTAAGCCTCAAGTGTCTTAAGAATGAGGTCTGCAGCGCCGGCCATTTCTCGTGGAGGATCTAGGTCTTCCATACGAACTAACCATTTTCCTTGGTTAGATTTCGCTTGAAAGTAGCTACCAAGAGCAGCAACAAGTGAGCCAAAATGAAGAGGACCTGACGGTGATGGTGCAAAGCGCCCGATATAATTCATGAGTGAACAACCTAATCTAAATGGTACCGCAGTAGCCGATTCTTAAGACGTTTAACAAGAGCTTTAATGCGTAGAACTAAGGCTTAAAGCTGCTATTTACTATCAAGCGTGTGAAATACTTCGCTTGGATAACAAACAAAAAAGGGAGCCAAGGCTCCCTTTCTTTACATCTGCAAGAATTAACCTTGCATCTGTTTCTCTTTGATCTCTGCAAGTGTTTTACAGTCAATACAAAGATCAGCAGTTGGACGAGCTTCAAGGCGACGAATGCCAATCTCGATACCGCAAGAATCACAGAAGCCGAAATCGTCTTCTTCGATCTTGTCTAATGTCTTCTCAATTTTTTTGATAAGACGACGCTCACGGTCACGGTTACGTAACTCTAGGCTGAATTCTTCTTCTTGAGAAGCACGGTCAACTGGGTCTGGGAAATTCGCTGCTTCGTCCTGCATGTGGTGCACAGTACGATCAACTTCTTCCCTGAGCTGGTTGCGCCAAGCTGCTAAAATTTTTGTAAAATGTTCCGTTTGCTCAGGTGACATGTACTCTTCACCTGGCTTCTCTTGGTACGGTTCAACACCTGCGATGGCTAGGATGCCTAGCGCTTTTTTCTTAGATTCTGGCATACAGCATCTCCTATTTACACCTAGTCAACTGCAAAGCAGCTAATTTTAAGGCGGGTATCTATAGCAGAAAGAACGAATGGTGGCAAATACTCTTATTCAAACTTGCAATCAATGTGATTAGTTCAGCATCTTTGCTTAGCTATTGATAAATTCAACAGCTTGTTTTAGTTGTATTTGAGTACTGCTGAGCTCTGCTTTATAGCAAAGCACTTCAACTCCAGCGTCTTGTGCTTGTTTTAGTAATAACGAATATTTGGCGTCTATATGGTGTGCCGCAGACACTTTTTCAATACCTGAATGTAAAACAGTGAATAAAAGTACGGCTCTATTTCCAGATTCGACCATTTCTGTGAGTTCACGCAGATGTTTTTGGCCTCTGGTTGTGACCGCATCAGGGAAAAAGCCTTGCCCTTTAGTAGAGGTTTCTTGCTCGTCGAGCAAAGTGACGCTTTTTACTTCGATATAGCAAGGCGGCTTTTCGTTATCTTCAAGTAGAATATCAATGCGACTATTCTCACTGCCATATTTCACTTCGGTTCGTAACGCGTTATAACCTAAGAGTTCAACTATAGTCCCATTTTCAATTGCTTCCACTGCTAGCTGGTTTGCCCGCGCAGTATTTACACAAATACGATGACCTTTGTCTGTTTCTGAGATCTCCCAGCTGTTTGGGTACTTTCTTTTTGCATTATCAGATGTTGAGTACCAAACGGTGTTACCTGGGGTCGCACACCCTGTCATCGCTCCAGTGTTAGCACAGTGAATAGTACGCTCGCTGCCGTCAGGAAGTTTGATGTCAGTGAGAAAACGTTTATAGCGTTTGATAAGAGTCGCTGACTCTAATGGCGGATTGAAGTGCATATTACTTATTTAGACGAGTAGGTTTTTATGTACAATGTTGCCAACATTACACCACAAGGTTCTCCCATTGCCACAACTGCCCATAGAAGCTGTGATGCCAGATCTGCTCGCTGGCGTAGAAACACACACTCAACTTATTCTAAAGGCCGCTCCCGGTGCAGGTAAGTCAACATTCTTCCCTTTACAACTGGTTAAGAGCAATGCCGTTCAAGGCAAAATTATCATGCTTGAACCTAGGCGTTTGGCGGCAAGAAATATTGCGACTTACTTGGCGAGCCAATTGGGAGAGAAGGTCGGGGAGAGCATAGGTTTTAGAGTTCGTGGTGAATCTAAAACCAGCAGTGCAACTCGCTTGGAGATCGTTACCGAAGGGATCATGACAAGAATGATCCAAACCGACCCTGAACTGACCGGGGTGGATATGGTGATCTTCGATGAATTCCACGAACGCAGCATTCATGCCGATACCGCTTTGGCGTTTAGTCTAGAGATCCAAGAGGCGCTACGTGATGATCTGAAAGTGGTTGTGATGTCGGCAACCTTAGATCAACAAGCGCTGCAGTCTTTATTGCCGAATGCCAAATATGTTGAATCTCAAGGTCGTACTTTTCCGGTCGACTTCCGTTATCAACCTCTCAGTACTAATGAATATTTAGCTCCTAAAATGGCTAATGTAATTCGCTCTTTGATGGAGAAGGAATCCGGTTCGTTATTAGCATTTTTACCAGGAGTGTCTGCGATTAAGCAGGTGGAGTCGCAACTAGAACAACTCTCTAGCGATATCGATGTGTGTCCTTTGTATGGGCAACTCAGCTTTCCTCAACAGCAGAAAGCGATCGCGCCATCAGAGAAAGGGCGTCGAAAGGTGGTGTTAGCCACCAATATTGCTGAGACTTCTTTGACGATTGAAGGTATTCGACTGGTGGTCGATTCCGGGCTTGAACGTGTGGCGAAGTTTGATTTGAAAACCGGTATCACCAAGCTTGAGCAAGTGAAAATCTCGCAATCTTCAGCTGAGCAACGAGCGGGTCGTGCGGGACGAATTGAAGAGGGCTTGTGCGTTCGTTTGTACAGCGAAACGCAGCTGATGCAGCAACCTGCTGTACCTGAGCCTGAAATTCTACATTCAGATCTCTCTTCGCTGGTGGCTGAATTGACGCAGTGGGGCGCTGCAAATGCAGACGAGTTGCAATGGCTAGATATTCCGCCACAAGCTTCAGTGGAACAAGCCAAGCAACTGCTGCAAAGCCTTGAGCTATTAGATAGTAATGGCCAATTTACGGCGCTAGGTAAGCAGGCCCAGCGTTTAGGCCTTGAACCACGTATCGTCAGCATGCTGATAAAAGCGCAACAAGGCAGCCCAGCATTGCTGAATGCTGCGATTGTCGCCGCCGCTTTACTTGAAGAGCCTGAACGCAACGTCACTGATATTCAGCATTCGTTGCACCGGCTTAAACAAAGAAAGCATTCGAAAAACAGCGTGGTGATGCAGCGAGCGAAAAGTCTCGCCAACAAACTCAATCATCACGTAGATTTGTCACAACTTGACGAATCATTGTTACCATTAGTGCTTTGTTTTGCATTCCCTGACCGAATAGCTCAAGCGAGAAGCGCAACCGGTAGTGCTTTCCTACTTGCGAATGGTCACGGCGCTGAGGTGCGTGATGATGATCCACTGGCGAATAACGATTACATCGTGGTGATTGATTTGATACGCAGCACAGGACGAGCCAGTCAGATTTTTTTGGCAACCGCCGTTGATATTGCGCAGTTAGAAGAAGCGTTTCCAAATCTCTTTGCCTGTTCGGATTATGCGGATTGGGATGAAAAGCGTGGTCGCTTAGTTGCCGAGCAGCGAGTCTCTTTGGGTAAACTGATTATCAGCACCAAAGCGTTACCAGAGCCGAGTGCGAATCAGGCGAGCCAAGCGCTACTCAATTATATCGCTCGATGTGGGCTTGATCATTTACATTGGACGCCTGCCGCGAAGCAGCTAGTTGAGCGCGTACGTTGCGCTCAGCTTTGGATGCCAGAACATGATTGGCCTGCGATGGATAATGCTAGCTTAATTGAACATCTAGATACTTGGTTATCACCGTATTTGAATGGCATAAAGTCAGCGAAAGGGTTGTCGAATGTTTCCATTGAACAAGCACTATCGGCTTACCTTGGTTGGCCGTTGAATCAAGAAATCGATCAATGGTTACCAACTCACTACGTGATGCCTACAGGCAGTAAAAAGGCGATTCGATACCAATATCAATCGGAGCCTGTGATCTCGGTGCGAATGCAAGAAGTCTTTGGTGAACAAGACTCACCATTGATAGCGCAAGGTCGTAAAAAAGTCGTGCTTGAGTTACTTTCTCCAGCGCAGCGACCACTGCAAATCACTCAAGATTTAGCTGGCTTTTGGGCTGGCGCGTACAAAGAAGTACAAAAAGAGATGAAAGGCCGTTACCCAAAACATCCTTGGCCCGATGATCCTGCTAACCATGTAGCAACCACTAAAACCAAACGACAGTTGAACCGATGATGACCAAAATGTTAACGCCAAAAAAGGCACCACCTAAAAAAGCGCCAGCAAAGAAGTCACCAGCGACCAAAGCCAAGCCTCGAAAACCGAGAGCCGCCGCGAAGAAGACCAAACCAAGAGCCAAAAAAACGGGTAACCGAGGTTGGTTGAAGATCCTTTGGGGCATTGCGTGGAAAGCGGGCTTAGCCTTGGCTGCGCTACTGCTGTTCGTCGGTATCTACCTAGATTCGGTGGTCAAGCAGCGCTTTGAAGGCCAATTGTTTGATTTGCCGACCGTTGTTTATGCTCGTGTGTTGGATTTGTCTCCGGGTACTCCGGTGAGTTTGACACAGGTTAAGAATGAACTGGATGTGCTTAATTACCGTAAGGTGAATGCGCCTCGTCACCCGGGCGAATACTCCTCTTCTTCAACCAAGATTGAAATGATTCGTCGTCCGTTCGAGTTTGTCGATGGACCGGAAGCGGATCGTCATGTGATGCTGCATTTCAATGGTAACGAGTTGACTCGCATTCAATCGCTAGAGAAGAAAGGCGACATGGGCTACCTACGTGTTGAACCGAAAATGCTTGGTATGCTTGAGAAAAGTAACGATGAGCAGCGCCTGTTCTTAAAACGTAATCAATTCCCAGAAGTGATGGTTGATGCCTTATTAGCAACCGAAGACCGAAACTTCTATCAACATGACGGTGTGTCGCCACTGGCAATCGCTCGTGCAATGGTCGTTAACGTCAAAGCTGGGCGAACGGTACAGGGTGGTAGTACGCTGACACAACAGTTGGCAAAAAACCTGTTCTTGTCCAGTGAACGTACATTGTGGCGTAAGGTTCGTGAAGCTTACATTGCACTTATCTTGGACCATCGTTACAGCAAAGACCGTATCCTAGAGGCTTACTTAAATGAGGTTTACCTAGGGCAAAATGGTGGGCAAGCGATCCATGGCTTCGGTTTAGCGTCTCGCTTGTACTTCGGTCAGCCCATTCAAGAGCTCCGCATTGATCAACTAGCATTGTTGGTGGGTATGGTGAAAGGACCTTCGTATTACAATCCGGTTCGTTATCCTGAGCGTGCCAAGACTCGACGCGATTTGGTTCTTCGCTTATTGATGCAGCAAGACATATTAACTCCGCGACAATACGAAGAAGCGGCGAGTCGTGATTTGGATATTCAAGACAATCCACGTATTGCTAGCCGTCAGCCAGCTTACTTCCAACAAGTCAATATTGAGCTTAAGAAGTATGTCGGTGATCGATTTGAAGCGAAAAAAGGGATTCGAGTCTTCACCTCTCTGGATCCGGTTTCCCAAGACAAGTTAGAGAAGTCGATTGCACGCAAGGTGCCTGATTTATCGAAAACCGCAGGTAACAAACTGGAAGCAGCAGCTATTGCCGTAGATAGAAATACCGGTGAAATTCGAGCTATGGTTGGTGGTAAGCGTACTGGCTACGATGGCTTTAACCGTGCCTTGAACGCGAGTCGTCCTATTGGTTCTTTAGTTAAGCCTGCAATCTACTTAACCGCATTGGAACAACCTGATAAGTACACACTTGCGACAACATTGATGGATACGCCATTAAGCTTGAAAGGCAGCAAAGGAAGTGTGTGGAGCCCAAGAAACTTCGATCGTAAGTTCCGTGGAGATGTGCCCTTGTATGTGGCGCTTTCTAAGTCTTATAACGTACCTACGGTTCGCTTAGGTATGCAGTTAGGCATTGATAGCGTCTCCGATACGATTGGAAAACTGGGCGTCGATAAGAATGAAATTCGTCCAGTGCCATCGATGTTTTTGGGTTCGTTCTCACTGACTCCGTTCCAGGTGGCACAGATGTACCAAACCATCACCAACTCTGGCCGTATCGCACCTTTGTCTGCGCTTCGTTCGGTGGTTGATAATGATGGTGAGGTTCTGTATCAGTCGATTCCTCGTGTATCACAGAGCGTTGACCAGCAAGCGGCTTGGCTAACCACCTACGCGATGAAGCGTGGTGTGTCGGAAGGCACGGGGCGCTTCCTACAAGGTCAGTTTGCATGGGCTGGTTTAGCCGGTAAAACAGGCACCAGTAACGACAGCCGAGACAGTTGGTTTGTGGGTGTTGATGGCCGTGAAGTTACCACCATCTGGTTAGGGCGTGATGATAATAAGCCAACTAAACTAACGGGCTCCAGTGGCGCGTTACGTGTTTATGCCGATTATTTGAAACAGAGAACACCAGAGCAGTTAATATTGCCTTGGCCTAATGGAATTGCGACGGCAAGTTTTACTCGAACCGCTCAAGGGGCTTTAGAATTTGACTGTGATGGTGCCGTTAAATTGCCGGTTTGGGATGAAAGTGGAAAGATTAAAAAGAGCTGTGAAAGTCAACCAAAACAGTGGCTAAAGAAGCTTTTTCAGTGGTAAAGTCGTAACAGAAAAGAATGACAAGGATAGTGTAAAGAATGATTTCTCGTTGGATGGTGAGCGGCTTAGGCATTGTCGGTACTGTGATCAGTTTTCAGCTGTTTGCATCTACCGTGACACAGGTTGATCAACCTCAGCAGGCTGAACAAGCTCATAAAAGGCCAACCGTTGCTGTCGTTCTTGCTGGTGGTGGGGCCAAAGGTGCAGCTCACATTGGAGTGCTTAAAGCCCTAGAAGAAATGCAAATCCCGGTTGATTACATTACTGGTACTAGTATGGGCTCATACGTTGGTGGCCTTTATGCGACAGGGATGAGCGCAGACGAGATTGAGAGCTTTATTTATACAGTCGATTGGAATCGCGGTTATCGTGATCGTGTTAACCGTAGTGATCGCCGTGTACGTGACAAAGAATATGAAGACCGCTACCAACTGAACACTGACCTCGGTTTAGGTTGGGGCGAAATCAAAGCAAGTAAAGGGGTGGTTCAAGGTCAGAATATGTTGCGTATTCTGCGAGAGACCACAGGTAATCTATCTCCACTCGACTCTTTTGATCATCTTGCTATTCCATACCGTTCCGTCGCAACCGACATCATCGAACTTGAAGAGGTGGTCATCGACCATGGTCACCTTGTTGATGCCATGATGGCGAGTATGTCGGTACCCGGCGCGCTTCCCCCTTACTCTCTAGATGGTCAAATGCTGGTTGATGGCGGTGTCACCAATAATATGCCAGTCGACGTTGCCAGAGCGATGGGAGCGGACATTGTCATTGCGGTGGATATCAGTACCAATTACAAAGGCAAAGAAGACTTCACGAATTTTCTAGCGGCAGCTAACCAACTTTCTAATTATCTGGTCCAACGCAGCACTCAAGAGCAAGCTGAGACACTGACGGATGATGATGTTTTTTTACGCCCTGATGTTGGGCAAATGGAGACGACAGAATTCGATAAAATGCCGGGTGCCTACCAAGCCGGTTATGACGCAGCGATCCAGAACAGCTCTGAGCTTTCTAAGCTGTCACTCTCTAACGCAGACTATCAGAAGTATATCGATCATAAGCAGCAAGCTCGAAAGCAGCTGAAACATGGCGATAAGACTGTCGTCGATAGGGTTGTTATCAACAATAATACTCATTACACCGATAAGCTGATTGAGAACCGCTTGAACCTCGATTCTGGTGAGATTCTGAAGACCAGTGAAATTGAATCAAAAGTGCAAGATCTGTATGCCTTAGACCGATTTGAGTTGATCACCTATGAGTTCGAAAATGTCGATGGCGAAGATCAACTTCAGGTCGATGTGAACGAAAAGTCTTGGGGGCCTAATTACCTCAATTTCCGTTTTTTCCTTGAAGATGACTTTTCAACAGAGAGCCAGTATTCGCTTGGTGTATCTGCTAATTTTACCGATATCAACTCACACGGTGCAGAACTAAGAACCAACGTTGAGATGGGTACAGATAAGCGTATAGAGGCTGAACTTTTTTCCCCATTCTTCTCAAGTCAAAAGCTATTCACGTCGGCATCTCTTGCTTATAGTAATCAACAAAGAAATTTACCCGTTGATATTGATGAAATCGAAGAGCCTACATTGGATGTAACTCAAAACTACTTTCCCATGTCTTATAAAGAGTATGTGGGTGAGTTAGCATTAGGTTATCAACCCACTTTGTGGCAAGAACTTAAATTTGGTGCTCGCTATACCGATGGTGATGTGGAGGTCTCTTCGCTGCCTTATCTTGGTAATGGCGGGTACACTCGTATTGGTGGCTTCATTAGCTATCGACTCGATACATTAGATAACTTTAGTTTGCCGACCGAAGGTTATTTTGTCGATTTGGAGTACCTTGTCTCTCATGATGATTTTGAGAATGATTCGTCTATCGAAAATTCGGAATTAACCTCGGAGAGCGATACCGTCTATGAGTTTTCGGCTAATTTCATGGCGGCACAAAGTATTGAGAAGCATACTTTAGTCGCAAAGCTTGATTACGGTATCGTAGAAAGCAAAAACTCGGTTTTTCCTATCGATCCCAAAGAGCTCGGTGGTTTCCTAAACCTATCTGGTATTCCTAGGAATAGTATGATCGGTCAGAACTTAGCTTATACGAGTCTTATTTACCGCTATAAGTGGTTTGAAAATGACTTTGGTCTCTTTGAGTCACCATTCTATGTGGGTGCTTCCATTGAACATGGTGGTGTTTGGTCAAACAATGATTTAAGACTTGATGAAGCACCAATGTTCACCGCGGGCTCCGTTTTTGCGGGTGTCGATTCACCAATAGGACCGATCATTTTGGCTTATGGCCGAACCGAAGATAACTATGATTCGGTGTATTTGATTGTAGGTACTTCCTACAAATAATCATGCGTAGAGCTGCCATTTTACTGCGTAATTAGGCAAAAATAGTGGGACTTTCGTCTTAACTTGCTATGTTGGTCAAAATGATAAGATTTTAATTTAACGTTAAATTTGCTATTCTACCGCCCACAGTTTGGCCTCTATGACGCCGCTCATCAATACAAATTGAATGACAAAAATGGCAATGGAGAGCCAAGTTTCCAAGGATGTTCACTTCTTTATTTTACTAACAATTATGAAGGGAAGAAGTGAACCGCAATGAGAGGAAAAAAGTCGTGCTTGAAGCCTACCGTAAACACGTCGAAGAACGTGCTGCCGAAGGAGTTGTTCCAAAACCACTAGATGCTGAGCAGGTAGCTGGCCTAGTTGAACTTCTGAAGAATCCACCTCAAGGTGAAGAAGAAATCATTCTTGACCTACTAGAAAATCGCATTCCACCGGGTGTAGATGAAGCTGCTTACGTAAAAGCTGGCTTCCTTACGGCTATCACTAAAGGTGAAGTAGCTTCTCCACTAGTAAGTAAAGCAAAAGCTGCAGAATTGCTTGGTACTATGCAAGGCGGTTACAACATCGAATCTCTAGTATCTCTACTAGACGATGCTGAGCTTGCACCTATCGCTGTTAAAGCTCTGTCTCATACTCTACTGATGTTCGACGCGTTCTACGACGTAGAAGAGAAAGCGAAAGCAGGCAATGCTTCAGCGCAACAAGTACTTCAATCTTGGGCTGATGCCGAATGGTTTACAGCTAAAGATAAAGTAGCGGACAAGATCACCGTTAAAGTATTTAAAGTCACTGGTGAAACTAACACCGATGACCTATCTCCAGCACCTGATGCTTGGTCACGTCCTGATATCCCAGTACACGCGAAAGCGATGCTGAAGATGGAACGTGATGGCATTACTCCTGATGAACAGGGTAGCGTTGGTCCAATCAATCAAATTGAAGAAATGCAAAAAGATGGCATTCCACTGGCTTACGTTGGTGATGTTGTTGGTACTGGTTCTTCACGTAAATCGGCAACAAACTCAGTACTTTGGTTCATGGGGGAAGACATCCCATTCGTACCAAACAAGCGTACTGGCGGTGTTTGTCTTGGTGGTAAAATTGCACCGATCTTCTACAACACAATGGAAGACTCAGGCGCACTACCCATTGAACTGAACGTACAAGACATGAACATGGGCGATATCATTGATATCTACCCGTACGAAGGTGTTGTTCACAAGAACGGTTCTGTGATTTCAAACTTTGAGCTAAGCAAAGTACTTCTCGATGAAGTGCGTGCTGGTGGCCGTATTCCACTGATCATCGGTCGTGGTCTAACGGGTCGCGCTCGTGACGCTCTAGGTCTAGAAGAAACCGATCTGTTTGCTAAACCAATCGACCCATCTGCATCTGATAAAGGCTACACGTTAGCTCAGAAGATGGTTGGTAAAGCGTGTGGCGTTGAAGGTGTGCGTGCTGGTCAGTACTGTGAACCTAAAATGACGACAGTCGGTTCTCAAGATACGACTGGTCCTATGACTCGTGATGAGCTTAAAGATCTGGCGTGTCTTGGTTTCTCTGCAGACCTAGTCATGCAGTCTTTCTGTCACACATCGGCATACCCGAAGCCGGTTGACGTAAACACGCACCACACGCTGCCTGATTTCATCATGAACCGTGCCGGTGTTTCACTACGCCCAGGTGATGGTGTTATCCACTCATGGCTAAACCGTATGCTTCTTCCTGATACTGTAGGTACAGGTGGTGACTCGCATACTCGTTTCCCTCTAGGTATTTCATTCCCTGCGGGCTCAGGCTTAGTAGCATTTGCTGCGGCAACGGGTGTAATGCCTCTTGATATGCCTGAATCTATCTTGGTTCGTTTTAAAGGCGAAATGCAGCCGGGTATCACGCTACGTGACCTAGTACATGCCATTCCTCTTTACGGTATCAAGCAAGGTCTACTAACGGTAGAAAAAGCAGGTAAGATCAACGAATTCTCTGGTCGTGTACTAGAAATTGAAGGTGTTGAACACCTATCTGTTGAGCAAGCGTTTGAGCTTTCTGATGCATCTGCTGAGCGTTCGGCAGCTGGCTGTACAGTGAAGCTTTCTGAAGAGTCTATCTCTGAATACCTGAACTCTAATATCGTTATGCTTAAGTGGATGATCGCTGAAGGCTACGGTGATGTTCGTACGATTGAGCGCCGTATCACGGCAATGGAAGAGTGGTTAGCGACCCCTGAATTGCTATCTGCTGACTCAGATGCTGAATACGCTCACGTTATCGAGATTGACCTTGCTGACATCGATCAGCCAATCCTATGTGCACCAAACGATCCAGATGATGCACGTCTTCTATCTGACGTTCAAGGTACTGAGATTCAAGAAGTGTTCATCGGCTCTTGTATGACGAACATCGGTCACTTCCGTGCTGCAGGTAAAATGCTTGAAGAGTTCAACGGCTCGCTAAGCACTCGTCTCTGGGTGGCTCCGCCAACTAAGATGGATAAAGACCAACTAACAGAAGAAGGCTACTACGGTATCTTCGGTCGTGCTGGGGTTCGAATCGAAACTCCGGGTTGTTCACTATGTATGGGTAACCAAGCGCGTGTTGCAGACAAGTCGACAGTAATGTCTACCTCTACTCGTAACTTCCCGAACCGTTTGGGTACTGGCGCGAATGTTTATCTAGCGTCTGCTGAGCTTTCTGCGGTAGGTGCGATTCTTGGTCGTATTCCAACGAAAGAAGAGTACCTAGAGTACGCTGATAAGATCAATGCAACGGCTGCAGATACATACCGTTACCTGAACTTCCATAAAATGGGTCAGTACACGGAAAAAGCAGATACGGTTATCTTCCAAGAGCCGGCTTAATCGCTGACTGGTTAAATAACTGATTAAACGCCTTCTATTCGTAGAAGGCGTTTTTTTATGTCTGAATGCTGGACGACGAGCGACTCGATCTCTTGATGACTTCGCTATATACTCTCGCCTCATTTTTAACCCTGTCTGCAGTCACTGCGTGGAGCTACTATGGAATTCGAATTTACAAGAAACACTTTGATGGGTGAGTACTACGTGAAATGCAGTATGGGGCATGAGATCGTTGGCCGTTGGCTACAAGAAGAGATTGGTAAAGATAAGCTGAAATTAGATCATGTGATGGCGCTTATTGAGCAATCTCGACAGGATCTGAGCAATGAAGTGACCCTGCTTGGTAAAGAGATCAGTTTAGCGATCAATGAAGACGAAGTGACGATTCAAGAAAACGTACTTGGCCACGAGCAAGAGATGGAAGAGGGCAGTGAGTTCGACTTTTATAACTGTGAGAGCCAAGCAAGTTGTGGCATCGATGACTTCGAGCTGTTGATTGAGCGCTGGATGGAGTTTCTAGGTTACTAGTCTTTTATTTTCTAAGCTCAATATTCTGTTTCTATTTTTAGCTTTGAGACCTTGTTGCCCAAAACTGGAGCAACAATAGTGCAACGCATTAAGATAGTGAAAAGGCTGCACCATATTGGTGCGGCCTTTTTTGTTATTACGGTTTTATTATTATCATGTTCTTTAAAATCAATAATTTAACTTTTTGGCATGCTACTTGGATTGTTATAAGAGAATTAACGGATTAAGTAAGAATTTAAGGAAAGAATATGAAATTAATAAATGCCATTGTTAAGCCATTCAAATTAGACGATGTACGCGAAGCGCTCTCTGATGTGGGTATTGAAGGTATGACTGTTTCTGAAGTGAAAGGCTTTGGTCGTCAGAAGGGACACACTGAATTGTATCGTGGTGCAGAGTACCAAGTGGACTTCCTACCAAAGGTGAAGCTAGAGATTGCTACCCAAGCTGAAAATGTTGACCGAGTTGTTGAAGCGATTAGCCAAGCGGCACATACCGGAAAAATCGGCGACGGCAAAATTTTTGTGTATGACCTAAGCCAAGCCGTACGAATCCGTACTGGTGAAATGGATGCTGAAGCACTTTAAAGAATTACAAGGACTGGAGACTTTAATATGGAACTTACAACAACAGTAACGGAACTACGTTACGCACTAGACACTTTTTTCTTCCTCATTTCAGGTGCGTTGGTAATGTGGATGGCAGCAGGCTTCGCAATGTTAGAAGCTGGCCTAGTTCGTTCAAAGAACACCACTGAAATTTTAACTAAGAACATCTGCTTGTACGCAATTGCTTGTACAGCGTTCTTAGTGGTTGGTTACAACATCATGTATGTCGACAACGGCGAAGGCGGTTGGTTGCCATCATTCGGTACTCTGATTGGTACTCAAGGTGAAGGCGCAGACCACTCTCTAGAATCAGACTTCTTCTTCCAGGTAGTATTCGTTGCAACTGCAATGTCGGTGGTATCTGGTGCAGTTGCTGAGCGTATGAAACTTTGGTCGTTCCTTATCTTCTCGGTAGTACTAACAGCATTCATTTACCCAGTTGAAGGTTACTGGACTTGGGGCGGTGGTTTCCTATCAGAAGCGGGTTTCAGTGACTTTGCAGGTTCGGGTATTGTACATATGGCCGGTGCAGCAGCTGCATTAGCAGGTGTTCTACTACTTGGTGCTCGTAAAGGTAAATACGGTAAGAACGGTGAAATCTACCCGATTCCTGGTTCAAACATGCCGCTTGCAACACTAGGTACATTTATTCTTTGGTTTGGTTGGTTCGGTTTCAACGGCGGTTCTCAACTGATGGTTTCAGATTTCGAGAACGCGACAGCAGTGGGTCAAATCTTCCTTAACACCAACGCAGCAGCTGCAGCAGGCGCAATCGCAGCACTACTAGTATGTAAAACGACTTGGGGCAAAGCAGACCTAACAATGATTCTTAACGGTGCGTTAGCTGGCCTAGTAGCAATCACTGCAGATCCTCTATCACCATCACCTCTATTCGCAGTAGCAATTGGTTCGGTATCTGGCGCATTGGTTGTGTTCAGCATCATCGCTTTAGATAAAGCTAAGATTGATGATCCAGTTGGTGCTATCTCAGTGCACGGTGTGTGTGGTTTCTTCGGTCTAATGGCAGTGCCACTGAGTAATACTGACGCAACGTTTAGTGCTCAACTATTGGGTGCTGCCGTAATCTTCGCATGGGTATTCGGTGCGAGCCTAGCGGTATGGGCAGTGCTTAAAGCAACAATCGGTATTCGTGTTAGTGAAGATGAAGAGCTAGAAGGTATGGACATGCACGATTGTGGTGTCGGCGCTTACCCAGAGTTTGTATCAGTAAAATAATCAATAGTATTTGTCTAATCTGAACGGATTAGGCAGGACAAAGCAAACCCCATAGCCATTGGTTGTGGGGTTTTGTTATTAATGGTCGAGTAGTTTTGATTGATGTAGATAAACCGAGCTAGCCGGCAACTCTTCGCAAGAATAAGCGGTCACTTTGAAATGAATTGTTACAAAAGTGCGAGGCTGATGACGCAGAGCGAACAATTTTTTTGTCGGACATCATTGTAATTGTGTTACTGATGAATATAATAACGCAACTGATATAGATTATCATTTCGATATAAAGGATTTTACCATGAAAAAACTGCTAACACTTTCAGCTCTAGCGTGTAGTGTCATTGCCCCTGCTGCAATGGCTGCGGAAGAAGTGAACGTATACTCTTACCGTCAACCTTTCCTAGTTGAACCAATGTTCAAGGAATTCACAAAAGAGACTGGCATTAAAGTAAACGTTAAGTTTGCTAAAAAAGGTTTAGCAGAAAAGTTAGCTCAAGAAGGCGAATACAGCCCTGCAGACGTAGTGTTAACTGTAGACATCAGTCGTCTATCTGAGCTAACTAAACAAGGTTTAGTTCAGTCTGTTGAAAGCGAAGTTCTTGAAAAGAATATTCCTGCTCAATACCAAGATACAAACAATGAGTGGTTCGCTCTAACAACACGTACACGTAGCGTTTACTCTTCTCGTGACCGTGTTGGTCGTCTAGGTGAGGAGTTTACTTACGAAGATCTAACTAAGCCTGAATTTAAAGGCAAGATCTGTACGCGTAGCGGTAAGCACCCATACAATGTTTCTCTAGTATCTTCGATGATAGCTCACAAAGGTGAAGCTGAAACGAAAGAGTGGCTAGAAGGCGTAAAAGCTAACCTAGCACGCAAGCCTCAAGGCAACGATCGCGCACAAGTTAAAGCGATTAAAGAAGGCCTATGTGATGTTGCTCTTGGTAACAGCTACTACCTAGGCAAGATGGTTAACGATAAAGAGCAAAAAGCTTGGGCTGACGCTGTTTACATTAACTTCCCTAACCAAGAGACAACGGGTACTCACGTGAATATCTCTGGTATGGCAATGGCTAAATACTCTCCAAACGAAGAGAATGCCGTTAAGCTAATGGAATTCCTATCGGGTAACACAGCACAAAGCATGTACGCAGAAGTGAACTATGAATACCCAGTGAAAGCTGATGTTAAACCTTCTGAGCTTGTTGCTTCATGGGGTGAATTCAAAGCAGATACAATTTCTCTAGACCAAATTGCTGACCATCACGCAGCAGCAATCAAACTATTAGACGAAGTTAAGTTTGATCTTTAATTTATTACTGTAGGCTTCGGCCCAAGTAAAATGACAACCTCAAGTCACCATTTTCGGTCACTTGAGGTTGTTTGTTTTTGGAAAATCACTTTTTGATACAAAGCTAGCTGTTGATCCCTTGAGTTATGAGCATCTCACCTTGAAGTCGTTACAGTATATGGGTATAAATAACCCCACCATTAAAAGGATATGAGATGTATTTGCAAATGCATTTGTGTTTCATTAAGCCTCGTTGTAGTTAGGCGATGAAAGAAAAGAATTATTTATGGAACACCAGTAGCGGCGTCATTGCTGTCTTGCTGGTTTTACCGATCTTAGCGATTTTTACGACGGCTGTTGGAGAAACAGATGAGCTATTTTCTCATCTGATGTCCACAGTGATGCCCACCTATGCTTACAATACGGTGGTTTTAGTCATAGGAACCATGTTCCTGTCTTTGGTTTTTGGTATTCCGTCTGCTTGGATTATGGCAATGTGCCGTATACCGGGCGAGCGGGTTTTGCAATGGGCGCTGGTACTGCCATTAGCAATGCCAGGCTATATTGTCGGGTATATTTTTACCGATTGGTTCGACTTTGCTGGCCCTGTTCAAGTTCTACTGCGAAATCTTACTGAGTGGGGACCTGGTGAGTATTGGTTCCCGGATATTAGAACCTTATCTGGTGCTATTATTGTTCTGTCTCTCGTTCTCTATCCTTATGTTTACTTGCTGTGCCGAGCGGCATTTATGGAGCAAAACGTCTCCTTACTGCAATCAGCTCGGTTGCTAAAATGCTCACCTTGGGAAAGTTTTCGTCGTATCTCGTTGCCACTTGTTCGCCCATCAATGGCCGTAGGTCTATCGCTTGTTGCAATGGAAACCATTGGTGACTTTGGTACCGTGAGTTACTTTGCAGTCAACACCTTAACGACAGCGGTTTACGATACCTGGTTAGGTTACTCAAGTTTAACGGCTGCTGCGAAAATATCGGCAATTATGCTGGTTATCGTGATCCTACTGTTGAGTTCAGAGCGCTACAGTCGTCGTAAACAGAAACTGTTCCAGAATCAATTCAGCAGTCGTGAAGACTTTCGTTACGACCTGTCCGGTTGGAAGAAGTGGTTGGCACTATTTTGGTGCTGGGGATTAGTGTGCGTTGCATTCTTATTCCCTCTAGGCCAGTTGATGATCTATGCCTACAAATACTTTGCACAAAGTTGGACGCCTGAATTCAGAGAGTATGCGGTTAACAGCCTTTATGTGTCGGTGGTAGCGGCAATTATTGGTGTAATTGTAGCGATGATTGTTAACTTCAATCAACGTGTTAGCCCGAGTAAGAAAAATCAGGCTTATATGCGTCTCGCTTCGATGGGCTATGCCGTTCCAGGCACCGTGTTGGCTATTGGTGTGATGGTGCCTGTGCTGTTTATGGATCACTTAGTCAATGATATTGCGAAAGTGATGGAGTGGGGGCGCCCGGGGCTGATTTTCTCTGGCTCTATGTTTGCGCTTATTTTTGCGATGGTCGTGCGTTTCTCTGCCGTGGCGATTGGCAGTGTTGAAAGTAGCTTGAGTAAAATCTCTCCTTCATTGGATATGGCTTCTAAAACTATGGGTTGCAATACCAACCAGATGTTACGTCGTGTTCATTTACCTTTGATTAAACGCGGTGCGTTGATCGCAGGTTTACTGGTGTTTATCGAATCAATGAAAGAGTTGAATGCGGCATTGCTGTTACGTCCTTTCAATTTCGAAACATTGGCGACTTACGTTTATAACTATGCCTCAGATGAGCACCTAGAATTGGCGGCAATGCCTGCTGTATTATTGGTGTTGGTGGGTTTAATTCCTCTGATCATCGTAAACCGTTCTTTGGAGCAGAAACACTAATGAGTTGTGCATTATCAATTAAAGATCTGACTTGTAAATATGAGTCGCAAACTATCTTGGAAGCGCTCTCGTTAGAAGTAGAGCATGGTGAAATTGTTTGTCTTCTTGGTGCTAGTGGCTGCGGAAAAACCACCTTACTTAAGGCGATTGCCGGTCTACTTCCATTGAGTAGCGGTGTAATGAGCCTGAACTGTCAAACTATCGATGACAGCGATAATTGGTTGCCACCTGAGCAACGAAACATAGGTATGATTTTCCAAGATTACGCCCTGTTTCCGCACTTGACGGTAAAACAGAATGTTGGCTTTGGCCTTAAAGAGCTCTCTGAGCAACAAAAGAAAGAGAAAGTTCAAGAGATGTTGGAACTGGTTCATTTAGATGAGTTCGGTGACCGATACCCACATCAACTTTCTGGTGGTCAACAACAGCGTGTTGCGATTGCCCGATCTTTGGCATACAAACCTGACTTACTGTTGTTAGATGAACCATTCTCGAACATCGATACTCAAGTTCGTCATGAGCTGATTTCTCAAATTCGTAAGATCTTTAAGAAGCAGGGTGTTACCGCTATTTTTGTGACTCATAGTCGCGAAGAGGCATTTGCTTTCGCAGATAAGATGGCTGTAATGAACCATGGTGTGATTGAACAGTATGGTTCGGCATCTGAGTTGTATTTCCACCCTTCGAGTAAGTTCGTTGCTGATTTCCTGGGTGGTGGCAGTTATCTGAATGCACAGCGTATTTCAGGAAATGAATTTGAAACAAGCTTAGGCCTGATAGAAGCTAAAGCACAAACTCAGATTGAAGTGGGATCGGAATGTTCGTTGTTACTAAGACCACAGCAGATCCAAGCAAGTTATGAGCAAGACAGCGCTATTTCAGTGCTAGAACAGCAATTTATGGGAGACCACTGTCGCTATGTTATTGAAGCTCATGGTCAGAAGTTGTTGGCAACCTCATCAGAAGCGCTTGAAGTGGGTATGCCAGTAAACGTAAAAGTCGATGCCAAAGGCGTGTTGGCTTTTTAAAGGGATACAACACGATACTAATCGTTACAAGAATCACGATAAAAAAGCCCAGCACTTTAATTAAAGTACTGGGCAAGAGTTCTTCACCTATAGGCTTTAACAAGGCAGTGATTTGTTAAATCCCATACAAAACTGCTGCACTCTATAAGCCTATAGAGAGAGGAAGTCTTTCACTTTTTGAAGAACACGTTCTGCAGTGTCTTTATCTTCCATTTCTGCGAAGATTCGTAGTAACGGCTCTGTTCCTGAGAAGCGAGCAATTACCCAGCCGCCATTCTTGAAGTACACCTTGGCACCATCTTCATAGCTGACTTTTTCAATTTCGTATTCAAATTCAGGCAGTTGCTTCTCTACATAGATCTTGGTGTAGAGTGCTTCTTTCTCTGAAGGCTTAAACTTGCAGTCGCCTTCAGCGGTGTAGGCATAGCCGTATTTGGAATAGATCTCATCAAGCAGTTCAGACAGCTTTTTGCCCGTCACGCTGATCATTTCAACCAGCAAGCTAGAAGCAAATACGCCGTCTTTACCTTTGATGTGACCACGAATGGTTAAACCACCTGAGCTTTCTCCACCAATCAGTGAGTCATCGGCTTCCATTTGCGAGCTGATATGTTTAAAGCCTACCGGAACCTCAAAGCTCTTCTCGCCGTGATCAGCCGCGACTTTATCTAGCAGGTGTGTGGTTGCGATGTTACGCACGACAGAGCCCTTCCAACCTTTGTATTTCAGTAAGTAGTAGTAAAGCAGCAATAACACTTCGTTAGGATGAATGAAGTGACCTTTCTCATCGATAATGCCTAAGCGGTCGGCATCGCCATCGGTACCGATACCGATGTCATAACCTTCAGCGGCTACTAAGTGCTTCAAGCGATACAGCGTTGCGGCATTTGGCGATGGCATCAAGCCACCAAAATCTGGGTTTTTGCCATCGTTGATGACATCGACATCACAGCGACCGTTAATCAGTACTGTTTGCAGAGCATTTTTTGCTACACCAAACATAGGATCAATCAGTACGCGTAGGTTGGCTTTTTTGATCGAATCGATATCAATAAAGTTGATGATCGAATCCACAAAGTCGTTCATCGGATTGATGATCTCGATCTCTTTGTCATTTAACGCTTGTTCGAAATCGACACGGATAACGTCTTCGTTGGTTAGGGTTGCGATTTGCTGTTCGATCTTCTCGGTGATGATCTCGTCAGCATCACGACCACCTTCAATGAACACCTTGATACCGTTGTAGTCTGCTGGGTTGTGAGAAGCGGTAATACACGCTGAGTAGGTACACCCCATCTCTTTTGCTTGGAACATCACGATAGGTGTTGGAACGAATTTATCAATGAAGCTTACTTTGATGTTATTCGCTGCAAGTACTTCTGCAAACCAGCATGCCGCTTTATCTGAAAGGAAACGACGGTCATAACCGATCACAAAACCATTCTTGGCTGCATCTTCGTTGTTAATGATGTTAGCGAGCGCTTGCGCTACTAAGCGAACGTTCTCTCTGGTGAACTCTTCACCAATGAAAGCGCGCCAGCCACCTGTACCAAATTTAATCATTAGAAAATCCTTTTAGTCTCATTGTCTCAAGCCTGTAAAGACTTGAGACAAGAGCTGTTCGTTAAATTGAGTGACTAGCCTAGAACAACGACAACATCGTTCACGCTGCCTTCTGCTTGTACTGGAATTGCACCTTCAACTGACTCACCGTTGATAGTGATAGAAGCAACGCCTTTGCTGACTGCATTCGGGTTTTGCACTGTGATGTTGTAAGTCGCACCGCGCCATTGACGAGTAACTTCGAATTCTGGCCAATCCGTCGGAATACAAGGATCGACGGTTAAGCCTTCGAAGCCTGTTCGAACACCAAGAATGAAGTTGGTTACCGCAAAGTAAGCCCAACCAGAAGTACCGGTTAACCAAGGGTGGTTTGCACGGCCGTGGTCTTGGTGGTCTTTACCCATGATGAACTGCACGTATGAGTATGGTTCTGCGTAACGTGTTTCAATCATGTCATTTTGGTTGTATGGGTTGAGTGCATCGTAGAATTTCATAGCACGGTCGCCACGGCCAAGTTTTGCTTCTGCTACCCAAGCCCATGGGTTCGGGTGAGAGAAGATAGCGCCATTCTCTTTTACGCCTTGGTAAACGCGAGTTACGAAGCCGATATCATCGTTTGGTGTCGCGAACGATGGAGAGTTTAGGTGTAGGCCGTATTCTGAGAATAGGTTCTCATCAACTGCGTCCATCGCTTTCTCGCCGCGCTCTTGAGAAACAGCACCAGACAGAACTGCTAGTGTGTTTGACTCAAGGTGTACACGACCTTCAGTTTGTTGAGCTGTACCGATCTTGTCGCCATTTTTAGTTAGACCACGGATGTACCAGCCACCCTCGTCATCCCAAAGGTGTGTTTCACACGCTTCGCGAACATTCGCTGCCATTTCAGTGTATTTCGCAACATCAGCGTCGTTATTGCGGAACTTAGCTAAGTCTAAGAATTCTTGCAGAGCCCAGAAGTGTAGGAATGAAACCATTGAAGATTCACCGCCACCTAGGTTCAAGCAGTCATTCCAGTCAGCACGTAGACCTTTACAGATACCGGTTTGACCTACGTATTCAGCAGAGAAGTTCAGCGCCGCTTTCATGTGTTCGTAAACAGTTGCTTCACCGCCGTCTGCGTATGGAATTACTTCATCAAAGAAGTCGTGCTCACCGGTTTCCATCACGTATTTGATGATGGTTGGTACGATCCACAAGTGATCATCAGAACAAGTATCTTCAATGCCGTGGATCTTGTCGTCATCTGACGGTGTTGGAACAACCGTTGGTGATTTTGATGGTTCAACGTCTGCTTTCTCTGGATCGAACCAGTCTGGATCGAATAGGTGTAGACCGTAGCCCGCTTTCACTTGGCCACGAAGCAGGTCGATAATACGTTTCTTAGTCATTTGTGGGTTGGCATGAGGTACTGAGATCGCATCTTGCGCAGTATCACGGTAACCAAGACCAGTACGGCCACCAACTTCAATGAATGATGCAAAGCGCGACCACACCACACAAGTTTCTGCTTGGTATAGTGTCCACGTGTTGATCATGGTGTCTAAGCCTTCATTTGGAGACTTAACTTGGAACTTGTTGCAACGCTCGTCCCAGTGATCTTTGATGCCTTGGAACGCCGCATCTACGTTTGCTGTGTTTTGGTATTTTTCACGTAGGCGTTCACCATTGCCTTTGCCGATACCTAGTACATAGGCAAAGCGAACCTCTTCACCTGGTTGAATGGTAAATTGCTTGTGTAGAGAGCCACAGTGGTTGTAACAGGTTTGAGCGCTGTTAGAACATTTACCATTTTCAACTGCAATTGGATTTGCTTCATCACGGTACATGCCAAGGAAGTTGTCACGTTGGCCGTCGTAGCTGTCTGGTGAGAAAGTTGACGCTAAGTAGTAGAAGCCTTCAAAGTCATTAGTGTTGTAGTACAGGTCGTATTCCAACACCCCTTCTTGGTAAGACGTGCCCGCAGAGTACAAAGACATCTGGTGGTTCTGGTTGTCCGATTGGATGTGGCTGAACGAGAACTCAACAAATGAGAAAGTGCTGATGGTACGAGGCTTATCAGTGTTGTTCTTTAGGACAACGTCCCAAATTTCTGCATCTTCGCCTTTAGGTACGAATAGCGTTTTGGTCGCGGTAATACCGCTGTATTCACATTTGAACTTTGAGTATGACAGGCCGTGACGAACTTCGTAATTCGCTTCATCTAGGCTTTTTGCCACAGGTTGCCAAGAGATAGACCAGTAGTCACCCGTCTCATCATCACGCAGGTAAACATAGTGTCCAGGACGATCAAAGGTACCGTTTGGACGGAATTTAGTAACACGGTTGTATTCCGGAGAATTGTAGAACGAGTAACCGCCCGCATTGTGCGAAATCACGGTACAAAACTTTTCAGTACCTAGGTAGTTGGTCCAAGGTGCTGGTACATCAGGGCGAGTGATGACGTATTCGCGATTGTCGTTATCGAAATAGCCGTATTTCATTGTCATTTCCTTTTTAACAAACTGCATCTATGCAGCTAATTTTTAAATAGTGATGCTGAGTTTTATTAGACTGAGCACCTTAATTTGAGTCAGCAAGCACTCGACGTGAGTGTGCTGTGGTTTGTTTTATTCAGCTTTCCAAGGGTTGCGGTACTCCACATTGAGTCTGTCGAGCAGCGGCAAGTGACCCTTTAGGCGAGATAGGTAATCTAGCCAGTTTCGGTTGTTTTTATGTGTCCAACATCCTTCAGCTAAAGCGCTAATTCTTGGGAAGACCATGTAATCCATACGCTTTTGGTTGGTGACGATCTCACACCATAGAGCGCACTGAATTCCGCGGATCCGCTTACGAATTGGGTCGGTGTCGGATATCTCAGCAAGCGCTTCGTAGGTATAAGCTTGTTCTAATGGGATAACTGCAGCCCAATCTACGCCCGGCTCTTCCGGTGCATAATCTTGGGTCATGTCGAGATAGGTAAATTGTGCAGGTTGCAGCACCACATCAAAGCCTTGGCGAGCACAGTTCACAGCCGCTTCTTCGCTGAGCCACGAGTAGATGATGGTCTCTTTGCTCACCTTGTCGCCGTGCTGTGCTTCTTCCCAGCCCACCATGCGTTTGCCTAGCTGCTTAAGTTTGTTCTCGGCATAGCGGAACAGGTGGCCTTGCAAGTCTTTGCTGTCTTGGTACTGGTGCTCTTTCATCAGTGCTTGAGCGGCAGGGCTGTTAGTCCACACACCCGGTGGTACTTCGTCTGCGCCCATATGAATCAATTCGCTAGGGAATAGCTCTGCCACTTCTTCAATAACCGCATCTAGGAACTGGTAAGTACCTGGCAAGCCTGGGTTTAGCACGTTGTCGTTGTAGTGCTGGATACTCTTGTATTGAGTGGTGTCAGCTTGCTCTACCAACATATCAGGCAGTGATTTGATCGCGGCACGACAGTGTCCCGGGATATCGATCTCAGGGATAACAGTGATGCTACGCTGCTCTGCGTATTCAATAACTTCGCGAATCTGTTGCTGTGTGTAGAAGCCGCCGTAGTTTTCAGCAATATGGGTATATTGTGGTTCCAATGCATGGTCAGGACCTCGCCAAGCACCGATTTCAGTAAGTTGAGGTAGGCTCTTTATCTCGATTCTCCAACCTTCATCATCAGTTAGGTGCCAATGAAAAACGTTGAACTTGTAGTGCGCTAATTGGTTGATTAAGCGCTTCACTTGCTCCACTGAATGGAAGTGACGAGCGCAGTCCAACATCATGCCACGGTATTTGAAACGCGGTTGGTCAGCGATTTTGCAACATGGCACAGAGAAGCTTTCGGCATCCTGTTGTTGAACCAACTGAATCAGACTTGCTACAGCGTGTGTAAATCCAGACTGGCTACCTGACTCAACAATTATCTGCTGTTCAGTAATGCGGAGTTTGTATTCGGCTTCGTCTAAAGTCGGATTACTGCGGAATAGAATGTCATGGCTTTCTTCTGTTGGAAGCTGATTCGAAATCGACAGTTCAAAGGTAGAAAGTAATTCTTGTTTTAGCCAAGTGACGGCTTTATCTGCTAGGTGAGATTGAACCTCAATCTTGCATTTACTATTTAACGCGAAGCTACCTTGCTTAAGTTCGATCAGGTTCGGCTGAGGAATTAATGCCATCTCAGCAGCGTTCACTTCAGGTGTCTGATTGCGTTCACGGTATGGTGACGCCAGAACAATGGGTGATATCGCAACTGGCAGTACTGAGGTTTCGCCTTGGTGATGCGTTTGGATAAAGGCATCGTTTAGACCGTCAGAATAAAAACGGAATGGGGCGCTTTGAATGCTGAATTCAAGGTAGTAATGGTTGTTCGCCTTTAACACTGACGAACTTGGTTTGAACGAACAAAAACTGCCAACTTGAGTCAGTTCGCCCTGCGACAGACTCTCTTGAAGGATGAATCGATCAAACGCAAAATGCAGTGACCAATCTGTTACATCAAGATCACTTAAGTTATGTACCGTAAGGCCAAATCGGCAGTTATTTTTTTGTTCAGAGAGAACAGCTAAGTCGATGCGATAGTTCATATAACTTCCCTGCTAAGCCTGTTGATACAAGTTGTGTTGTGGTTTACCGGCAAACATCAATGCGCCTTCGATAGCGTCAAATTGAGGTTCAACGATCCATTGTTGTACTGGTGGTGATAGCCAGTTGAGAATGCGCTCAGCGATACTGCCCATCAGGCATACCTTATCCGCACCTTTACGATGAAGTGCTAGCACAAACATTTCGATATCAGCTGCGGTTTGCTTGAGCATCTCGATAGCTAGCTCATCGCCCTCGTTAGCGAGTTGAAAAATCACTGGCGAGAATTGACCGTAGTCTTTTGGAATCGCGCCTTTGGACCATTCGACGATGGCATCAACATCATTGCCAAAGTGGTTCATCACGTGTTGAGTGAGTGGTGTCTTGTTGCGAATGCCATCTTCAGCAAGCAGAACTTGTTGCATCAAGCGAAGGCCCATCACAGCACCGCCACCTTGGTCAGAAATTGGGAATTCACGACCGCCAACTACGTGCTGCTCACCATCTTGCAGGTAGATGCCGCATGAGCCAGTTCCACCAATCATGATCGCGCCGTTTTGGCCATTGTGAGCACCAATACAAGCACCGTAAGCGTCAGTGTTGAGCGTCATACTTGCGAAAGGGTGTGGTTGAGCCATGAAATCGAACCATGCCGACTTTTGCTCAGCACCAGCCAGAGCTAGGCCAACATGCATATTTGAAAAATGGTTTGAGTTTAGTTGCCCTTGTTGTGCCGCTTTTGTAATGGCATCAATAATTGAGCTCATTGCAACATCGACACCTAAAAGGATGTTAGCACTGCCACTTTTCGCTTCACCAATGAGTGTGCCTTGGTCATCTCGGATTCGAGCTCGACAAGATGTACCGCCGCCATCAATACCTATGAAGTAAAGAGTCATGATTATTGCTCCTTACTTTGTGCTAAGAAGTTGAACTGTGCAGCGGTTGCTAATAGGAACCAAGCGCCATGAGGGATCCATTGTTCACCCCAGCGCCAATTTTGAAGCATGTCGTCTTTTTGTGCTGGTGGATTAAACGCGATGTCGTGTTCATCTTCGAAACCAGCTGTGATGCCGTTGCAGATACCGCCCTTCGCATTGAAGAAACCAAGTTGTGGTAGGTAATCAGGGTTGTTGTGACCGTGACCATCGAGCATGCACATGTGGTATGGGTTGAGGCCCAAGATCCAGTCGAGGCTGTTTTGCGAAAGTTGGATCAAACGCTTTTTAAGTTCGCTATCTTGAATGTGTGGCTGAACTAAGTACGCCATGGTTGCGATTGAGCCAAGGCGAGCGTTTTCGCCTTGCCACCAGTAACCTGTTTCGTTTTGCTGAGCGACAAAGAAGGCATCACGTTTATCACCATCGACAGACTTAACGTACTGTCTTGGGTAGCCAAATGGGTTAGTGACTTTGTCGGTAATGTTGATTTCGAACTGGCAAGCTTGTTCAACAACTGTGCGAGCCTGTTCTTTTAATTCATCATCGGTTTCGTTGTCGAGGTATTCGCATAGCGCAATCACAGGAAGACCAGCTTCGGCTGCATGGAAGTATGGTCGAGTGCCATCAGAATTCGCTGACCAGAAGTGCTCAAATGAATCATCTGACTGTTGGCGAGAAATTAAACGAGTTGCCCAAGTTCTTGCTTCTGATAGGTATTGCTGGTCTTTTGTTACGCGATACAGTTCATTGGCTGCGAGTAGGGCACAGTACTCATCGATGATGTTCTCTTCACCATCGTTTAGATACTGGAGGTTGTGCTCTTTTAGGTGCCAGTAACCCTTAGCTGCCGTATCAAGGTAAGTATCGCTCGAGTAGCTGCCAGAGATTTCAAGCTCAGAAGCGGCTGCCAATGCTGCGATAGCTACACCTGCACCTTGTCGATGGCCTGCTTGTAAGTCTGTTGATTTATGGCCTTCTTGAGTCGCATAAGCGCAGATGTCGCGCTGGTTGATATCTTTGCTCCACTTATCGAATACTGTCATGTAGAAGTATCCAGCCGCGTCTTGCATACGCACTAAGAAATCAGCACCAAATAGCGCTTCTTCCGTTAGACGAGTCATGGAGAATTTAGGGAAGTCCGGATCGTCGCTGGTTAAGCGCACGCTTTTCAGCATGTTCCAAACGACCATTGGAATCTGTTGCGGGTTTAGGTAGTTGCCATAAGACAGGTGGCTAAAATACTTACTGACATCACCTGATGCATCATACCATCCACCGTGGACATCGACGTACCTGTCGGTACCGAGAATTTGTGCTTGTCGATCTTTCTTGTCGAAAGTACCGCCACAGCGTTGTGACTTAAAGTAATGAAGCACATCAGAAAACGTGTGGTTCATTAATAGGTTGCTAGCAATCTCAAATACTTCAGAGCGCAGGTTGTCAAAACGTAGATAGTAGCGACCAGATTCAGTGACTGAACTGAAGTCGATAGTGAAGAATTGCCCTTGATGCCAATTTGCTACGTGGCCTTGTTTTACCACATCAAAACTTCCGACAGTGATATGGTTGTCTGCACAGACGAGTAAAGCCGTTGTGCTAGATAGGCGAGCTTTCTTAGTTTGTAAGATTGCCTGCTTGGGGCCTGTGGATTCATAGCCAATATGGTTGGTCAATAACAGCATCAATATTCTCCGACAGTCCTAGTTTCTATTGGCTAGGTACTTGAATGTTTTGGATATAAATAGGTAGGGCCCGCAGACCCTAACTTGATTTTATTGCTTAGCTTTCGTGTAGGTAACAACGTACAAAGTGGTTATCAGCTAGTTGCGTAACCCCTGGTAGCTGCTCTTTACATTTGTCCATTGCATGAGTACAACGACCTGCAAATGGGCAGCCTGCTGATACTGGCGTCCAAAGAGGGATCTCACCTTTGTTGCCAGCAAGTTGTTCATGGATCGATTTCTTAGGATCTGGAACCGCTGAAACCAGTAGCTGGGTATAAGGGTGCTGAGGGTTAGCAATAACGTCATCGGTATCCCCCCATTCCACCATGTGTCCCACGTACATTACCGATAGGTCTTCCGCGATATAACGAGCGGTTGCGATATCGTGCGTGATGTAAAGCAGAGACATTTGCTTCTCAAACTTCATCTCTTCCATTAGGTTCAAAACACCTGCACGGATTGATACATCTAACATTGAGGTTGGTTCGTCCGCTAGAACGACCTCTGCACCTACCGCGATGTTACGAGCTAGGTTGACACGTTGACGCTGACCACCAGAGAGTTGGTGAGGGTATTTTTGCGCCGTCTCTTTTGGTGGGATTAAGCCCACTTGCTCCAAAAGATCGTAAACGCGTTCTTCTAACTCTTTCTTGTTACCCGGGGATACTTTCTTGTGGATCAACAGCGGTCGAGCAATGTGGTGGAAGATATTGTGCGTTGGGTTCAGAGAACCAAACGGGTCTTGCCATACCATCTGCACGCCTTCACGGTAGTGCATAAGATCTTTTCTGCTTGAGATCTCTTGGATATCACGACCTTTGTATTCGATCGTGCCGCCTGAAGGTGCGTACATTTTTGCGATCATTTTTGCGGTTGTTGATTTGCCTGAACCAGACTCTCCAACCACTGCTAGGCCGCGGCTTTTGTACATCTTGAATGACACGTCGTTAATCGCACGCATCATTGGGGTTTGAATTGTGGTACTGCTTATTGGGAAGTCTTTTACGACATTCTTGCCTTCTACCAATAATTGACCGAAATCTTTGCTCATAATTGTCTCCAGAATCCTTATTCGCTTTGCTTGTTTTTAGGTGGTCGAGCCGCCTTGTTCGTTATTCACGCTGAGTTAGCGTGCAAGCTATAGCTTCCTTTGTACTATTGGGTCACCGTACAGGTGGCAGTTAGACAAATGTCCCGGGTCGATAGAACGCAGCTTGGTTGGTACCTTGGTACACGTTTCATGTACACGGTCACAACGAGCTTGGAAACGACACCCTTCAGGGATCTCTAACAGGTTCAGAGGGTTGCCCGGAATACCTGCTAGTTTTGTCTTTGGCCCTGTCAGTGGAGGGAAAGAACTTCCCAGCCCTTTGGTGTAAGGGTGGTAAGGGTTTTCTAGAATATCTTGAGAGTTAGCCACTTCGATTAGCTCACCTGAGTACATGATGCCGATACGGTCAGAGAACTCGACCATCAATGACAGGTCATGGGTGATGAACAGAATCGAGAAGCCAAACTCTTCTTTCAGTGCATAAATCTTTTGTAGGATTTCGCGTTGCACAACCACATCAAGTGCGGTTGTCGGCTCATCCATGATGATCAGCTTTGGATTCAGTGCCAACGCGATAGCAATAACTAAGCGCTGACGCATGCCGCCAGAGAATTGGTGAGGGTAGTCACTCAATCGGCTCGGGTGAATATCTACGATTTCTAGTAGACCTTCAGCACGTTGTTTAGCTTGCTCACGAGTCATGTTGGTGTGACGCATGATTACGTCACAGAACTGCTCTTCCATTGGTAGGACTGGGTTGAGCGCGTTCATCGCGCTCTGGAATACCATCGACATCTCGCTCCAACGGAACGCTTGCATACGGTCATCACTGTATTCAAGGATGTTCTCACCGTTGAAAATAACCTCACCACCACTGATGTAAGCGGGCGGCTTATGAAGACGCATAAGAGAGAAAGCGACCGTTGATTTACCACAGCCAGATTCACCAGCTAGGCCGAATACTTCACCTGGAGCGATGTCGAAACTTACGTTGTTACACGCACGAACATCGCCAGACTCTGTGATGTAATCCACGCATAAGTTGCGGATAGAAATTAGTGGTTCAGACATGATTATTTATCTCCGCTCCAAAGTGCATTTTGTGGTGGTAGTTCTGGTTCACGTTCTTGTTTGTCTTGTGCCGCTAGTTTCTTCCAACGCTTC
Source organism: Vibrio sp. BS-M-Sm-2 (assembly GCF_041504345.1). Taxonomy (NCBI): domain Bacteria; kingdom Pseudomonadati; phylum Pseudomonadota; class Gammaproteobacteria; order Vibrionales; family Vibrionaceae; genus Vibrio; species Vibrio sp. BS-M-Sm-2. The sequence goes on from NZ_CP167894.1 coordinate 2,518,354, forward strand.
ATGCCTTTATGAGAACGCAGTTGCGGGTTGGCAATTTCATCGACAGCGAAGTTAAGCAGAGCAAGGCCAGTTACAAGTAGTGTTAATGCGATACAAGGAGCCAATAGTTCCCACCAAGCGCCAATCAGCATTGATGAAGAGGTTTGAACGTTGTAAAGCATGATGCCCCAGCTGATTGTGTTAGGGTCACCAAGACCTAAGAACGAGATGGTTGCTTCCATCATGATTGCGTACATCACCGAACCGATGAAGCTTGCGCCAACGATAGAGATAAGGTTTGGCAGAATCTCTACGAAGATGATGCGGAATGAAGATTCACCCAAAACTTCAGCGGCTTTTACAAACTCTTTTTCACGCAGTGCTAATGTCTGAGAGCGAACAACACGGGCTCCCCATGCCCAGGACATAAAGCCGATAACCAAGGTTATGGTGAGTGGCCCTGCCTCACCGATAAAGGCTGCTACTACGAACAGTAATGGGTATTGAGGGATTACCAGCATGATGTTCATTGCGGCTGTTAGCACATCATCAACACGGCCGCCGAAGTAACCTGCAGAAACACCAATAACAGTTGCGAGTAAACATACGGTTAGACCCGCACCAAAACCTACTGCAAGAGATACGCGTGCGCCGTATACCACCTGAGACCAAACGTCACGACCCATACGAGTTGTGCCTAGTACGTGGTCTGCCTTCTTAGACATGATAAGTGTGCGACGGTCGTCTGCTAGGTTTTGAGCAACCCAGCCATCAGGGTTAGTTTGTGCAGACTTAACGACGAAACCAGGGTATTCGTGTGGGTTACCTGTACGTTTGTCTGGCACATGCTTGGTGATTAATGGTGCTGCAATCGCGCCAAGAATAAAAATACTTAGGATGATGACGCCTGTTAGGGCCATCGGGTTACGCCAAATGAGTTTTAGAAAGTCTTTCATGATTATTTACCACCCTTACGAAGACGAGGGTCAAGAACAACGTAAAGCATGTCTGCAACTAGGTTAAAGAACAGCATGAATAGCGTCATGATAAGCAGCTGACCTTGCAGTACTTGGTAGTCACGAGCGTTAATTGCGTTGAAAAGTACGCTGCCAAGACCTGGGTAGTTAAAGATGATTTCGATAATTAACTGACCACCGATTGCCATACCTAGAGACATTGAAAGAGCAGTCACACTTGGTAGCATCGCGTTACGAGCTGCGTAGTTGAATACCACTCGGTTTTCGCTCAGGCCTTTGCCTTTCGCCATGGTGATGTAGTCTTCTGCTAGTAGGTTGATCATGTTGTTACGCATGTTTACTAGGAAGCCACCAATTTGAACAACAGAAGCACAGAACAGTGGTAAGAAGGCGTGGTAAGCGACATCTTTAATGAATGCCCAGCTTGTCCAATCTGGCATAGTACCTGCGGTGTAGGCGTAACCTGTTGGGAACCACTTTAAGCCAATTGCAAAGGTAAATAGTGCAATCATCGCGATAACAACTTGAGGAACAGCTTGTAGAATCAGCATCCCTGGAGTTACGAAGGCATCGTATTTACTGCCGCGTTTCCACGCTGCGAAAATACCTAGGATTGAGCCAATCGAGAAAGAAAGAATAACTGCAGTGCCAGCTAAGAAAAGCGACCAACCGAATGCTCCACCCAACAGTGTGTTTACAGAAAGTGGGTAGAATTGAATTGATGTACCAAGTTCCCAGCTAAGAATGTTCTTCATGTACGCTACGTATTGAACCAGTAGACCGCCATCAACGAAGCCTAATAGTTCTTTCATTGCAGCAATACGCTCTGGAGTAACTTGTACAGAAGCGTTCGCAAACATCATGGTAACGGGGTCACCAGGCATTGCTCTTGGAATAATAAAGTTTAACGTCGCAGCAACTAATAGCGCGACAAAATAAAATGACAAACGTCTTAAAAAATAACCCATAACTCACACCTTACTCACCCAGATTGTTTCCCTGTTTCTGGATTCAGGTCGCTCCTAGCGAAATTTGGAACGAAAAATCCCCTGACGACTAGCGCCATACTTTCAATTGAGAGTGTGGGGATTTTTATAAGCGGCGTAAGAGGTTACGCCGCAAGGATTGAACGATTACTTATTTAACTGGTTTTAGGTCCAGTACATGAAGTAGACGCTCTGGAATACCAGCCCAAATGTTTGGACGGCCTTTTGGATTTTCTTCGTTCCACCAACCAGTGAAGCGAGTTGTGTTGTATTGGTACATGTAAGCACCAGACATCACAGGGATTGTCACTTGGTCTGCAGCGATGATTTGCTGAATACCGTGTGCAATGTCTAGCTGCTCGTTCTTATCAGCTGTTTTGTAGAAGCTGTTTAGAAGACCATCTAGCTTGTCGTTTTTGTAGAAGTGCATAGCGAAACGAGGCATACCATCACCAGATTGTAGTGATGAGTTGTAAGCACTGTTCCAGTACGTGTATGGATCCGCACCGTGGAAGTAGTTTGTGTATGCTACGTCGTATGTACCTTCAAGCATTGCTTGATTGTAAACAGAGAAGTCAGGTGTACGAGCTTTCGCTTTAATACCGATTTCGTTCAGCTGTTCTACCGCTAGTTGAACTGTGTTGTTGAAGTCAGTCCAGCCGTTTGGCGATTGAATCATTAGTTCGAAAGACTTACCTGATGGAGTGTCAACAAAACCATCTTTGTTTACATCTTTGAAGCCAGCGTCAGCAAGAAGCTTCTTCGCGCCTTCAGCGTTGTATGTGTTGAAGCCTTTGTACTTGTTATGAGTTTTTTCATCAGACCAAGCTTCAAACGCGTAGCCAAGACCCGATGCGAAATCGTTCACAGTACCGCCACCGTAGAATGCGATGTCGATGATAGTTTGACGGTCAAGAGCCATAGAGAAAGCACGACGGAAGTCAACGTTACTCAATGCTTCATGCTTCGCAGCATCAGGGTGCTTGAAGTTAACGATGAATGCCTGTGTACCTGCTGGCGGGTACCAGTAGTGGTGTTTAGGGCTAGCTGCTGCGTATGTACGATCGATATCTGGAACGAAAGAAGACGTCCAGTCCATTTCACTGTTTACAACTTTACCTAGGAATTGGTCGTTGTTCGCAATTTGTGGAACACGTAGACAGTCAACATCTAGGTTGTCTGCATCCCAGTAGTTCGGGTTTGCACACTGGATGTATAGTTGCGCTGTAAACGTATCGATTTCTGTAAATGGACCAGAACCTACCGGGTTCTCATTGGTAAACGTTGATGGATCTTTAACGTCTTTCCAGATGTGCTTAGGTACTACAGGTACTTTAGCAATCTCGTAAGGTACGTTTGAGTTTGCTTCTGTTAGAGTGAACTTAACTTGGTTGTCGTTTAGTTTTTCTACAGAAGTTACCCAAGAGTTGATACCAGATTGGTCAAGCTCTGGCTTCTCTTTTACAAGGTTGAAAGAAAAAACAACATCATCAGCAGAGAAAGTTTCTCCGTCAGACCATTTAACACCCTTACGAATGTCGAAAACAACGCTCATCAGATCATCTGACATCTTGAAGTTTTCAGCTAGACGGAACACTGGAGTGTTACCGTGCATTTCGTTAAATACTACTAGCGGCTCATACATGAAGTCAGTTGTAGTATGTAGGTTAGTAGCACCAAGGTACGGGTTAAAGTTACGTACGAATGTAGTGTACTCTTTCGGGTGAACGGTCAGTTCGCTGCGTTCTGCAGCAGTTGCTACTGATGCAAAACCTGTTGTAGCAGTTGCAATAATTGCTGTTGCTATTGCTGTTTTTTTTATATTGGCAAGCATAGCTGTTCCTTACTATTTGCTTTCATTTCACTAATGGATTGAATGTTATCTGTCGCTAAATTGTTTAGTAGATACACACTCTGGTTAAAGGCCTACCTCTTCTTCGTTGCTCCAGATTCATCGTTGATTCTGAGAAGTGGTAAGAGTGGCCTGTAGGCCTTTGGCAGGAGTAAGAAAACACCTTATCGATGAATTAATCAAACTCGTTTCCCGTCAAAAACGTTAAAAATACTTAACTCCACGTCATTAACGTCAAAAATGGGTGGTTTGGTGGTTTTTTGTGCGCAATTGTTAAGGTGATGTGACTCGCATTTGATTTTGCAATGGCATCATAATGTTAGTGCTTACTTACTCTTTTAGCCTTTTTTTATAATGCCTTAAGGTGTGCTGATGTAATTGTAGATCTCGGTCACTTGCCAGTTTTACGTTAAATTTCCCTAGAGAATTAAATCTGCCGTTCTGTTGTGACTCGCTTCTCAAACTGCAACAAAGAGTCGGAGAACTGTGAAATTCAGCCAAGAATAAGCTTCTAAATAGCGATTGAGCAGGTGATTGTTTAAGCTTGAGTAACGTGTCATTTTGCTTGTTTAATACCGTGAAAGAAGTGTATTTGAATGGACATTCTTGTGTTTTGATTACGAATGATACCCACAAAAAAGCCCACGCTAGGTGGGCTAATAAGGAGGTATTGGTTCAGGTTTAACTGGTCAAGAGTTTCTGCAGTTTATCCCTTAGCATCTCAATATGCGTCCTCTCTGGTGTTTGTTCTTTACAGTGCTCAAGTATGAATTCGATAGAACTCAATACCGTTCGCCAGCGAGGTGTTTTTGGTAAGGTTTCGACGCGTAGGTATTTGTCTAGCGTTCGAGTTTGCAACGTACTGCGATCTAAGTAGACACGCCACAAGCCACTCTTCTCGGCGAAAGCAAATTTGGTTTCACCAGTCACCGATTCCCAGTAGATAATGGCATTAGTCATCGCATCGACTAAGACCTCACGCATTAACTCTTGCTTGTTTTTACCTTCTCCAGTGGCTTTATCTGCAAGACGAGTAAACTCACCACCGAGTTCTTTCAATTGTTGCAGTTTGTCCTTATCACCTTCAAATGCATAGCTAGAAAGCGCTTCAACAGCGGTCTCAAGGTTATTAATACGGTTTGAGTTAACGCCACCGCCTACATTAAAGATATACATGGTGTCGAGCCCTGAGCCTTCAGGTAGCTTAAGGATGTCACTTGGTATGCGCTGACGTGTGTCATCTATATAGATATCAATGTCACCGCAGTAGTGTGCTTGTTCCACCTTAAGGTATTTAGGTGCGATGATCTCGTCAGCCATTGAGCGTTTAAGTTGTTCTTGACCGCGCCTGAATAGCTTCGCTGCCGCTTCGTTAGCAAAGCGAATACGTTGGTCATCACGAATACAGATGATAGCCTCAGGTGCCGATTCTAACTGTTCTAATAAGCGTCCTTGAGTTTCCAACAGGTTAGCCTCAACCATCGCTCTATGTTTGAGCTCGAGTTGCAGTTGGTCGTTTTCAAGGCGCCTCTGTTCGGCTTTACTTGCTGATAGATGCGCTGTTATTCGAGCCGCCAGTTCTTGTTTGTTGAATGGCTTCGATAAGTAGTCATTGGCACCCGCTTCGAAACCTCGAACACGGTCTTCTGCTTGGTTGAGTGCCGTTAGCATGATGATTGGCAATTGAGCATGATCGTATTGCTTACGCAGTGCTTCACAAACCTGATAGCCGCTCATACCTGGCATCATTATATCGAGCAGCAGTAGTTCCGGTTTCTCTTTTTCAATTAACTCGATGGTTTCAGGGCCGTCACATGCAGTACGTACTCGATAACCTTCTAACTTCAAGAAGCTGTCTAATACTCGCAGGTTAACCGGCTCATCATCGGCGATAACCAGTAACGGACCATCTGGGTTTTCACTGATAACACTGTTTTCTTGTTGGCTGTTATCAATTAAATCAGGTGCTTGGAAGTGCGAGTAGTGACCTGATTCGTTGTAACTGTCCAGCTCATCTTGAGTAGCTAGGGGCAGGGTAAAGCTAAACGTAGTGCCAAGCATTGGCTGGCTACTTACGTACAGCGAACCGCCCATTAACTCAATTAACTGACGACTGATCGATAATCCAAGCCCAGCACCTTGGCGGTAGTTACTCGCATCTTGTCCTGCTTGAATCAATGGCTCAAAGATGTGTTCAAGATACTCGGCTGGAATACCTTGGCCAGTATCGACAACTTGTACACGAATGTTGTCGTCGATAACGCTGGCAGAGATAACAATTTTACCTTCTGAGGTGTACTTGATGGCATTGCCGACCAAGTTATACATTACTTGCTCAAGTCGTTGAGGATCCGATGAAACCAGCCCTAAATCACTTGGCACTTGGTTAATAATACGGATTGGCTTATTGCCCAACAGGTGATGAGACAACTCTAGGACCAAGCTGGTGGCTGCAGACAAATCAACGGCTGACTTCTTAATGTCCAAGCTGCCATAGCGCATCTTGTGATAATCAAGCAGATCATCAACCAAGGTCGCCAATCTCTGACCACTATTGATGATGATATCCAACTGATACTTCTGATTAGCAGGAATAGGACCATTCGCTCCAGATATCAACGCTTCAGCAATGCCCACCATGCCATGCAGTGGTGTTCTCAATTCGTGAGAGGTGGTTGCTAAGAACTCATCTTTGAGTTTGTTAGCCAGCTGCAAATCTTCGTTTTGCTTTTTAATGGTCTTGAGGTTGTCTTCAAGCTCATCATTTTGGCTTTTGATAAGCAGCATCTTTTCACGAATGGAGCGCTGCATTCGTTCAAAGCTTACCGCCAAACGACCGATTTCATCTTTACGTTCGGTATTGATCATCGTCTCATCAAGATCACCCGCAGAAACTTTCTCGGCTGCCCACGTCAGTTTAAGTAGCGGTGAGGTGATGAAGTTAGACAGATAGTGCGATGCGACAACAACCAGAATGATCGCGGTTAACATCACTATCACGAAGATCTTTTCTAACTGATGAATACGGGCAAATGCCTCTTTCTCCGGAAGCTCGACAACAAGAGCCCAAGTCGCGTACTTGAGTTCAATTGGTGTATAGGCTGCGATGATCGCTTGATTCAGGGTGTTGTCGAAGGTGCCAACCGCTGTTTCGCCAGCCAATGCTTTATCGACAACATCTAAGCTTAAGTTGATAGATTCTTGTGAATGAGCAAGGCTACGCGGCAGGTGATCATCACCCACAAGTAGTGTTTGAATATTCGAACTCTTGTTGAGATCCGCAATCAGCTTAGTAATGCCGTTGATTGGCAATCTAAACATCGCGTAACTGTGTAGGTAGCCCTGTTGAACGATAGGTGCGCCTAGCCATGCGGTCTGCTTGCCGTTCTCGTCTTTAAAGTCAGAAACGATAACCGGCGTGTAATCTTCGTTAGATTTGCGTCGGTCGGTTACGTCTTTCGCTAGTCGTTGAAAGGTAATACCTAGGTTGGAGTCCTTGTATTTTCCAGTCAGCAGGTTGGTGCCGTAATCATCATTTTTAAAGACGGAATAAGCGACGTTACCGTTGATATCAACCAAGAGAATATCGTCAAAATCAGAGCGTTTAAGCAGCTCTAGGTAAGCATTATGGTAGCGCTTGTGAAGTAGTCGATAACGCTCGCTGCCAATAAAGCTACTGGACTCTGGAAGAATCGACGTTTTGATTTGATCGCCAGATCCCTGAATGTAGCGTTGCTGCGCATTACTGCGTGCCTCGTCAATATCTAACCCCAATCGTTGGAAAGCATTGATTAAACCATAAAATCGCCCGCCACTGGCATTGGCCAATTCTGAGCGAACAAAGCCCATCACTTGGGATTCTTGGGCTTGTAGGTAATCGACAATTTGCTGCTGCTTAGTATCACGAACCGAAACAAGGTGTGAGGTGCTTTGTTCCTGGAGATCCTGACTGTGCGATTGGAGGAAAAACATCGCGATAAGTGTCACTGGGGTAATACTGAGGACAAGAAATGCCAGCATTAGGGTATTTTGAAGGCGCTTAAACTTCTGCTTACGATAGAATCTAAACATAAATTGGGTACTACTTTCCTTTGATGTACTGCTAAAAGGGGCGAAAACAAGTACAGAGAATAGAATTAACGGGTTCCAATTTAACGAAATTAACGAGTTTTTTTACTTTGACAAGTAAGTGGTATTTAAAGCGTGTGCAAAAGCTCATTTTTATAGAGTTTTGACAAAAATATGAACAGACAGCGCAGATAATGACCCTGCGCTGTGTTAGGTAGGCTATTTGCTTGCGTGATAAATCGCGAATTTAGTGGTCTTATTTAGAGTCGCGCATTTTCCAAACGCTTGTTCAATAATTGGAATGTATTTTAAGAAACTGTTCGCAACAATAATCATCTCACCAGAACGTTTCAAATGCTTAGGAGCCTGAGCAAGTAAGGTCTCAGTCGCACTGTAGCTAGTATCCAAACCTGAGTGGAATGGTGGATTACTGATGATGAACTGGTAGTCTTCTGCAGTATCAGAATAGACATCTGAAGCGAAGACTTTACCCGTTAAACCGTTCGCTTCTAGGGTTGCTTGGCTGGATGCCACGGCAAATGCACTGATGTCGCACATTTCTAGTTCGATATCAGGGTTACGAGATGCCATTACCGCGCCTAATACGCCTGCACCACAACCAAAGTCCAGTACTTTGCCTTTTAGTTTTGGCAGAGTATCAAGCAGAAGTTGGCTGCCGACATCGAATTGACCGTGACTGAAGACGCCAGGAAGGCTTTTTACCGTCAGAGGTTGTTCATCAATGTTAACCGTGTAGGTCTTAAACCAGTCTTTTAGGTTGAATGCTTGTGGTTGCTCGAAGCATTGACCCCAGTAGAAAGAGCAGCGACGTGCTGAATCGTATTTAACGACTTTGCCGTAAGGAGTAAACATCTTCTCGATGCTTTTCACGCCTGAGCGGTTCTCACCAACCACGACGATTTCGGTATCTTTGCCTAGCTTGGCAAATAACATCGCTAACAAAAATTCTGCTTCTGCCTTGGCCTTTGGCCAATACAGCATCACTAAGTCTGCTTTGGTCTCTTCAGTAAACTCAGCACCATAAAAACGTTGGATGGTGTTACAGCCTTCCAATTGACGGTAGTAGCTGTAATTAGACGTAAATACAGAGACAGATTCACAATGTTTCGCTAACTCAACAGGGAACAAGTCTTCTGCCTCACCTGCAACTAAAACATGTTTGCCTTCAAAGTAGGCGAGTTGGCGTTGAGCAATCTGGCTTGGGGCAATATAAGCTGACATAGGATACTCTGTTGAATCGTTAGCAAAAAATGAGGGCGGATTTTCGCATAATCCGCCCAAAGCTTGAAGTGTTTAATACTCGTTCGGCAACCAAGTTGCTGAGCTGTTGATTAACTCTTGTCTTGCTGGTTTAAAAAGTCTTTAAACTCTTCATCGTAGATGTTGAATAGGACAATGGTAATCGCAAAGATTAGTGGGCCATAGATAAGACCAATTAGGCCAAACAGTTGAATACCACCTAACAGTGAGAAGAAGATCATTAGGGTATTCATGCCTGCACTGCCTTGCATCAACAACGGACGTAGCAGGTTATCAATTGAACCAACAATTGCTACACAGTAAACCGTTAGGAAAATCGCCCAAGTGGTATCGCCTGTTAGGAACAAGTATGTCGCAGCAGGGATCCAGATGAGAGCGGTTCCCACGACTGGGATGAAAGAGGCAAAGCCCATCATGGTTCCCCAGAACAACCCAGGGAAACCAGCAATCCACATACCTAAACCACCCGCAAAGCCTTGCGCGATGGCCGTTAAGAATGAGCCCATTACTGCTGATTTAGATACTTGCTCTATCTCTGTTAGAAGCTTGTCTTCTTGGCTACGAGATAGCGGAAGAATATGACGCACCACACTAATGATTTTGTCGTGATCTCTTAATAAGAAGAACAAAACGAACAGCATCAAGAAGAAGTCCATTAAGAAATTGGTCGCATCACCTAAGATTTTCGCACTGATCCCAACCAACTTAGAACCAAAACTTGTCGCGAATTCGCCAACTTTCTGTGCGATGGCTTTAGGTTCAATGTTATCAAAAGGCAGGTAGTTATTTACGAACGACAGTGCTTTAACAACGATAGGGTGCTCAAACAGAGTCTGAATACCGCCGTGTGTCACCCATTGGTAAGTGTTCTGAGAGAACAGAGAACCTTGCTGCACAATCGCTGCGAACACTGCTAATAAAGGAATCACAATAATGAAAGTCAGGATGACACAAGACAGCAGAGAGACGATGTTTTCTTTATTCGGAATCTTCTTTTCAAGCCACTCGTGGATCGGGAACATCAACAGTGAAATGATGAAAGCCATCACAATTGAATTAACGTACGGCTCGATAAGCAGGTAACAAGCATAAGCAGCCGCAAGTAAGGCTATGATGATCACCCAGTGACTGGAATTGATTCTAATTTTTTCTGACACGGTAATGGTCTCTATATTTGCGTTCTAAGTTTATAATGGCTGCAAAACAGAGAGTTAGCAATGAGGAGTTTTGATAATGGGATGCTGTAATAAAGATAAGAAATGCCAAGATGAAGAACAGCAAACAAAAAAAGAGATCCCTTGGTTCAGAATGTTCCTAGGTACCTTGATGCTGTTGGTTTTTCTTTTTTGGGAACGTTAGGTGTTTTTAGTTCAATTTTGGTCTTAGTTGGCTGATAGGCAAGCTGCCATATTCACAGTTGATGAACGTGGCGTACAAAAAGGGCCGCACCTAATGCAGCCCTAAATTCAATCAGTTAGCGACTTATAAAGTGCTTTCGATTATTTGCTTTCAGCTGCAATGATCGCAAGAGAGCGATCGGCGGCTTCTAGTGTTGCATCCAGTTCTTTTGAACCGTGAGCAAGAGAAGTAAAGCTTGCTTCGAATGCTGAAGGTGCAAGGTAAACACCGTGATCTAACATTAGGTGGAAGAAGCGCTTGAAGCGTTCTACATCACACTTAGTTACATCTTCGTAGCACGTCACAGTTTCTTGATCTGTAAAGAAGAAACCAAACATACCACCAACTTGGTGAACTAGCATTGGGATGCCGTGTTTGTCAGCAAGTTGCTTGAAGCCATTTGCTAATTGCTTAGTTTTTGAAGCTAGACGCTTTTCGTTGCCTTCTTCTCTTAGAAGGTTCAAACACGCGTAGCCAGCAGCCATTGCAACAGGGTTACCTGAAAGAGTACCCGCTTGGTAAACTGGGCCTGTAGGTGCGATGTATTGCATCACTTCTTTGCGACCACCGAAAGCACCCACTGGCATGCCGCCGCCGATTACTTTACCAAGACACGTTAGATCTGGCTTGATGTTGTAGTAAGCCTGAGCACAACCTTCAGCAACGCGGAAACCTGTCATTACTTCATCAAAGATTAGCAATGCACCTTCTTGGTCACAGATTTCACGTAGACCTTCGTGGAAGCCTTCTACAGGAGGGATACAGTTCATGTTGCCCGCGACTGGCTCAACGATGATACAAGCGATCTCGCCTTTATTTGCTGCGAAGATTTCACGTACTGAATCTAGATTGTTGAAGGTTGCTGTTAGCGTTAGTTTCGCAAAATCAGCCGGTACGCCTGGTGAGCTTGGCTGACCTAAAGTCAGTGCGCCAGAACCTGCTTTTACAAGTAGGCTGTCTGCGTGACCGTGGTAGCAGCCTTCAAACTTAAGAATTTTGTCACGACCAGTGAAGCCACGAGCTAGACGAATTGCACTCATTGTTGCTTCTGTACCTGAGCTCACCATACGTAGCTGTTCCATTGATGGAACCATCTCAGAGACAAGTTCAGCCATTTTGATTTCAGTTTCGGTTGGAGCGCCGAAGCTAAGGCCACGTTGAGCTGCTGCAATAACAGCATCACGAATGACAACGTGGTTGTGACCAAGGATCATTGGACCCCAAGAGCCAACGTAATCGATATACGCTTTACCATCAGCATCAAAAATAAGTGGGCCATCAGCGCGTTCAACGAAGATTGGAGAACCACCTACGCCATTGAATGCACGAACTGGAGAGTTTACGCCACCAGGAATAGTTTGCTGTGCTTTTTCGTACAGCTCTGCTGATTTGGTCATTGATATATCCTCTTTTGACTGTCGGACCAATTGGCACGCATTGTACCTATCCATAATCCAACTAGGAATGCTTTCGCTGATATAATCGCCCGAATCTGGTTGTTTTGTGTGGTTACACGTTTTAATTGCTCAATATTGACTACTTTACTGCACTAAAAGAGGCGATCCGGTGGTGAATACTTGAACGTTTCAGTCAGGTATTAGATAATCAGTAGAATATAAGAAAATACTCAACAACTATGGTCTCGAATTAGATTTGTATCATGTTGTTTTTGACACAGGTAAGAGAGGTTGTCGTGAGCGAAGTAAATATCCCATTGTCTTTTTCTGATGCAGCAGCTACCCGCGTACAAACGCTAATCGCTGAAGAAGAAAACCCAGAACTAAAACTGCGTGTATACATTACAGGTGGTGGTTGTAGTGGTTTCCAATACGGCTTCACATTTGATGAAAAAGTAAATGATGGCGACACTACGATTGTAAACAGCGGTGTAACGCTAGTTGTTGACCCAATGAGCCTACAATATCTAATGGGCGGCATGGTTGATTACACAGAAGGCCTAGAAGGCGCACGTTTCTTTGTGAACAACCCGAACGCTACAACAACATGTGGCTGTGGTGCTTCATTTAGCGTATAGCTTGAACAGAAAAAGCTGAAAGCTACATTAGAAACACTGCAAACGCCGAACCTATGTTCGGCGTTTTTGTGTTATAGACTCCTCAAAAAGCCGTAGTAAGTTAAACCTGACTGTCGACCGCTTGGCTTTTTCATCGAAATCAGTACTTACCTCGATATTTAACCTATTATTTTTCAAAGTATTTCCTTCATTTTTAGTACACGGCATATTCTTTAAACTGTCGATAGCGTCCAACTTCGTTTGGTTTTGGTCTGGTAAGGTTATCTCTGTGCATATGGAAGTTGCACATAACAGTGTTAAGCCAATTAGCTCACCTTAATTACATCGGACAAAAGGATTTGTTATGCCCACTCTATTTCCTAACTCACCACTTTTTCAGAAACTTAAGCAGCCGTGGCTAGTTTCTCTGACTCTAGTCGTGTTGTTGTCGATCTGGCTTGGTTTAGGCGTAGGGCAAGCAGAAGAGTCACCTGAAAAAAAGGCGACAGAAATTCCGTTGGCTAAAGTTTCCTTTCAAACCTTCACTTCATCACCGACCTTTAAAACGATTGATCTCTATGGAAGAACGGCGCCCGATAGGCATGCTCGTCTAGGCGCAGAAGTCGCGGGCAAAATTGTCAGATTGAATGTTGTTAAGGGGGATATGGTTAAAGCAGGACAAGCCATTGCCCAGATAGATAAGGGTGATTTGGAGATTCAACTTGAGCGAGCCTCAGCTTTATATCGCTTGAAGCAGAAAGAGTTTAAAGCGGCGCAATCACTGAAGAAAAGAGGGCTGCAAGGCGAAATCGCCTACACCACAGCAGAGGCTTCGTTAACAGAAGCAAAAGCCATGATGCGCAATGCGGAGTTGGCTTTAAAGAATACGGTAATTACTTCCCCGTTCTCTGGTGTGGTTCAAGATTTGATGGTGGAGCTTGGTGACTTTGTTGGGGTTGGCGATCCGGTCGCGGGCGTGATTGACCTCGATCCTCTGGTCATCGAAGCCGATGTGAGTGAACGTCATATCCAGCATTTGTTAGTTAATCAGTCTACCTTGGTTCGCTTGCTGGGAAGAGAAGAAGCGGAAGGCCGTTTACGTTATGTTTCTCGAATCTCTTCTGCCTCAACCAATACCTTCCCAATTGAGATTGAAATCGATAACTCCGATGGCCTGTTACCTGCTGGTGTCAGTGCCGAAGTAACCCTCAATCTAGAAACGAGAGACGCTATCAAAGTGACACCTGCCATGTTGGCACTAGATGAGGCGGGCAATCTTGGAGTCAAAACTTTGGTTTCAATTGATGACTCACCAATCGTGAAATTTGTCGGTATTCAACTGGTGAAAGCTGAGCAAGATGGAGTGTGGCTGACGGGGTTAGGTCAGCGTGTCGATATCATCACGGTGGGGCAAGGTTTTGTGCGTGATGGTGATCCGGTGATTGCTGTTGAGCAAGGCGCTGAACTCTCTAACGTAACCGCAGAGTAGGAGACAATCGATGTATTCAATTATTGATGCAGCATTGTCTCGTGCTCGAACAATGCTCTCCCTTTTGGCGTTAATTATTGTCGCCGGTATCATTACCTATATCACGATACCCAAAGAATCTAGCCCAGATATCACCATTCCAATTATCTACGTTTCAGTAGGGCACCAAGGGATCTCGCCAACCGATGCGGAGCGTTTACTGGTACGCCCAATAGAACAAGAGCTTAGGTCGATTGAAGGCGTAAAAGAGATGACGGCAACCGCTGCAGAAGGCCACGCTTCTGTTGTGTTGGAGTTTAATGTTGGCGTCGATCTTACCAAAGCGATGGCCGATGTGCGTGACGCGGTTGATCTGGCTAAGCCAAAACTGCCAGAAGATAGTGATGAACCGGTTGTAAATGAAGTGACACTTGCTTCGGAGCAGCCTGTACTTTCTGTAGTTCTGTTTGGAACTGTACCAGAACGTACTATCGTACAAATTGCTCGAGAGCTGGGAGATAAACTCGAAAGTTATCGTCAGATATTAGAGGTCGATATAGCGGGTGACAGGGAAGATATTGTTGAAATCATTGTTGATCCTCTTTTAATGGAAAGCTACAGCCTAGATCAAGCCGATATCTATAACCTGATTGCGTTAAACAATCGAGTGGTTGCTGCAGGCTTTGTCGATACTGGCTATGGTCGTTTCTCGGTTAAAGTTCCTTCGGTGTTTAACTCTCTAAAAGACGTGCTTGAGCTACCAATTAAAGTGGATGGTAAGCAGGTCGTGACCTTTGGTGATGTGGCCACGGTTCGTCGAGCGTTTCGAGATCCTGAAAGCTTTGCTCGCTTAGATGGTAAATCCGCGGTTGTCTTGGACATTAAGAAGCGCGCAGGTGAAAACATCATTGAAACGGTTGAGTTAGTGAAAGCCGTAATGGCTGGCGCTCAACAGCAAGCCGAATGGCCAAATAACTTATTGGTTAAGTACACTTGGGATGAATCCAAAGATGTGAAGATCATGCTCAATGATCTGCAAAACAACATTCTATCCGCCATCATTTTAGTGGTGATCGTTATCATCGCCATTCTTGGTGTCCGAACCGCGCTATTGGTCGGAATTTCAATTCCTGGATCATTCCTTACCGGGCTACTAGTGCTGTCTGTATTCGGTTTAACCGTCAACATTGTAGTGCTGTTCTCTTTGATCATGGCGGTTGGTATGTTGGTCGATGGCGCGATTGTGGTGACCGAATTTGCAGACAGGCGAATGCAAGAAGGTGAAGGACGTAAAGCCGCTTACCGGGATGCAGCTAAACGTATGGCATGGCCGATAACAGCGTCTACTGCGACAACCTTGGCGGCATTTGCTCCGTTATTGTTTTGGCCGGATGTGACGGGCGAATTCATGAAGTATTTGCCGTTAACCCTTATCGCTACTTTAACTGCTTCATTGATCATGGCGCTGTTATTTGTGCCCGTATTAGGCGGCTTGATTGGCAAACCTCAATACGTATCGTCTAAAAGCCAAGCTCGAATGGTCGCACTGCATAATGGTGACTTTTCACAAGCCACCGGCTTAACTAAGGCGTATTACCACACACTGTCGATTGCGATTAAGCACCCCTTTAAGATTCTTTGTAGTGCGATACTGCTCGCGGTTGCGGTTGGATTTACTTACTCCAAAGCCGGTCTTGGGGCTGAATTCTTCCCTGAGGTTGATCCGCCATTCTTTAATGTCAAAGTCCGCTCACATGGTGATCTCTCTATCCAAGAAAAGGATGGCATCATGCGTGATATTGAGCTGATGATGCTCAACTATGATGAGTTCGATACCGTTTATACGCGCACTGGTGGTGACGACCAGATTGGTTTGATCTCGATTACGCCTGTTGATTGGCAATACCGCCGCAGTGTTAAAGCGATCATTGATGAGTTGAAGGTACAAACCGATCAATACGCTGGTGTTGAGATTGAATATAAGTTTCCAGATGCAGGGCCTCCGGTTGAGAATGATTTAGTGATAGAGCTGTCGGCAAGAACGCCAGAGCAACTGAATCAGGCCGCAAAAATTGTGAGACATTGGGCGGATGGTAATCAAGCGCTGACTAATATCAGCGATACAGCAAGCAAAGACGGCATCGATTGGAAGGTGGATATTCGCCGCGACGATGCCGCTCGTTTTGCAGCTGATGCGACTTTGGTGGGTAATACCGTTCAATTTGTTACCAATGGTCTCAAGATTGGTGATTACCTGCCTGATGATTCTTCAGAAGAGGTCGATATCTTGGTGCGTTACCCTAATGATAAAAGAGATATCGGACGCTTCGACCAACTGAGAGTTAAAACGCCTGCAGGCTTAGTGCCGATCACCAATTTTGCGCAGATAGTCCCTGACCATAAGCAAGACACGATCAAACGTCTTGATGGTAAGCGTGTAGTGAACATCATGGGTGATATGGAAGAGGGCTATAACCTTGCTCTCGAGTTGCCAAAGATCGAGCAAGCGTTGAGTGAGTTGGGTCTACCAAGTAGTGTCGAGTTTCGTATTCGTGGTCAAAATGAAGAACAAGAAAACTCTTCTGCTTTCTTACAAAGTGCTTTCTTGGTTGCTCTGGCGGTGATGGCTTTGATTCTGATTACTCAGTTTAATAGCTTCTATCAAGCGTTTTTGATTCTTAGTGCAGTGTTGTTTTCGACGGTAGGTGTATTTGTTGGTTTGCTTATCTTCCAGCGTCCGTTTGGCATCGTGATGTCTGGTATTGGATTGATTGCACTGGCAGGTATAGTGGTGAACAACAACATTGTGCTGATCGATACCTATAACCAGTTGATTAAAAGAGGCTTGGATAAGCGAGATGCGATTCTAAGAACCGGAGTTCAACGTTTAAGACCTGTAATGCTGACTACTGTCACTACTATTTTAGGTTTGATGCCGATGGTGTTAGAGATGAACATCGACCTGATTAATCAAAAGATAGAATTCGGTGCTCCGAGTACGCAGTGGTGGTCGCAACTCGCTACCGCAATTGCGGGAGGCTTAGCATTCGCGACAGTCCTAACTTTGGTACTGACGCCTTGTCTATTGATGCTAGGGCGAGACAAGAAGCCTGAAGAATAGTCGATACAGTGGTTCGATGAACATAAAAAAGAGCGCCTTGGTGGGCGCTCTTTTCGTTGGTTTATATGGCTATTAATCTAATTAGTCACTAGTAGCCTAATTAGTCGCTAGCAACTGGCCGTACCGCTCTAGGTTATTCAGTCGAATCTCTGAGTTGGCAATAAAGGTTGCTTTTGCCTTACCGGTTAACGACTTAGATTGAGGCAATTTCACGGTACGCGCATTCTTATGTACGCCATTGACCAAGAATTCATAGTGTAAGTGTGGGCCAGTCACTCGGCCCGTACCACCCAAAGTACCAATGGTTTGGCCTTGTTTTACGCGCTGACCAGTTTTCACCATACGTCGCTTCATGTGCAGGTACTTGGTGATGTAGGTGTTGCTGTGGCGTATGAACACGTAGTTACCATTGAATTGGTTGTAACCAGACTTCTGAACGATACCGTCACCGGCAGCCCAGATAGGCGTGCCAACAGGGGCTGCGTAGTCAGTGCCGCGGTGAGCGCGAACCTTACCGGTTACTGGGTGTTTTCTGTTAGGGTTAAAGTTCGATGTTACACGACGAAAATCAATAGGAGAGCGCAAGAACGCTTTCTTCATTGCACGACCATTTTCATCGAAGTAATTGCCGCTCTTATCATCTAATACCGCGGTAAATGAATCACCTTGGTTTTTGAATACGGCTGCCATGATCTTACCGCGACCAACCACTTCACCTTCAACTACTTTTTCTTGGTATAAGATTTTGAAGCTGTCATTCTTACGAATATCTAACGCAAAGTCGATATCCCAACCGAAGATGCCCGCCAGTTCCATAATTTGGTTTGCGGTTAAACCTGCGCTTACGCCAGCGTTCCAGAAATTCGAGGTGATGTCGGCTTCGGCATAATTGTATTGGTAGGCAACCTCTTTTTTGTCGAAACTAGAGGAAAACGAATCGCCAGACTTAGTGATCTTAAAGCTTTCAAACGCACTAAGCTGTCGTTTTAGCTGAATAAGGTCGTTGTTTTCATCAAAGCCAAACTGCAATACATCACCAGGTCTTAGGTTAGACAGCTGCTTCTTAATATCATTGTTGGTATTAAGTAGGGTGATCAGCAAGCGGTATGAGAGGCCAATACGTTCGAATAGAACAGAAGTGCTTTCGCCAGAACGAACGGTATATTTTTCCCAATTGAGCACAGCTGTTGGTGGCGCATCACTTGAGCCCATAAGCGCGGATGTATTGATAGTCAGTGGGTAATGTTTCCCCACCACTAAAGCGCCCGTATCGTCACGTAAACTGTTGACGTCGGGGAGTAAGAAAATCGCGACGAAAATTACGGCACTAAAAAATGCGATAAAAGCCCGGTGCAAAATAGGAAGGCGTGCAAAAATAGACAACATGTTCCGGTTCGTTCTGTAAATATTATGAAAATCGACGACGGAATAGTGTAACTGGTTTCAAAATACATCGCTATTCAAGTAAGATGTCTAATTATTATATTTTTGCCAAATCTGTGGGAGTGAACAAGAATGGCGAGTATTGAAGCTGCACTAGCCGAGATCAAACGTGGCGTAGAAGAACTGATTCCAGAAGACGAACTAATTGCTAAATTAAAAGAAGGTCGTCCTTTACGCATTAAACTGGGTGCTGATCCAACAGCTCCAGATATCCACCTAGGCCATACGGTTATCTTTAACAAGCTTCGTGCTTTCCAAGAGCTTGGTCATGAAGTGACATTCCTTATCGGTGATTTCACTGCAATGGTTGGTGACCCATCAGGTAAGAACTCAACCCGTCCACCGCTAAGCCGTGAAGACGTATTG
This sequence comes from Vibrio sp. BS-M-Sm-2, assembly GCF_041504345.1. NCBI lineage: Bacteria > Pseudomonadati > Pseudomonadota > Gammaproteobacteria > Vibrionales > Vibrionaceae > Vibrio > Vibrio sp. BS-M-Sm-2. The sequence continues at coordinate 2,537,307 of NZ_CP167894.1, forward strand.
AAGAATGCTGAAACTTACAAAGAGCAAGTATTCAAGATTCTAGATCCTGCGAAAACGCAAATTCGTTTCAACTCTGAGTGGCTATCTGAGCTTGGTGCTGAAGGCATGATTCGTCTTGCTTCTAACCAAACTGTTGCTCGTATGCTTGAGCGTGATGACTTCAAAAAGCGTTACGCTGGTGGTCAACCGATTGCAATCCACGAATTCATGTACCCACTTCTACAAGGTCACGACTCTGTTGCACTAGAGAGCGACGTTGAGCTTGGCGGTACTGACCAGAAGTTTAACCTGCTAATGGGTCGTGAACTGCAAAAAGCTGCCGGTCAAAAACCACAAGCGGTACTAATGATGCCACTACTTGTTGGTCTAGACGGCGTGAAGAAGATGTCTAAGTCTGCGCACAACTACATCGGTATCAGCGAAGCACCAAGCGAGATGTTTGGTAAGATCATGTCTATCTCTGACGATCTAATGTGGAGTTACTACGAACTACTGTCTTTCCGTCCTCTTGAAGAAGTTGCGGAACTGAAAGCTGGCGTTGATGCAGGTAAGAACCCGCGTGACGTTAAAGTGCTTCTTGCTAAAGAGATCATCGCGCGTTTCCACAGTGAAGCAGATGCTGAAGCCGCTGAGCAAGAATTTGTTAACCGTTTTGCTAAGAACCAAGTTCCTGATGAAATGCCTGAATTTGAATTCGAAGCAGGTCTACCAATTGCGAACGTTCTAAAAGAAGCGGGTCTAGTAAACTCGACTTCTGATGCGATGCGTATGATCAAGCAAGGCGCGGCTAAGCTTGAAGGCGAGAAGATTGAAGACAGCAAATTCGTACCTGAAGCAGGTACTGCGGTTTACCAAGTAGGTAAGCGTAAGTTTGCTCGTATTACTATTAAGTAATAATGCACATCAATAATTGAAATCAAAGGCATCCACGGATGCCTTTTTTATTGACTTAAAATTGACGAAACTTTGAAACGCCTATTGCTACACTATGCGCGCTGTCAAATTGACAGTAATTCTGGAGATTTTTATGAACAATACCGACCATCCTCCTAGTTTGAATGGAGAAGAATAACCTGTCTCGGTATTGATCTATTGTCCTGCCGTTCAGGTAGGGTATCTTTGTTTTTCCCCCTCATTCTTTTCCACACACTAGATTCTAACAAGTAGACACACCAGTAGCTTTCAGCTCTTGGTGCGCATAAATCTATAAATCTATAAATCTATAAATCTATAAATCTATAAATCTATGCTATTTGTTTTGATGGTCGTTACCTTTGCCAATCGGGAGATTCGCCATGACGGTAATGAACAACGCTTTTTTATCTATTGAAGCTCTGTATTCAGAGCAAGACATCCAAGCTGTATCGAATGCATTTCAACAGTACGGACGTGAACAACAAATTAACCTTTTGAATCGTATGCCGCTTGAAGATGCGGTGTTAGTACTCGGGCAATGTTCTCTTAGTACGATTCAGACTTTACTTAGTGAGCTAGAAGAGCAGGGCTTTGAGAAGCGCTCTCGACATCTAGCTCACCAACTAGGACTGATCTACTCAGAGGTAGAACCTCAGCAGGGCTACCTTTCTACTGGAGTCATGAGCCACGTTAGGCAGCGAATCGGTTGGATTATTGCATTAGCACTATTGGGAATCGTCTCAGGGCTTATCATTGCTCAATATGAAGATATTCTTAGTCAGTTGGTACTTTTGGCAATCTATATGCCTGTGATTGCGGCTGCTGGTGGTAACACCGGAACACAAGCCGCGACTTTGGTCATCAGAGCCTTAGCCACGGGGGAGTTGAAAAAACGCCAATGGGCTAACGTTCTATGGAAGGAGTTTAGAGTCGCCATCTGCTTAGCACTTGCGATTGCTATGGTGATGATTGGTCGTATTCTGCTATTTAGCGAAAACCAATCGACAGGTGGTTATGATATCAACATGATTGCGTTAGCGATTGCGGTAGCGCTGTTTATTCAAGTGACCATATCTACCGTACTCGGAGGCGGGTTACCGATAGTTGCTAGGCTATTTAAGCTTGATCCTGCGGTGTTAGTGAGTCCAGTACTCGCTTCTATTGTAGATATCTCAGGTATGTGGATCTACTTCACTGTCGTGAACTCATTCCTAGGAATCGCTTAAAAGCTTCTAAAAATAGCTAAAATACATCTTAGAAATGAAAATGGCGCTGAAGATCTTCAGCGCCATTTTTTATCGGGTAATTAACCGTTTACACAAGTTAACCACTATTGATATTCACTTTGTGTTTGACTGAATTCGACCACATCTTTGTAGAAAGCACGTTCAAACTGGGTGATTGGCGCTTCTACTGGCTTGTCTGGATCTTGTTCTTCAGGGAAGTAATCACGGACAAACTGCACAAACAGAGAGTTTGGATTCCCTGTTTTATCTAATCCGTATCCCGCCATGTTGTAACTGCCATATAAAGATCCGCTCTTTGCAACAATGTTGCCTTGGATCGGTGCTTTTCTCATGCTTTGACGGTATTTGAGCGTACCATCAGTGCCTGATGTTGGCATTGCCTCAATTAGGTTGAGCTGTTGGTCGTTATCCCAGATATAACGTAGAACCTGAGCCATGGTTTGCGAGGTCATGCGATTATTCCTCGATAACCCTGAGCCATCGACTAACTGTGCTTTACTTAGGTCAATGTTGGCCTTAGTCAGTAATATCTGCTTTATCGCTTCGGTGCCGTTATTGAAACTACCAGGCTGGACATAAAACGTTGCACCCAGTGTTTTAGTTAGGTTATCTGCTATTAGATTGTCTGATCTCTTCAACATGGTATCGAGCAGTTCAGGAAGCTTTTCTGAATGGTGGCTAGCGACTAATGTTGTTTTGTCTGCTGTCTCTTTTTTACCAAGGATCACATCGCCTTTAACCTGAATCTTCAGTTCTTTAAGCAGAGAACTCACGACTTGAGAGGTGTAAAGCTCTGGATTTTGAATCGCAAACTTGAGTGGCAGTGGCTTTTTACGCTCAACTAAGCAGCCAGAGAGCTTATAAGCGTTATCTGGTGTCGTTATGAGCTCCAAGTCGCATTGTGTTGCCTTCTGCCCAGAGCGAGTTACCGTGGCTGCAGAGGTTGTCACGTCTATCGGGTAGTGAGCCGGAATATAGACCCGAGTGCTGCCGTTATCTTTTGTATAAATAGAAGCTTGCGCGCAATTGCTGTCCAAAGTCATTGCACTCGAAGGCGCGCTGTAACAAACGCCTAGAATGTCCCAAGGCCAACCAACGGCTCGCTGATAGCCAGTAAAAGCTGAACTATCGAGATACAAGTTACCTTCGATGGTTTTAGATTGCGACTTAGCGTATTGAGCTAAAAGACTTTTTAGGTGTTCTCGTTGTAGTGTTGGGTCGCCGCTAAATGAGATCACAACATCCTTATTCGAACGGGAAATACTTGTCGTGTAGTGAAAATCATCACCTAACTCTAATTTAGCTGCCAAAGCCGTGACTAATTTTAAGGTACTGGCTGGTGGGTAAAGGCTGTCACTGTTAGTTTTCATTTCGTTTGAATTACCATTCAGTGATTCCAATATTAAACTTGTGCTACTACCGTCTGGCAATTTATCTAAAGGGGCATATGCGAAAGTGTTAGTCGAGAAAATGCTAATGGAAAAACCACATACAAGTAGGGTGGGTAGAAGGCGCATAGAAGATTTCTTGGATGGTTGATATTTTCAGTATACAGATATAAAAAACGCCCGCTAGATAGCGGGCGTTTTGATTCTCAATTAACTAATTGATCAATTAGATAATCAGAATTAGAAGTCGTAACGTAGACCTAGAGCTAGCTCGTCTTCAGCGTCAGCAGAGCTTGCTGTGCCGTTAGTTAGCTTGTTAGTAGTACCGATCGTGTCACCTTCAGAGATTAGGTTGAAGTTGTACGATACGTAACCACGGAAGTTAGGCTTGAAGTAGTAAGTAGCATCGATTGCGATGTTATCAGCAGATGTTTTGCTATCAGTTTCAGCGTTGTTGTACGTAGTTGAGAATACAGTTTGGCCTAGTGTGTAAGCTGCTGCTAATTCGTAACCAGTGTAGTCTACAGCGTCGTTAGAGTTAACACCTGTAGTTTGTTTTTCACCATCTGTGAATACACCTGCGAAGTACAGGTCAGAGATAGCATAAGAACCAGAAAGCATGTACTCGTTAGATTGGTCTTGGTCTGCGTAACCAGCACCTAGCTTAACGCCAGTTTCGCCGATTGCGTAGATAGCAGATAGAGAGTAGCCGTCTTTACCGTTGTCTGTGAACTCACCGTTAGCATCAACACCATCACGGTCTGCAAAACGGTAGCTTGCTTTTAGGCCTAGATCTTGGAATTGACCTTTGTAAGAAAGCATGTTGTCTGAACGGTCAGCTACTGCGATTTTGTCTGCAGCAGAGTTACCGTGGTAAGCCATGATATCTGTAAAGTCAGTGATTACGCCTAGAGCACCGTCGTTTTTACCGTAAGTTACTTCACCGAATGTACCGCCTAGACCAGCGTACGTGTAACGGTTTGTAATGCTGCCGTCGTTGTTATCAGTAGAGCCGCCGTTTTCAGCAGTTGTGAATTCGCCTTCGTAGAAACCAACACCGTATAGGCCGTCTTGGATTTCAACTTTACCTAGGAAGTTAAGACGCACACGTGTTTTGTCTTCAGCTTTGCCATCTTTTAGAGATAGACGAGCTTCAGCACGGCCGCCCATTTCAACAGAGTTACCGTCTTGGTTGTATAGTTCTGCCGCGTTAGCGCCAGTAGCAAGAGCTGCAGCAGATACAGCAAGCGCGATCATAGTCTTGTTCATGTTATTAATTCCTAATTACTGTCCATAAAGGTATTTATTAAGGATTTGAATCCTTTTAGTGTCTTGCCTGTATTAATCAGGCTTCATAACCATGATTAGGTCAGAACGCTAAAAAATGCCAGTGCAATCCATGAGTTACTTTTTACCCCTAAAGTTCCTTAGCTAGTTAGTAAAATGATATAAATTGAAAAACTGAACACTGTTTTATTGTGTTGATTTATTCTTAACTTGTTGTTTTTGTAGTTGTATTTTAAAAGTGTGATCTACATTTATTTGGTTTGTTTTTGTTTTTTTTAGGTATTCAATTGCTGACTTATTGATGGGGAGGTTATTATTCATTTTTGTGATGTCTGTAATTTAGAGCTAGATAAAGCTTTTATAAGACAAAGTGGAATAAAGGTGATTTAGCCATCAAGTTTGTTTACACTAAGCCAAATTGTTTTGTTTCTATCACCCAATAAGTATGTTGGGTGGATTTATGTTGGCCAAAGAAAGCTTTGGCATAGAGGTAAAAAATGGAAAAGGTTCCAATGACAGTACGTGGCGCTCAGCAGCTACGTGACGAATTAGATCGCCTACTTAAGCTACGTCCTATTATTTCAGCAGCTATTGGTGAAGCACGTGAACTCGGTGATTTGAAAGAGAATGCAGAGTACCACGCCGCTCGTGAAGAGCAGGGTATCTGTGAAGCTCAAATTCGAGATATAGAATATAAGCTATCGCTAGCTCAGATCATCGATGTAACTCAGATGGATAATACGGGTAAGATTATCTTTGGTACGACAGTAACTTTGATCGATGTCGATACGGATGAAGAATTCCGCTACCAGATCGTTTCTGAAGATGAAGCTGACATCAAAACTGGTCGTATTTCTGTGAAGTCACCAATTGCACGTGGTCTTATCGGTAAGATGGAAGGCGATGAGGTTATTATCTCTACACCTGGTGGCGATAAAGATTTCGAAATCGACAAAGTAGAATATATCTAATTGAATTTTCTTTGTTTCTGATAAGTAAAAAGGTCGCTTAATGCGACCTTTTTCGTTTCTCACGCTACACTAAAAGATAAGCGCTATGGCTTTCTCTTAGTGGAAGTTAGCTTATATTAAGCTCGCTTATTTACGTGGAATCTCGATTTTACGTGCTTCTGACTGACGGAATAGTACTAGAACTTTACCGATAGTCTGTACTTTTTCAGCTTTAGTTTCACGTACAATTGCATCGATAATCAGTTGCTTAGTCTCACGGTCTTCTGATGCAACTTTAATCTTGATCAGTTCGTGGTGGTCTAGAGCTAATTCGATTTCCGCTAGAACAGCTTCAGTAAGTCCATTTGCGCCCATTAGCACAACAGGTTTTAAACTGTGAGCTAGGCCCTTTAGATGCTGCTTTTGTTTGGTACTTAGGTTCATTACGCGGCCAATTTTCTTTACTATTAGGGTTGAAAAAACCTATTTTAACGCCATCTAAAGCTGAAGACTATAATTTATTCAGCAATTAGTACTTTCCTCCAATTTAGGTATCCAATGAGCAAACAGAAACACTCGGCCAGTTCAGGCCGTTGGTTGAAGGAACACTTCGACGACAAGTACGCAAATGAAGCTAGAAAGAAAGGCTATCGTTCACGTGCTTATTTCAAAATGGAAGAGATTCAAACGAAAGATAAATTGCTGTCTCCTGGGATGACCATTGTGGATTTGGGTGCAGCGCCTGGCGGTTGGTCTCAATATGCTGCTAAGATTGTTGGAGACAACGGACAAATCATTGCGTGTGATTTGTTACCAATGGACCCGATTGCTGGTGTTAGCTTTTTACAAGGCGATTTCCGCGAAGAAGCAGTGCTAGATGCCTTGTTGGAGCGTATACAACCAAACATGGTTGATGTCGTGATGTCAGATATGGCACCTAATATAGCAGGCAACAATTCTGTGGATCAGCCAAGAGCTATGTATTTAGTTGAATTAGCTTTGGATATGTGTCGACAAGTTCTAGCTACCAATGGTAGTTTTGTTGTAAAAGTATTCCAAGGCGAAGGGTTTGACCAATACGTTAAGGACGTCCGCGAGATGTTTAAAACAGTAAAAGTCAGAAAACCCGACTCTTCTCGAGCTCGATCTCGTGAAGTGTTTATCGTAGCCACTGGTTACAAAGGTTAACGATTCTCTTCCAATAGTGAGAGTTAACAACATGGCTACAGGTTACAAACTGTAGTACCCTACCTTTAATTACAATTAGTTATCGAGAGGCTTACACCTTGAGTGACATGGCAAAAAATTTAATTCTGTGGCTTGTTATCGCGGTAGTGTTGATGTCGGTATTCCAGAGCTTTGGCCCTGGAGAAAGTAACGGCAGAGCAGTAGATTACACCACGTTTGTACAGGAAGTTGGCCAAGGCCAGATTCAAGACGCACAGTTCAATAACAGCGAAATCACTTTCACACGTCGTGGTGGTGGTTCTAAGTATGTAACTTACATGCCTGTTTATGATCAAAAGCTACTTGATGACTTAATTAATCAAAACGTAAAAGTTCAGGGTACACCACCTGAAGAACAGAGCCTGCTTGGCACTATCTTCATCTCATGGTTCCCTATGATCTTACTAATTGGTGTGTGGATTTTCTTCATGCGTCAAATGCAAGGCGGCGGCGGCGGTAAAGGCGCGATGTCTTTCGGTAAGAGTAAAGCTCGAATGATGAGCGAAGAACAAATCAAAACGATGTTTGCTGATGTTGCAGGTTGTGACGAAGCAAAAGAAGACGTGAAAGAGCTTGTGGATTACCTTCGTGATCCAAGCCGCTTCCAAAAGCTAGGTGGTAAGATCCCGACAGGTATCCTGTTGGTTGGCCCTCCTGGTACGGGTAAAACATTGCTTGCAAAAGCGATTGCCGGTGAAGCGAAAGTACCGTTCTTTACGATTTCTGGTTCTGACTTCGTTGAAATGTTTGTTGGTGTTGGTGCATCTCGTGTGCGTGACATGTTCGAACAAGCGAAGAAAGCGGCACCTTGTATCATCTTTATCGATGAAATCGATGCTGTAGGTCGTCAACGTGGTGCTGGTGTTGGTGGTGGTCACGATGAACGTGAACAAACACTAAACCAAATGCTGGTTGAGATGGATGGTTTCGAAGGTAATGAAGGAATTATTGTTATCGCTGCGACTAACCGTCCAGACGTACTAGACCCAGCATTACTTCGTCCTGGTCGTTTTGACCGTCAAGTGGTGGTTGGTCTACCTGATGTACGTGGTCGTGAACAGATTCTTAAAGTGCACATGCGTAAAGTGCCACTATCGGGTGATGTTGAACCATCTCTGATTGCTCGTGGTACTCCTGGTTTCTCTGGTGCAGATCTTGCGAACCTTGTGAACGAAGCGGCGCTATTTGCAGCTCGCGGTAACAAGCGCAATGTATCTATGGTTGAGTTCGAACTAGCTAAAGATAAAATCATGATGGGTGCAGAGCGCCGTTCAATGGTGATGTCTGAAGAAGTGAAAGAGTCAACGGCTTACCATGAAGCGGGTCACGCAATTGTTGGTCGTCTGGTACCTGAACACGATCCAGTGTACAAGGTGTCAATCATTCCACGTGGTCGTGCACTTGGTGTCACTATGTACCTACCTGAGCAGGACCGCGTAAGCATGTCTCGCCAACATCTAGAATCAATGATCTCTAGTTTGTATGGTGGTCGTCTTGCTGAAGAACTTATCTACGGTAAAGACAAAGTTTCGACTGGTGCGTCTAACGATATCGAACGTGCAACTGATATTGCTCGTAAGATGGTAACGCAGTGGGGCTTCTCTGAAAAACTGGGTCCTCTTCTATATGCTGAAGAAGAAGGCGAAGTTTTCCTTGGTCGTGGCATGAGCCAAGCGAAACATGTTTCTGACGATACTACTAAGCTGATCGATGAAGAAATTCGTATTCTAATCGACCGCAACTATGCTCGTGCGAAGCAAATTCTTGAAGAGAACATGGATATCATGCACTCGATGAAAGATGCGCTAATGAAGTTTGAAACGATTGATGCAGGTCAGATTGATGACTTGATGGAACGTAAAGACGACATTCGTGAGCCAGCTGGTTGGGGTGATCAGGCGAAAGCAGAACCTGCAAAGGAAGAAGCTAAACCTGAAGCGAAATCAGAAGAGCAAACTAAAGCCGAACCAAAAGCTGAAGAGTCGCAAGTTGAAGAAGTTAAGTCTGAATCAGACGATGCTCAAAACAAAGATTCTTAATCGCTAAGCTTTAAATTAAAACCCTGAGTACGCTCAGGGTTTTTCTGTTTATAGCCCAAGATGTTTTTACCTTTAAGACCCGCCTTCCATGATATTAAAAGCACATAATAAAACGCTCGTTTTAGACCGCCCACATGTGATGGGTATCCTCAATGTCACGCCTGACTCTTTCTCTGATGGCGGGAAATTCAATTCATTAGATAATGCTTTACTGCAAGCTGAGCGAATGATTCAAGTTGGTGTTAGCATTATTGACATTGGTGGTGAATCAACTCGTCCGGGAGCACCTGACGTATCTTTAGAAGAGGAGCTCGCTCGCGTTATCCCTGCCATTAAAGCAATTCGCGCCAAGTTTGATGTGTGGATCTCTATTGATACCAGTAAAGCAGAAGTGATGCGCCAAGCCGTTGAAGCGGGGGCTGACTTGATCAATGATGTGCGCGCATTACAAGAGCCCGGAGCTCTAGAAGCAGCCGCCAATGCTAAGGTACCAGTTTGCCTGATGCACATGAAAGGTCAGCCAAGAACCATGCAAGCTAACCCAAATTACGATGATGTTCTAACGGATGTTGAAGCTTTTTTAAAAGAAAGGGTGGAAGCGTGTGAAGCTGTTGGTATATCAAAAGAGCAGCTGATTCTAGATCCTGGTTTTGGTTTTGGTAAAACCATTGAACACAATTACCACCTATTAGCGCACCTAGAAAAATTTCACACGCTTGGGTTGCCAGTCTTAGCGGGGATGTCGAGAAAGTCGATGATCTTTAAGCTATTAGACAAAGCCCCGGCAGATTGCATGGTCGCTAGCGTCACTTGCGCTACTATCGCGGCAATGAAAGGCGCACAAATTATTCGCGTTCACGATGTTGAAGATACATTGGAAGCGATGAAGATAATCGAAGTGATGAATAACAATCACTAATCATAATTAAGGAAAATCACTATGTCTGATAAGAGACGTTATTTCGGCACAGATGGTGTGCGTGGCAAAGTTGGCCAGTACCCTATTACACCTGATTTTGTTCTGAAGCTTGGCTGGGCTGCGGGTCGTGTTCTTGCGAAACAGGGCACAAAGAAAGTCATCATTGGTAAAGATACTCGTATCTCTGGCTACATGCTGGAGTCTGCGCTAGAAGCAGGTCTTGCTGCTGCTGGTCTGCAGGCTACGTTTACTGGCCCAATGCCAACACCTGCCGTTGCTTACCTAACTCAAACCTTCCGCGCGGAAGCTGGTATCGTTATCTCTGCATCGCACAACCCTTACTACGATAACGGTATCAAATTCTTCTCTTCTGAGGGAACAAAACTACCAGATGATATCGAGTTGGCGATTGAAGCCGAATTGGATAAAGAGATCGAATGTGTTGACTCATTTGAGCTTGGTAAAGCGGTACGTTTAAACGATGCCGCTGGTCGTTATATTGAATTTTGTAAGAGCACATTCCCAAATCAGATGACACTTGCTGGCATGAAGATTGTTGTCGATTGTGCTCATGGTGCGACTTACCATATTGCACCTGCTGTATTTAAAGAGCTAGGTGCTGAAGTTATTGCGATTGGTGTTGAGCCAAACGGTACTAACATCAACCATGAAGTGGGTGCTACCGATGTACGTGCTCTGCAAGCAAAAGTACTTGAAGAAAAAGCGGCCTTAGGCCTTGGCTTTGATGGTGATGGTGACCGTATCATTATGGTTGACGAGCTAGGCAACAAAGTTGATGGTGACCAAATTGCTTACATCATTGCTCGTGATGCCCTGCGCCGTGGTGAGTTGAAAGGTGGCGTTGTTGGTACACTAATGACCAACCTTGGTATGGAAAATGGCCTTAAGCAGTTAGGTATTCCGTTTGTACGTGCGGCTGTTGGTGACCGTTATGTAATGGAACAGCTTCTTGCTAAAGGCTGGAAGATCGGTGCCGAAAACTCGGGTCACGTTATCCTACTAGATAAAGTGACGACGGGTGATGCTATCGTTGCTGCTCTGCAAGTATTGGCTTCAGTTGTTGATAGCGAAATGACTCTGAATGAGCTGTCTCAAGGCATGACGTTGTACCCTCAAGTTCTAGAAAACGTTCGTTTCAGCGGAGACTCAAACCCATTAGAAGCAGAAGCGGTAAAAGCAGCGGTTGTTGAAGTAGAAGCAGAGCTTGGCGAGAAAGGTCGTGTGCTATTACGTAAGTCTGGTACAGAGCCACTACTACGCGTGATGGTTGAAGGCGAAGATGCTGAGCTTGTTCAAGCATCTGCGCTTAAGATTGCAGATGCAGTAAAAGCAAACTGCTAATTTAACCTTTTACTTAACAGGCGCAACGAATAGCGCCTGTGATTAGAAGTGATTGGCTTATATAGCGGTCAAAAGATATAACGGTCAATAGAGACGTAAATGAGTTTTGTGTCGCTTTTGACCTTTTTTTGACCATTCGCTTGGTAAAGGCTTATTTTTTAGCAAATTCTCCTTGTCAGTCAACGTAGCATTCGCTAGTATTGCTCGGCCTTCAGTTAGGAGGTCGCTAGCCTTGTTCTAAAAAATAGTTTTTTGAACGGCGCTGGCTCAACAATTAGGAACATAGGTGGAAAAATGTTTACAGTTCTACTTGTGATTTACCTGTTGGCAGCGCTTGGTGTAATTGGCCTAGTGTTGATTCAACAAGGTAAAGGCGCAGATATGGGAGCCTCTTTCGGTGCTGGCGCTTCAAACACTGTGTTTGGTGCTGGTGGCTCAGGAAATTTCCTTACCCGAATGACTGCAATTTTTGCAACTACATTTTTTATCCTTAGCTTAGTGCTTGGTAATATGTCTACACATAAAACTGAGTCACAATGGATTGACCCGACTCAAGGTCAGGTAATTCAACAAGCTGATGATGCAGTGAGTGAAGTTCCGGCGCAAGGCGACGAAATTCCACAATAATCTGTAAAGATTTGATGCCGAGATGGTGAAATTGGTAGACACGCTAGCATGAGGTGCTAGTGCCTTAGGGTGTGAGGGTTCGAGTCCCTCTCTCGGCACCATGTTTACAAACTTGTAAAACATCTTGTTGGGCGTATAATGCTCACAAGTCGGACGCGGGATGGAGCAGTTTGGTAGCTCGTCGGGCTCATAACCCGAAGGTCGTCGGTTCAAATCCGGCTCCCGCAACCAATTTCAATGCTATTATATAGCTTGTATTGGTAGCAAGTTTGCACAGTGTGAACCTCACTGTGAGTTAAGTGTGATATCGAATGTGATGGCACTTAACATATAAGGGTCCAGCAACAAAAACCCCGGCTTATACGGGGTTTTTTGTTATCTAAGCATTTATAAATGCGTTTAGATAATGTTTGCTTGGAATTTAAATTGGGCTTTGAGCCCTTTTTTTGTTTCTGGAGTGGTTAAATGACTGGTTTAGAAAGACAACTTACTGAAATGCTTGACGCTCCAGTAGCAGCATCAGGTTATGAGTTAGTTGGATTAGAATTTATTCGTGCTGGTGAGCACTCAACGCTACGTATTTACATCGATTCACCGAATGGTATCAATGTAGATGATTGCGCTGAAGTTAGTCACCAAGTAAGTGCCGTAATGGACGTTGAAGATCCAATTTCAGTGGCTTATAACCTTGAAGTGTCTTCACCAGGTTTAGAGAGACCACTGTTCAAAGCAGAGCATTACCAACAATTTATTGGTCACGAGGTAAGCATCGTTTTGAAAATGGCTGTCGGCAACCGTCGTAAATGGAAAGGTGATATCCAATCTATCGAAGGCGAGACAGTGAAAGTATTGGTTGAAGGACAAGAAGAAGAATTCGTCCTGAGCAATATTGCGAAAGCTAACCTGATCCCTAAATTTTAGTTCTCCTAGAGAGAAGAGCTTAAGAGGCTAGATTAATGAACAAAGAAATTTTGGCGGTAGTAGAAGCTGTTTCTAATGAGAAAGCAGTTCCTCGTGAGCGTATTTTTGAAGCGCTTGAAATCGCGCTTGCAACGGCAACAAAAAAGAAAAGCGAACTAGAAATTGAAGTTCGTGTTGAAATCGATCGTAAAACGGGTGATTTCGAAACTTTCCGTCGTTGGGAAGCTGTTGAGGAAGTTGAATTCCCAACAAAAGAAATCTCTATTGAAGCTGCAAAGTACGATGATCCAGAGATCGAACTTGGCGGTTTCATTGAAGATGACATCGAATCAGTAACGTTTGACCGTATTACGACTCAAACGGCTAAGCAAGTAATCGTACAGAAAGTACGTGAAGCCGAACGCGCTCAAATCGTTGAACAGTTCATCGACAACGAAGGCGAGCTAGTAACTGGCGCAGTTAAGAAAGTTAACCGTGACACTATTATTCTTGACCTAGGTAACAACGCTGAAGCGGTAATCCTTCGTGATGACCAACTTCCTCGTGAAAACTTCCGTCCAGGTGACCGTGTTCGTGGTCTTCTTTACGCAGTTAAACCAGAAGCTCGTGGTTTCCAGCTTTTCGTTACTCGTTCGAAGCCAGAAATGCTAGCTGAACTATTCCGTGTTGAAGTGCCTGAGATTGGTGAAGAGCTAATTGAACTTAAAGGTGCTGCACGTGACGCTGGTTCTCGTGCTAAAATCGCAGTGAAAACAAACGACAAACGTATTGACCCAGTTGGTGCGTGTGTTGGTATGCGTGGCGCACGTGTACAAGCTGTTTCTAACGATCTTGGCGGTGAGCGTATTGATATCGTTCTTTGGGACGATAACCCGGCTCAATTCGTAATCAACGCAATGGCTCCTGCTGATGTTGCTTCAATCATCGTTGATGAAGACGCACACTCTATGGATATCGCTGTTGAAGCGGATAACCTAGCACAAGCAATTGGCCGTAGCGGTCAAAACGTACGTCTAGCTTCTCAACTGACTGGTTGGGAACTGAACGTAATGACTGTTGCTGACCTAGAGAAGAAGCACCAAGAAGAAGCAGTAGCTTCTATTGAAAACTTCATGAAGCACCTAGACATTGAAGAAGACTTTGCTCAAATGCTTGTTGAAGAAGGCTTCTCTACACTTGAAGAAGTAGCATATGTTCCTGTAAACGAGCTTCTTGAAGTCGACGGTCTAGACGAAGGTATCGTTGAAGAACTACGTAACCGCGCAAAAGACGCACTGACTACTCTAGCGCTAGCGAAAGAAGAAACTTTCGACGGTGTTGAGCCTGCTGAAGACTTACTTGCACTTGAAGGTCTTGAGCGTGAAATGGCTTACAAGCTAGCAGCAAAAGGCGTTGCGACATTGGAAGACCTAGCTGACCAAGGCGTTGATGAACTAGAAGGCATCGAAGACCTAACTGCAGAGCGTGCAGGCGAGCTAATTATGGCTGCGCGTAACATCTGTTGGTTCGGCGACGAAGAATAATTCAGCAAGGAGAGAAAGCGGTATGACACAATTAACAGTTAAAGCACTGAGTGAAGAGATTGGTACGCCAGTTGACCGCTTAATTGAACAACTTGCTGATGCAGGCATGAAGAAATCAGGGTCGGATCAAGTGACTGATTCAGAGAAGCAAACATTGCTAACGCACCTTAAAAAGGAGCACGGCGATACTTCTGGTGAAACAGAACCGACTCGTTTAACTCTTCAACGCAAGACCCGCAGCACGCTAAGTGTTGCCGCTGGAGGCGGTAAGAGTAAGGATGTTCAAGTAGAGGTACGTAAAAAGCGTACTTACGTGAAGCGCAGCACTATTGAAGATGAAGCGAAACGTGAAGCTGAGGAAGTAGCTAATCGTGAAGCGGAAGAGAAAGCACAACGCGATGCTGAAGAGCAAGCGAAACGTGATGCTGCAGAGAAAGCACAGCGCGAAGCCGAAGAAAAAGTAACACGTGAAGCGGATGCAAAACGTGAAGCTGAAGAGAAGGCTCAACGCGCACAAGCTGAAAAGGCTAAAAAAGACATGAATTCAAAAAATGCAGACGCTAACGCACAAGCGAAAAAAGAAGCGGATGAACTTAAAGCTCGTCAAGAGCAAGAAGCAACTCGTAAAGCAGAAGCTGAAGCAGCTAAGCTTGTTGAAGAAGCTCGTAAGTTAGCAGAAGAGAACCAAGAACGTTGGTCTGAAGAAGAGAAGAAGAAGAAAGAGCAAGAGAAATCTGCGGATTACCATGTGACTACTTCTACTTACGCTCGTGAAGCTGAAGATGCGGCAGATAAGAAAGATGAGAAAGCACCTCGTCGTCGCAAGAAGAAAGCAGCTCCTGCTAACCAACCTGCAAACAACCGTGGTGGTCGTAACCAACGTGGTCGTGGCGGTAAAGGTAAGCTTGCTAAACCAACTTCAATGCAGCAAGGCTTCGATAAGTCAGCGACTGTTGCTAAATCTGACGTTGCTATCGGCGAAACTATCGTTGTTTCTGAACTGGCTAGCAAAATGTCAGTTAAAGCAACTGAAGTTATCAAAGTAATGATGAAGATGGGCGCTATGGCGACTATCAACCAAGTGATCGACCAAGAAACAGCACAACTTGTTGCTGAAGAAATGGGTCACAAGGTAATCCTACGTAAAGAAAACGAACTTGAAGAAGCAGTACTAGCTGACCGTGATAGCGATGCTATCGCTGAAGGTCGTGCTCCTGTTGTTACTATCATGGGTCACGTTGACCACGGTAAAACTTCAACACTTGATTACATTCGTAAAGCACACGTTGCTTCTGGCGAAGCTGGCGGTATCACGCAGCACATTGGTGCTTACCACGTAGATACTGACAACGGCATGATCACTTTCCTTGATACTCCTGGACACGCGGCGTTTACAGCTATGCGTGCTCGTGGTGCTCAAGCGACAGATATCGTTGTACTTGTAGTTGCAGCAGACGATGGCGTAATGCCACAAACAATCGAAGCAATCCAGCACGCGAAAGCGGCAGGCGTTCCTTTGATTGTTGCTGTGAACAAGATCGATAAAGAGGGTGCAAACCCAGACAACGTTAAAAATGAGCTAGCTCAATACGACGTTATCCCTGAAGAATGGGGCGGCGAGAACATCTTCGTTCACATCTCTGCAAAACAGGGTACAAACATCGATGGTCTTCTAGAAGCAATCCTTCTTCAGTCTGAAGTTCTTGAGCTTACAGCGGTTAAAGAAGGCATGGCGTCTGGTGTTGTTGTTGAATCTCGTCTTGATAAAGGTCGCGGTCCAGTTGCAACAGTACTAGTACAGTCTGGTACTCTAAACAAAGGCGATATCGTTCTTTGTGGTCAAGAGTACGGCCGTGTTCGTGCAATGCGCGATGAGAACGGCAGAGACATCGAAACTGCAGGTCCATCTATCCCTGTAGAAATTCTAGGTCTTTCTGGCGTACCTGCGTCAGGTGACGAAGCGACTGTTGTACGTGATGAGCGTAAAGCACGTGAAGTTGCGAACTACCGTCAAGGTAAATTCCGTGATGTTAAACTAGCTCGCCAACAAAAAGCGAAACTAGAGAACATGTTCGCGAACATGACGGCTGGTGAAGTTGCTGAACTTAACGTTGTACTTAAAGCTGACGTTCAAGGTTCTGTAGAAGCAATTGCTGACTCTCTACTGAAGCTGTCAACTGACGAAGTTAAAGTGAACATCGTAGGTTCTGGTGTTGGTGGTATTACTGAAACTGATGCAACTCTTGCAGCAGCTTCTAACGCTATCATCCTTGGTTTCAACGTTCGTGCTGACGCAACTGCGCGTAACACGGTTCAGAACGAAAACCTAGATCTACGTTACTACTCAATCATTTACCAATTGATTGACGAAGTTAAACAGGCGATGGGCGGTATGCTTGCTCCTGAATTCCGTCAAGAGATCATTGGTCTTGCACAAGTTCGTGACGTATTTAAGTCGCCTAAACTTGGTGCAATCGCTGGTTGTATCGTTACTGAAGGTACGATTAAGCGTAGCAACCCAATCCGTGTACTTCGTGAAAACGTTGTTATCTACGAAGGTGAACTAGAGTCACTTCGTCGCTTTAAAGATGACGTTCAAGAAGTTAAGAACGGTTACGAGTGTGGTGTCGGCGTTAAGAACTACAACGACGTTCGCGTTGGTGACCAGATCGAAGTATTCGAAATCGTTGAGGTTAAACGTACTCTAGACTAATCAGTCTGTACGACTCGACATATTGACTAAGGTTACTAACATTACTAGTAAAGGTAATAAGTAATCGGTTGTTGAATACACCATGGGGGGCTGGTAATTACCAAGCCCCCCATCTTTCTAAGTGAGAAAAGAAAATGTCAAAAGAATTTAGCCGCACACAACGTGTGTCTCAGCAGCTTCAAAAAGAGCTTGCTCTTATCCTACAACGTGAAGTTCGTGACTCACGTATTGGTATGGTAACTATCTCAGACGTAGAAGTGTCTCGTGACCTTGCATACGCAAAAGTGTTCGTGACTTTTCTATGTGTTGGTGAGCAAACACCTGAATCATGCCTTAAAGCTCTTAAAGAGCATGAAGTGCCAGTTCGTATGGCTCTTGGTAAGCGTATTCGCCACCGCCTAACGCCTGAAGTTCGTTTTACTTATGACAACACACTAGTAGAAGGCATGCGTATGTCTAACCTAGTAAGTGAAGTTCTGAATGACGACAAGCGTAAGCAAGAAGAAGCTGGCCGCACTGACGAAACTCAGTCTAAGGGCGAAGAGTAATGGCTCGCCGTCGTAAAGGTCGCCCTATCAACGGGGTAATTCTATTAGATAAGCCGACTGGCATTTCGTCTAATGATGCACTGCAAAAAGTAAAGCGTATTTACTTTGCAGAGAAGGCAGGGCACACCGGTGCTCTGGATCCTCTTGCGACTGGCATGCTGCCAATTTGTCTTGGTGAAGCAACGAAGTTCTCTCAGTTTCTTTTAGATTCTGATAAGCGCTACGTTGTTATTGCTAAGCTTGGTGAGCGTACCAATACCTCTGACTCTGATGGTGAAGTGGTTGAGACGCGTGATGTTAACGTGACCCAAGAACAGCTTGAGCGTTGCATTGCGAGCTTCAAGGGTGAAACCGATCAGATACCATCAATGTTTTCGGCATTGAAGTATCAAGGTAAGCCTTTGTACGAATACGCACGTGCAGGTATCGAGGTTCCTCGTGAGTCTCGTAAGATTACAGTGTACTCTATTGAACTGCTTCGCTTTGAAGGTGATGAAGTTGAAATGGAAGTGCATTGTTCGAAAGGTACTTACATCCGCACAATTACCGACGATCTTGGTGAAATGCTAGGTTGTGGTGCTCACGTGACCATGCTTCGTCGTACAGGTGTAGCGAAGTACCCATATGAGCGTATGGTGACTTTGGAGCAGTTAAACGAGATCTTAGAGCAAGCACAGGCGCAAGAAATTGCACCGAAAGAGCTGCTTGATCCACTGTTGATGCCAATGGACACTGCCGTTGAAGATTTACCAGAAGTAAACCTGAACGCGGAACTGACTGACCTAGTTCAGCACGGTATGCCAGTTCAAGTTGCTGGTGCGCCAACTGAAGGTACGGTTCGTATGACAAGTGGCGAAGAGAAGCTGTTTGTCGGCGTTGCTCAGATTGCTGAAGATGGCCGAGTTGCACCGAAGCGTTTGGTTGTTTTCAGAGATGAAGAGCCACAAGCGTAGCGCTGAAACCGAATTAGGTATTAGTGTTTAGCCTTGAAAAGCGAGCAAATAAGACAGAAAGCGAACGCCTAATTTAGGTGGTTCGCTTTTTTCGTTTTTAATGGGTTCGATTGTTATTGCACCAACTGACAAACTTCCCTATAATCCTCGGCTCGCGTAGCGGCTGAATCAGAGATTGGCTGCTACAAATATAAACTTACTCTTATCAGGAGAGAATTATGTCTCTGAATGCAGAAACTAAAGCAGCAATCGTTGCAGAATACGCACAATCTGAAGGCGACACAGGTTCACCAGAAGTACAAGTAGCACTACTTACTGCTTCTATCAACCACCTACAAGGTCACTTCAAAGCGCACAAACACGATCACCACAGCCGTCGTGGTCTACTACGTATGGTTTCTAGCCGTCGTAAGCTTCTTGATTACTTGAAAGGCAAAAACCTTGCTCGTTACCAAGACCTAATCAAGCGTCTAGGCCTACGTCGCTAATAGCGATGTCTGCAAAGACAGTTTGAAGAAAAGGAGCATTTATGCTCCTTTTTTTGTGCCTGTAAGAAAATGCTAGGCCGGATGCTCAGAATATCATCTGGCTTTTTCTGATAGGAAATATCTCTCCTAATAAAAATAGTTTATACTACGCCCGCCTATAGCGTTTTCAACGTTTGGCAATCAACCTCTCAAGAGATTACAGTCACAGATGTCGGCCAATAGGTCGCGACTATTCAAAGGCGGATTTGGTCTTAATTCGGCGTATGAACTCATACAAAGAGTCACTATTCTAAGTCCCTTTTCACTAGTCGCGATTGGTAATATCTTGAGTCATTATTCACTTAATCTAAAGTCTGACTTTAGAGCTAAGGATATACAATGTTTGAAAAACCAGTTGTAAAATCGTTCCAGTACGGTAACCACACCGTTACTCTAGAAACGGGCGTAATTGCACGTCAAGCTACTGCTGCTGTAATGGCGACTATGGACGATACATCAGTATTCGTTTCTGTTGTTGCTAAGAAAGAAGCAGTTGCAGGTCAAGACTTCTTCCCTCTAACAGTTAACTACCAAGAGCGTACATACGCTGCGGGTAAAATCCCTGGTGGCTTCTTCAAGCGTGAAGGTCGTCCATCTGAAGGCGAAACACTAACAGCTCGTCTGATTGACCGTCCAATTCGTCCACTTTTCCCAAGTGCGTTTAAAAACGAAGTTCAAGTTATCGCTACGGTTGTTTCTATCAACCCTGACGTAAACCCAGACATGATCACTATGATCGCAACGTCTGCTGCGCTTGCTATCTCTGGTGCTCCATTCAATGGTCCTATCGGTGCTGCACGTGTTGGTCACATCGACGGCGAACTTGTTCTTAACCCATCAAATACTGAGCTTGAAAACTCTAAACTAGACCTAGTTGTGTCTGGTACAGAAGGCGCAGTACTAATGGTTGAATCTGAAGCAGATAACCTATCTGAAGAAGAAATGCTTTCAGCTGTTGTTTACGGTCACGACCAACAACAAGTTGTAATCAAAGCAATCAACGAGTTTGCTGCTGAAGTAGCAACTCCAGCTTGGAACTGGGAAGCGCCAGCAGTTAACACTGAGCTTAAAGCTCAAGTTGCTGAACTTGCTGAAACACGTCTATCTGACGCGTACCAGATCACTGAGAAAATGGCTCGTTACGAGCAAGTTGGCGCAATCAAGAACGACGTTGTTGAAGCTCTAATTGCACAAGACGAAAACCTAGATGAGCGCGAAATCCGCGGCATGCTTGGTTCTCTCGAGAAAAACGTAGTACGTAGCCGCATCATCGCTGGCAACCCACGTATCGACGGTCGTGAAAAAGACATGGTTCGTGCGCTAGACGTACGTACTGGTGTTCTTCCACGTACACACGGTTCTTCTCTATTCACTCGTGGTGAAACTCAAGCACTTGTTACTGCAACGCTAGGTACACAACGTGATGCTCAAATCATCGACAGCCTAATGGGTGAGAAGAAAGACAACTTCCTTCTACACTACAACTTCCCTCCATACTGTGTAGGTGAAACTGGTTTCGTTGGTTCACCTAAGCGTCGTGAAATTGGTCACGGTAAGCTTGCTAAACGTGGTATCCAAGCAGTAATGCCTTCTGTTGAAGAATTCCCATACACAGTTCGTGTTGTATCGGAAATCACTGAATCTAACGGTTCTTCTTCAATGGCTTCTGTATGTGGTACGTCTCTAGCGCTTATGGATGCTGGTGTTCCAATCAAAGCTTCTGTTGCGGGTATCGCAATGGGTCTTGTTAAAGAAGGCGACGATTTCGTTGTTCTTTCTGACATCCTTGGCGACGAAGATCACCTAGGTGACATGGACTTTAAAGTAGCAGGTACTAACGCTGGTATCACTGCACTTCAAATGGACATCAAGATCGAAGGTATCACTAAAGAGATCATGCAAATTGCACTTAACCAAGCGCAAGGTGCACGTAAGCACATCCTTTCTGTAATGGATGAAGCTATCTCTGGTGCTCGTGAAGATATCTCTGAATTCGCTCCACGTATCCACACAATGAAAATCAGCTCTGATAAGATCAAAGATGTTATCGGTAAAGGCGGCGCAGTTATCCGTGCTCTTTGTGAAGAAACTGGTACTACAATCGAAATCGAAGACGATGGCACAATCAAGATTGCTGCTACTGAAGGCGCTGCTGCTAAAGAAGCAATCCGTCGTATCGAAGAGATCACAGCTGAAGTTGAAGTTGGCCGCATTTACCAAGGTAAAGTTGCTCGTCTAGCTGACTTCGGTGCATTCGTAACTATTCTTCCAGGTAAAGATGGTCTAGTACACATCTCTCAAATCGCTGACAAGCGCGTTGAGAAAGTGTCTGACTACCTAACTGAAGGTCAAGAAGTTCCTGTTAAGGTTCTTGAAATTGACCGTCAAGGCCGTGTACGTCTAAGCATGAAAGAAGCAGTTGAAACGCCAACTGAAGGCGAAGCACCTGCAGCTGAGTAATTCTCAGTGTGTCGATGGTGATATCGCTTTTTAGTGATTTCTAACCCATCGTCAACAAAGCATGTTATAAAGGGGAGCATATAGCTCCCCTTTTTTATTGCGGTCATAACAGGAGTAATTATTTGTGAAATGGTTTCAAACCGCGAGTATGTGTTTACTGCTTGTACTAACAGGTTGTGCGACAACATCAGATAACACCTCACGTTGGGTTTATCCACCGATGGCTGTGCCACTGCAACCAAGCGTTCAGCAAGAAGTTCAAATTGCACGTCTTAGTCAGCTATTACAGCGCCCAGATTTGAACGATGAAGTTCGAGCTAAGATGCTGTTTGAACGTGGTAATTACTACGACAGTGTTGGCCTGCGTGATCTAGCGCGTCTCGACTTCAACCAATCTCTTTCATTGAACCCTGCTCAACCTGATATCTTCAACCTTTTGGGTGTTTACTTTACGCAGGTAGGGGAGTTTGATGCGGCTTATGAATCTTTTGATTCTACGTTAGAGCTTGATCCTGCAAACTCTTACGCAGAAAGAAACCGCTCTATCGCGCTTTATTATGGCGAGCGTTACGACTTAGCTAACGAAGAAATGATGAAGCACTACGCCGATGATCCTAGCGATCCGTTTCGTGCTCTGTGGTTGTACATCATTCAGCATGAGCTCACGCCAGAGCAAGCTAAGCTTGATTTACAAAAACGTTACGAGAGCCGTGATGAGCAGTGGGGCTGGGTATTAGTCGCGATTATGCTTGATGACATTACTGAAGAGCAGGCTTTCAAGGCGATTTTAACCGGTACTCGTGATAACACGTTACTTGCGCAGCGCCTAACAGAGACATACTTTTACCTTGCTAAGCGTTACCATATGAATGGTGACTACGCGAATGCGATCTCTTTATACAAGTTGTCAGTGTCTTTCAACGTGTATGAATATGTAGAGCACCGCTACTCTTTCTTAGAGCTAAGTCGTATCTTCACTACGCTTAAAGCCGAGCACTTAGCGCAAGTTAAGTTGGCTGAGGCCGAAGAAGAAGCTAACGCTAAGTAAGCTATACATCTTGATTCCGTAAAGCCGCTGCCTGTGAAGTGACCCCGTAAAGTTGGACATTTCTGTTAAGCGGCTTTCAAGGCCTGAGTTCGATATTCTATCGGAGTCAGGCCTTTTAGTTTCACTTTTATACGTTTGGTATTGTAGTACTCGATGTATTCTTTAATTTGCTCTATCAGAGCATCTGCATCTTCAAAGCTTTGGTTGTGATACATCTCTGTTTTGAGTAAAGCAAAAAAGTTTTCAGCAACCGCATTATCCAAGCAGTTACCTTTTCTCGACATGCTTTGTGTTAACCCACTCTCCGCTACCTTTTTTTGATACTGTCGATGGCGATATTGCCAACCTTGATCGCTATGTATAATTGGCTTTGAGTTGGGTTTAAGCTTTGATATGGCTTCCGTCAGCATATCCGTGACTAGCGGCAAGCAGGCACTTTTGGCCACTCTATAAGCAACCACTTCCTGAGTAAACAAGTCGACAACGGGAGACAAGTATACTTTCTGCTCTTTGACTTTGAACTCCGTGACATCAGTTACCCACTTTTCGTCGGGTTGAGTCGCACTAAAATCTCTTTCAAGCACGTTGGGAGCAGCTGTTCCAGACTCTCCTCGGTATGAACGATACTTTTTAATCCTGACCGTCGATTTAAGGTTGAGCTGAGCCATAAGCCTTTGAACCGTTTTGTGGTTAAGCACGAACCCCTGATTTTTTAATTCCAAGTGAATACGGCGGTAGCCGTATCGGCCCTTATGCTCATGATAAATTGACTTTATCAACCGCAGCTCACGTTCGTAGCTATTTGGGCGCTTGCTCGTTTGAGCCTGATAATAAAAGACACTTTTTGCCAGCTGTAGAGTGTGCAGTAAGTGCTTCAACGGGTACTTGCCTTTAAGAGTTAGAGCTATGACCGCTTTTTCTTTGTTCGACGGTTTTTTTCCTGCTCCAACTCTTCCAACTTTTTTAGAACGGCATTCTCGGTTCGTAAGTAAACCAACTCCTCTTTTAGCTCCTCAAGCGTCATTTCATTATCAGGCTTAGTGGTACGTTGAGGTTGCTGTTTCATTGAGGGTCTTCCTTTCTGGCGCATTTTGAGCCCTTTGATACCGAGCTCATTAAATCGTTTGAGCCAGACTGAGAGTATCCCAGGGGATGAGAGGTTTAATACTGCGCTAGTGTGCGTGAGAGACCATTCATTCGTCCACATTAAATTCAATGCTTTTCGTTTTGTCTGAGCAGTAGCCGCATGGTTAGTTGGTAAAAATGAATCAGTACCATGGATGGCAAAGACTTGAGCCCAATACCGTATCTGTCTTGAAGAAATTGAATATTGTTTTGCTAAGTAGAGAGATGACGTGCCATCTAAGTATTGCTTAGCAATGATACATTTTAGCTCTCGGCTATATTTGGACATAAAAAGACCCCCAATAATTGGTGTCCAACTATTGGGGGTCAGTTCACTGTCAGCGGCTTTTTTATGCTCTTTTTTTATAAACAGGGGGGCTCATTTTTGATTGCTTTTAATTTAAACAATACTAAAATAGTTAGCCTTGCTAACTAAATGTTGTTCTTTGATTGGATGAATATGCTGAACCAGAATTTAGAAAAGATTGAGCGCTTCGCCTCTAAGATATGGCGAACTCAGGTAAATGAAGAGCCTATTTGTCAATTGAGCTTCAATGAGTATGACTATTTGAAGGTTATTCAAGCATCTCCTGAACCGATCCGATTAACTGATCTTGCGATTGAGATGCAAGTCACCAAGCCTTCAGCGACCACTATGGTTCAGAGGCTTGAGAGAAAGGGCCTTGTTGAACGTAAAGCTTCGCTCGAAGATGCGAGATCTAAGCTAGTAGTACTGACCAATAAAGCAGAAGTGGGTTTGGAAGAAGAAAGTAAGATCTATCAGGTTATGGCACAGATACTGGAAAGTCGTTTGTCTGAGCAAGAGTCTCAACAACTAAATCTATTATTAAATAAGGCTTTGAAGTAAATAATTTAGATATTTAGTTAGTTTTGTTAACTAATTTTTCGAGTCATATCTTATTGATATGCGACTCACAAATGAAAGTAGAGTAAAAAATGAGTAACTCAATTAGTCGCCAGTTTTGGCGATACACAATCCCTACCGTGGCAGCCATGTTGGTTAATGGCCTGTATCAAGTGGTGGATGGCATCTTCATTGGCCGCTATGTGGGAGCTGATGGGCTTGCAGGTATCAATGTTGCGTGGCCTGTGATTGGTTCGATTCTCGGTATTGGTATGTTGGTGGGGGTGGGTACAGGTGCGCTGGTCTCTATTCGCCAAGGTGAAAAAGATACTCAAGGCGCTAAGCAGATCTTAGCAACGGGTTTAACCTTGCTGTTAGCGATTACGCCTATTGTTTCGGCATTGCTGTTTTTGTTTGCTGATAACTTCTTGCTTTGGCAGGGTGCTGAAGGGCGAGTGTATGAGCTTGGTCTGCAATACTTACACATTCTGATTGGTGCCGGTGTCTTCACGCTAGGTTCGATCGCGATGCCGTTTTTACTGCGCAATGATGACAGCCCTAATCTCGCCACCATATTGATGATCGTTGGTGCGGTAATTAACATCGTACTCGATTACCTGTTTATCGCCCTCTATGGTTGGGAGTTGATGGGCGCGGCATTAGCAACAGCGATTGCCCAGTTTGTGGTAACGGGTCTCGGCTTGGCTTACTTCTTCTCACGTCGAGCAAACCTACGTTTACGTTGGAATGAGTTGAGACTGAAGCTCGATGTGATTCCACAAATCTTCGCCATTGGTACATCAAGCTTCTTTATGTACGCTTATGGTTCGATGATGGTGGCGCTGCACAATGCGTTGTTCTCCCAATATGGCGATCAGTTGATGATTGGCGCTTACGCGATTTTGGGTTACATCGTGACGGTTTATTATCTCACAGCTGAAGGTATCGCCAACGGTATGCAACCTTTGGTGAGTTACAACCATGGCGCGCGTAACCAAGCGAATATCCGTAAGCTACTTAAGATTGCGATGATGAGTTCGGTATTGATTGGTGTGGCGTTCGTGTTGCTTCTGAACGCGTTCCCACGGGAGTTTGTATCAGTATTTAACTCAGACGAACCTCAGCTAGTTGAGTACACCGTGTTGGGTATTCGACTTCACATGTTTGCACTGGCGCTGGATGGCTTCTTGGTAGTAGCAGGAGCTTACTATCAAGCAGTGAACAAGGGCAGCAAAGCGATGTTTGTGACGATAGGTAATATGCTTATCCAACTACCTTTCTTGTACATTATGCCTAAGTTGTATGGTGTGCCGGGGATCTGGATTGCGTACCCACTGTCTAACATCGCGCTAAGTGTGGTGGTGATGGTAATGCTCTACAAAGACCTAAAGAAGCTCGATGCCTCGCCGATGGAAACAGCGACGGCATAGGTTGTGTTTCTTAAGTCGAATTAGAAAGGTCTAGCGAATGCTAGACCTTTTTTGTATCTGTTGCTGGTTAGTCCAATGCGAAGAACTAAATGTTCTTAACGTCTAAACCTGCAAGCTGATGCCAGTAACCATTACATTGGCGGCTTTCAATCTTCATCGGTTTTTGACCTTGCTCGTTTGCTCTGAAATTATTGATTTCAGAGAAGGTATCGATACCGAGTGGGCTTAAACGAACCACATCAACCAGGTCGTGCATGTTTGGCAAATCATTGACTAGGTTGTAGCAGTAGCCTGATTGTGTCTGGATACCATTAAGGTTGAATACTGATTGGCCTTCTTGGCTTTCTACTTGTAGCCCTGTTGGGTACTTGATACAGCATGTTTCGCAATCGTCTTTAGCTTTGTTTTCTGCGCGAGCTGTAAAGCAGCGAGCCGAGTAAGCAAGCGGTAGATAGCCGTGGCTAAATACTTCTACTTCGAATTTGTTGCGGATGTTCAGCTCTTCGCACTGTGTCATTACGTTGCTTAGCCATTCGCGAGAAAGCTCAACCGGCATACACCAACGCGTCATACCTTGTTTCAAGAACAGGTTCAGTGTGCGTGCGTTATATGTGTTTACTGCAGGGCCGACCACGAAAGGTACTTTGCTTTCGCTAGCTAGTTGAATTGCAGATACATCATTGGCTTCGATCGCAAAGTCACCATTATCGATGTACTTCTTCATGATGTTGACTTCGCTTGGCGCTTCTAGCAATGCCATGGTCGAGAGTACAACTTGCTTACCGGAAGCAGACAGCTCTTTAGCAATGTCCATCCAGTGTTTCGCTTTCATCTCTCGACGCTTTGAACATACAGCTTCACCTAGGTAGATGATGTCAGCAGAGCTTGATTTCGCTTGCTCATAGAAGCTTTCAACGTCTTGTTTTGGCCAAAAATAAAGTAGAGGGCCTAATGCGTATTTCATTGAGTTCTCCATTTGGCTCTATTGCCATTTACGGTGATAAGCGCCAAGCGTGGTTTGTGTACCTTCAGATACATTCGCCAGTGTCGCATTCCAAGCTTGTTCAACTTGGTATTGTTCTGGGTTCGCTAAGTAGCGATCGATAGCAGCGCGCCAAGTACGAGTCACTTGCTCGACATAAGCAGGGCTGCGTTGGCGGCCTTCAATCTTCACTGAGGCAACGTTTGCAGCGAAAAGCTCAGGCAACATGGATAGCGTGTTGAGGCTGGTGGGCTCTTCAAGTGCGTGATAGCGCTTACGTTCACCATCGATCTCGGCTTCAAAGCGGCCTTTACACAGCGTTGGGTAGCCAGCGTTCTCACCTGCTTCATACTTATCGATAAGGATCTCATTCAAGCGAGACTCTAGGCCCGTTTCTGTTTCTTGCCAGCGAACGTATTTCGCAGGAGAACAAGCGCCCACTGTGTTTGGTGATTCGCCCGTCATGTATGAAGAGAGGTAGCATCGGCCTTCTGCCATGATACACAAGCTACCAAAAGCGAATACTTCAAGGTCAACGTCAGAAGTGATGTTACGAGAAAGCTGTTTAACCTGATGAATTGATAATACGCGCGGCAATACGACACGTTTAACGTTGAAGTTTTTGTGGTAGAAGTCGATAGCCGCCGCATTGGTCGCAGATGCTTGTACCGATAGGTGCAGTTCTAGATTTGGATATTTGTTTGCAGCGTACTCAAGCACAGCGATGTCTGCGATGATCAGCGCATCAACACCCAGTGCAGCGGCGTTGTCTACGGCATTGGTCCAACGGTCGAAGCCATTTGGGTGAGCAAACGTATTTAGAGCAACATGAATTTTCTTGTTGTGGTCATGTACATACTGCACAGCACGATCGAGCTTTTTACCCGCAAAGTTTAGGCCTGCAAAGTGTCGGGCATTGGTATCGTCTTTGAATCCGATATAGACAGCATCCGCACCGCAATCAATGGCGGTTTTCAAAGCAGGTAAGTTACCCGCTGGGCATAAGAGTTCCATTTGCTCACTACCAGTAGAATTAAGTTGAAGCGGGCATTTTATGAAGAATTGTGAATGACGGAATTGATGTAAGGCAGGTTTAGATGGATAAATCTGCTTTTACTCCGTTTGAGGTACTGACGAGTGACCGTTTTACATGTTGGCTTGGCTTGAACGTGAGATATTTGAATCGGCTTGTTAGTTCTTATGGCGACGATTTTGGGCAAATAGCTCTTCGACATCTTGTTTTGGTTGAGGGCGATAGAAGTGAAAGCCTTGAATTGAACTACAATTGAGGTTAGACAGTAGAGTCGCTTGCTCACTGGTTTCTACACCTTCAGCAACCACGGTTAAATCGAGAGACTTACCAAGGTTGATGATGTTTTCAATTACAGTAATTTGCTTTGGTAGGGTATCGATATCAGAGATGAAAGCACGGTCTATCTTAAGTTCATCAATTGGGAAGCGAGCTAGGTAAGATAGTGATGAGTAACCGGTACCGAAATCATCAATCGATAGAGCGAAGCCGAGCTTTTTAATCGCGTTGAGCATTTGCAGTGTGTGTTCACTGTCACTCATCACCGCGCTTTCCGTTAGCTCAAATGTAATCGCACTTGGGTCAAGCTCTGTCGAACGCAGCAGCTTTTCCATGTAATCAATCAGCTTCGGATTTCCAAACTGTTCAGGAGAAAGGTTGATTGCTACACGACCAGGGAGAATTCCCTGCATCTTCCAGCGCTTAACCGTAGCAAATACTTCACGCATAACCACGCGACCAAGTTGTTCGATAAGGCCGGCTCGCTCCGCTACAGGGATGAACGCCGCTGGACTAATATAACCCTCTACAGGATGTTTCCAACGAACTAGAGCTTCAGCGCCGTTGATGGTGAAATCTCGTGCGTTGACCTTAGGTTGATACCAAACCTCAAGTCCATTCTGTTGCAGCGCTTTTTGTAGTTCAATCTCCAGCCACAGTCGCATACGCGCTTCTTTGTTCATCTGTTCGTTGAACTTGATTAGACGATTGCGACCACGATCTTTGGCTTCATACATTGCTGTGTCTGCATTTTGCAGCAAGATACGAGCATCAGTACCGTCTTGAGGAAAGCTCACACTACCAATCGAGCAGGCTAAGCGTTTACTAAAATGGTGAAGATCGAAAGGTTGATTGATCAGGGAAATGATCTTTTCAGCGAGCATTTCAGGTGTTCGCTGATGTTCGGGTTCTGGCAGGATAATACCAAATTCATCACCGCCTAAATGCCCAATTACGGCTTTACGAGGCAGTAAGCGTTTAAGGCGTGAGGCGACTTCTTTAATCACTTTGTCACCGATGTGATGACCAAGTGAATCATTGATATTTTTAAAGTTATCAATGTCTAAGTAAAGCATCACAACCGGCGTATCGTTGTGAATGAATTGCTCAAGACGCTTAGTAAACCCAACTCGGTTGTAGAGCTTGGTCAGTGCATCGATGTAGGCATCTTCACTGTTTGCCGATGTATATTGTTTTGCGGTTTCTTGTGCGTCTTGAATAAGCACCAACTGAGTGTTACTTCCAAGAACGGTGGTAGAGTCGATGTTGAGCTGAACCTTACGTTCAAAGCCGCATCGGGCACCCGTTAAGCAAACCAAACCAGACTCAGAAATAATAGAGCTGAGTTTATTATTGAAGACTGTTTTGGTTTGTTCATCGATAAATAGGCGTCCCAACTCTTCGCCAATTAACTCTATGGTGGAGTTAAAGCCAAGCAAGCGCGCTGCAGCTGGGTTGGATGACAAGATGTAGTCACTTTCAACTAGCAGTAACCCGTCTGGGAGTAGGTGAGATAGTTTGTGAAATTTTGCTTCAGATTCTTCTAAAGAACGGACGAGTACTTGGTTTTCTGATGTGTCGAAGGCATGAAAGACAATGTAGTCAGTTTTGTTGCCATTGGTAAGCGGAGACAGGCTGAAGTGAAGGCTGGTATCGAGATCGGTTTCGTTGAGGGTGACTTCGGCCTCAATCGACTCGCCATTAAATGCACGCTCATAGTAAGGTTTAAGGTGCTGGTAGAATTGCTCGCCTAATGTTTGACGGTCATTCATGCCTACAAGCTCTGTTTGACTCAAGCCAGCAATATCGCAGTAACGCTCATTCACCATAAAATAGTTATGTTGAGCATCAAGTACTGCGAAAAAGAACGGACTGTTTGCAGTTAGCTGGGTAAACCAATGTTGTAGTTGCTGGGGAGGCATCAAAGTACTACCAATTCTCCAAGAGCTTGAATATTCACTATCGATAAATATTTATTACTTTTTGTGTAGCTATCGATATTTACCTGTGAGTGCAGCGAACCGCTGTAATTCTCATTACCTGAGTTACTATAACTGTGATTTTCAGGATATTAAAGGTCGAGCATCAAACAGAAGTTAATTTGATACATAACAGTAACTGAGATCTCAACATCATCTATGATGTATTCCATATTATTGACAAAGTTACGGATAAGTCACGTGATAAACAAGATTCGCACTCAACTAGTTCAAAATGCCGCATCAATTTTGCGATCTCCAGTCCAGTTATTGCCTAAAACAGTACAAAAAAGAGCCTTGTTGGAGGCGCTTAAGAATGTCTTTAAGGAAGCTTTAGAGGACGGTGACTTTGAATTTTTAGAAGACAAGTGGCTTAAAGTCTCAATAAAAGATATGGGGTTAAGTTGGTGTATTAGCTACAAAAATGAGCAACTAGTTGTAGCTGATAAAGAGGTGGCTGAAGATGTAAGCTTTAGCGGTAATCTTAACGATCTTGTGTTGATTGCGGGGCGTAAAGAAGACCCAGATACGCTTTTCTTCCAACGTAGACTGTCTATTGAGGGCGATACCGAGTTAGGTTTAGAAGTTAAAAACTTGATGGATAGCGTAGATTTGGACGTATTGCCGAGCCCTATGAAAACTTTGTTAAATCAATTAGCTGATTTTGTGCAGAAGGGAGTACAATCCCCAGATACACAAAGTGAGGTAATGAATGCTTATTCGAACTGAAGCACCGGCAGATATACTTGTCATCGATCGTTTATTGAAATCTGTTTTTGAAACAGATGCAGAAGCTAACTTGGTTATGAATTTGCGTGAGAATAGCCATTTAACGCTATCGCTGGTCGCTTGTTCTGATGAAGGCGAAGTGGTCGGTCACCTGATGTTTAGTCCTATCACTCTTGATGGTGATGATCATAACTGGCAAGGGCTTGCACCTCTCGCCGTGAAGGAAGAGTTCCGCAATCAAGGTATTGCCACATCACTGGTTGAAGATGCGTTTTCTACTTTGGTTGATTTCGGTTATCCAGCCTGCGTTGTGTTGGGTGATCCAGCTTATTACGGTCGCTTTGGTTTCAAAGCTGCAAGTGAATTTGGCCTGAGTTGTACTTGGGATGTGCCAGAAGGCGCCTTTCAAGCGATTGAGTTGGTAGAAGGTGCTCTTACGGGGCGTCCTGGCGAGGTAGCTTACAGCCCAGAGTTCAACGAGTTATAAAGCTATTTCCAACGCAATATGATGCAAACTGATTTGGTCTAAATAAAGGAGCTTGATGCTCCTTTATTTTTTGTTAGTATCAGCCCAACTCTAATGGACTGTTTTAAAGTTTGCTCTGATTAAGCCTCCCACCACCAACCTAAGGTTATAACTGCTAGATATGTCACAAACACACGCACAATACCTGCAAGAGATGGGCATAAGCCAATGGGAGCTTAGTCACCCAGAACGTTTGGCGGGTTATGAATCTAAACTGACTCCGCTAGCGAGTGATTGCAAGTTACTTTTGGTTTCGCCTGAAAAACCTCAGGAAGATCTCGCCGTGATGTTTGAGCGTGTACTCAAGAGTATCAAGCTTGATTTATCTCAGGCACTACACGTTCAGCCTCAACACCTAACTTATATCGAACTCGGTGATGTTGAATGGGTATGGTTTGCTGGGTGTGAGTCTGCCCAAGAGCTGAATGCAAAAACGCTTCAATCTCCATTACTGTCTGACATCAATGGTAATAACCAACATCGCCGCGACTTATGGCAACAAATTTGTGCTTATGACTAATCAATTTTTACCGACTTCACAACAACACCTAGACGCTATTTGGCAGATAGAGCAGACCGCGCATTCTCACCCTTGGTCTGAAACCATGATTCGCGATCTCGATAGTCGAGGTGCTTGTCATCATGTTCTTGAAGTCGATGGGCAAGTAGTCGGATACTTCTTCGCCCAGAACATCGTTGGTGAAGTCACGTTACTTAATATTGCGGTAGACCCAAGCCAACAAGGCAAAGGGTATGGGAAAGCGTTAACTGAATATTTCCTTGATATGTGCGAACAAGCTGACGCCGAGAGTGCTTGGCTGGAAGTTCGTGAAAGTAATGTGCATGCTTTTAATCTTTACGAGAAGGCTGGCTTTAATGAAGTCGACCGTCGTCGTAATTATTACCCAACCAAGCAAGGCAACGAAGATGCGATCATTATGAGCTATCTTTTCATGTCGTTTAGCTAATCATATTATGTCTTTTAGCTAACCCTAAATAGCTAACCACAGAATCAGCGATAAATAGGGTGTAAACTGACCCTTTAGAAAGTGACACGCTTTCTGTATAATCCGCACACAGAATTCAAGGGCAAGTATTATCTACTTGCCCTTTTTACGCTTTAGATCAGCAAAGGGCGACTATGTCTTTCCAACAAGAAGTGAGCAAACGTAGAACGTTTGCAATTATCTCTCACCCGGATGCGGGTAAAACCACGATTACTGAAAAAGTTCTTTTATTCGGAAACGCGATTCAGAAAGCGGGTACCGTAAAAGGCCGTGGCTCTAACCAGCACGCTAAATCTGACTGGATGGAGATGGAAAAAGAACGTGGTATCTCGGTAACTACGTCGGTAATGCAATTCCCATACAATGATTGCCTAGTAAACCTACTAGATACTCCAGGACATGAAGATTTCTCGGAAGATACGTACCGTACACTAACTGCGGTTGACTCTTGTTTGATGGTTATCGATGCTGCGAAAGGTGTCGAGGATCGTACTCGTAAACTAATGGAAGTAACACGTCTACGTGATACGCCAATCGTAACGTTTATGAACAAACTTGACCGTGACGTCCGTGATCCAATGGAAGTGCTTGATGAAGTAGAGAGCGAGCTAGGTATGGCTTGTGCTCCTATCTCATGGCCTATTGGTTGTGGTAAAGAGTTTAAAGGTGTTTACCACATTCACCGTGATGAAACGATCTTGTATGAATCTGGCCACGGCCACGAGATCCAAGAAGTTCGTATCATCAAAGGTCTAGATAACCCAGAGCTAGATGAAGCGGTAGGTGCTGATCTAGCGGAAAGCGTACGTGAAGAGCTAGAGCTTGTTATTGGTGCTTGTCCTGAATTTGATCACGACTTGTTCCTAGCGGGTGAGCTAACGCCGGTGTACTTTGGTACTGCATTAGGTAACTTTGGTGTTGACCATATGCTTGATGGTCTAACTAAATGGGCTCCAGCTCCTCAAACACGCCAAGCGAATGAGCGTGATGTTGAAGCGACTGAAGAGAAGTTCTCGGGTTTCGTATTTAAGATCCAAGCAAATATGGACCCTAAACACCGTGACCGTATCGCATTCATGCGTATCGTTTCGGGTACTTACAACCAAGGTATGAAGATGAATCATGTTCGTACTGGTAAGAGCGTAAGTATCTCTGATGCGGTAACCTTCATGGCGGGTGACCGTGCACGAGCTGAGAAAGCATACGCGGGTGATATTATCGGCCTGCATAACCACGGTACTATTCAGATTGGTGATACCTTTACTCAAGGTGAGAGCCTAAAGTTCGCTGGTATTCCTAACTTCGCACCTGAACTATTCCGTCGTATTCGCCTACGAGATCCACTGAAGCAGAAGCAACTTCTTAAAGGCTTGGTTCAGCTTTCAGAAGAGGGCGCAGTACAAGTATTCCGTCCTATGCAGAATAACGACTTGATCGTTGGTGCGGTTGGTGTACTTCAGTTCGACGTGGTTGTAGCGCGCTTGAAAGCGGAATACAACGTGGAAGCTATCTACGAAGGTGTTAACGTTGCAACAGCTCGTTGGGTTGAGTGTGATGACGCTAAGAAACTGGAAGAGTTCAAACGTAAGAACCAATCTAACCTAGCGTTAGATGGCGGTGACAACCTGTCTTACATCGCACCAACTATGGTTAACTTGAACCTAGCTTCTGAGCGTTTCCCTGAAGTTCAATTCCGAGCGACGCGCGAGCACTAATTTCTCAGAGCTCTATTCGAGTTAAACAAAAACGTCTATTGTTCTGCAGTAGGCGTTTTTTAATACGTGTTATCTGAGGATGGAGACTGAGATTTGAGCATGAGTATGTTGGGTTGGATAAAAGCTTGGGTTAGGAAATACGATAAGTGGTGTGAAGAGCTTGGCTTAACGCCTGAAAATAAGCGTAGCTGTGTACCTTATCGTCGTGACCTGCAAGGCCAGAAAGCAGAGAATGGAAAAGATGACACAGCAAATAAGTGACTTTCCGCTGTTTGATACTCACTGCCATGCGGATTTTGAGGCGTTTAAGCAAAATATTGTAATTGATCAGGGAGCTACACTTGATCAAAGTATTGATCGCTACCTTAAAGAAGCGAAACAAGCGCAAGTTGAGAAGCTGCTCATCCCTTCTATAGGTCAAAATAACTGGCATAAGCTTGAGAAAATTGCGCAATCCTACCCCAACGTTTATTACGCGCTAGGCTTTCATCCTTACTTTTTAGAGCAAGCGGATGAGGTGCAATTTGAAGAGCTGCGCCAATTACTCTCTTCTAAAATACGTCAATGTGTCGCGATAGGTGAGTGCGGACTCGACTTTTTTATGGACGTTGAACGAGAGAAACAAGAGCGCTTTTTCATCCAACAAATGGAGTTAGCGAAGGCGTTTGAGCTGCCTTTGATTGTCCATGAAAGGAAGTCTTACAACCGACTTATCGAGCTAATAAAGCAGCACAAGTTCACCTTAGGAGGTGTGATTCACGGTTTTTCAGGGAGTGAACAGCAGGCTTTAGCGTGGATCAAGCTCGGTTTCTATATTGGTGTCGGTGGGACGATAACTTACCCAAGAGCACAAAAAACACGCACAACCATCGCGAAATTGCCGCTTGAATACTTGGTATTGGAAACGGATGCTCCTGACATGCCCATGTATGGAAACCAAGGAAATGTTAATCATTCCAAATATTTAGTTACGATCTTAAATGAACTTTTTTTGCTTAGAAAAGAGCCAAAGCAATCGATTGCAGCGCAAGTTTGGCAAAATAGCCATCGTGCATTCGGTATATGTGAATAAAATCGAAGGTTTTTGTTTATCGTTTGCGTAAATTGCATCGGGCTTGTGATTTGGCTCACATTTGCGTGTGAATGGTACATGAATCTTGTACGAAAGTGTGAGGACGGCATTACTTTATTAGTGGTCGCATGAGTATAATTGCCTCCGCTTTATAGCCCCATTTTGTAACACGCCAATAAATAACTAATAAGGAAGTCATAAACTATGAGCCTGTTTATGAGCCTAGTCGGAATGGTTGCACTGATCGCAATCGCAGTACTACTATCTGACAACCGCAAAGCTATTAATCTAAGAACAGTGGGTGGCGCTTTCGCTATCCAATTCGCACTTGGTGCATTCGTACTTTACATCCCTTGGGGTCGTGATCTACTTGCAGGTTTCTCTGCTGGTGTAGCAAACGTGATCGACTACGGTAAAGACGGTACTGGTTTCCTATTCGGCAGCCTAGTTAACTTCTCAGTTGACGGTATCGGTTTCATCTTTGCTTTCCAAGTACTACCAACTCTGATTTTCTTCTCTGCACTTATCTCTGTACTTTACTACATTGGTGTAATGCAAATTGTAATCAAAGTTCTTGGTGGTGGTCTTCAGAAAGCTCTAGGTACTTCTCGCGCCGAGTCTATGTCTGCAGCAGCAAACATTTTCGTTGGTCAAACAGAAGCGCCTCTAGTTGTTCGTCCTTTTGTTCCTAAAATGACTAACTCTGAACTATTCGCAGTAATGTGTGGTGGTTTGGCTTCTGTAGCTGGTGGTGTACTAGCAGGTTACGCATCTATGGGTGTACCTCTAGAGTACCTAGTTGCAGCGTCATTCATGGCAGCACCTGGTGGTCTACTATTCGCTAAAATCATCAAGCCTGAAACAGATACGCCAGACGACAACATCGCTGACGAAATGGACGGTGGCGATGACAAACCAGCTAACGTTATCGACGCAGCAGCAGGTGGCGCATCAGTTGGTCTACAACTAGCTCTTAACGTTGGTGCAATGCTACTAGCATTCATCGGTCTAATTGCTCTAATCAACGGTATCCTAGGTGGCATCGGTGGTTGGTTCGGTATGGAAAACCTAACTCTAGAACTTCTTCTAGGTTGGATCTTCGCACCGCTAGCATTCATCATTGGTGTTCCATGGGAAGAAGCAACTATCGCTGGTTCTTTCATTGGTCAGAAGACAGTTGTTAACGAATTCGTTGCATACCTAAACTTCGTACCTTACGTTGGTGAAAATGCTCAAGTTGTTGCAGCAACTGGTCAAGTGATGTCTGAGAAGACTCAAGCTATCATCGCATTCGCACTATGTGGTTTCGCAAACCTTTCTTCAATTGCGATTCTTCTAGGTGGTCTAGGTGGTATTGCACCAGCTCGTCGTCACGACATCGCTCGTATGGGTGTTAAAGCGGTTATTGCTGGTACTCTATCTAACTTGATGGCAGCAACAATTGCTGGCTTCTTCCTATCTTTCTAATCAAGTAGATTTAGATATATAGACGCCATAATAATATCGCCCCGTAGCAAGAAATTGCTGCGGGGCTTTTTTGTTTTTAGGCCTAGTGATTTTGAGTATGAGCATGAGCTGATGCTGGGATTCAATAATGGGTCTAGAATGTTTTTTTGAGATACAAACCGTTTGCGTTCTAAGGAGCACTACAATTTATTGATGGATACCTATAATGTATAAGCTTAAGGGATAGGATGTCTCTTGTTGGCAAGAAAGTGACCGCTTGGATTCGTTCAAAGGTTATTGTTCTGGGATTAAGCCAAACTTAGCGATACGCTATAGATGTTAGACACAACATGACTGATTTGTTGTGCCATAGACCAAACTGGTACTGTGCGGTGACAAGGATTGCAATTGGTAGCGAAAGTTATCAAGTCTTCAAGGAACCAAGTCCGTTCATTTGTGACTACTGAGCATTACTAAAATATCCATCTATACTGGATGGGTGGCGAAGTAGTTAACTATTTGAATATATTGATCGGAGATAGAAATGAGCGATTTAAAAGCAGCAGCTCTACGTGCACTTAAACTTATGGACCTAACTACGCTAAATGACGACGATACTACTGAAAAAGTAGTCGCGCTTTGTCATGATGCGAAGACTGCAGTTGGCAACACTGCTGCAATCTGTATTTACCCTCGCTTTATCCCAGCCGCTAAGAAAGCGTTGCGTGAGCAAGGTACTCCAGAAGTACGCATTGCGACTGTAACTAACTTCCCTCATGGTAATGACGACATCGAAATTGCTGTTGCTGAAACGAAAGCAGCGGTAGCGTACGGCGCAGACGAAGTCGACGTAGTATTCCCATACCGTGCTCTTATTGCTGGCAACGAAGAAGTTGGCTTTGAGCTAGTGAAACAGTGTAAAGCAGCTTGTGGTGACATCACACTTAAAGTGATCATCGAAACGGGTGAACTAAAAGAAGAAGCACTTATTAAGAAAGCTTCTCAAATCTGTATCGAAGCGGGCGCAGATTTCATCAAAACTTCAACAGGTAAAGTGCCAGTAAACGCGACTCCAGAGTACGCGCGCATGATGCTTGAAGTTATTCGTGACATGGGCGTTGCTAAAACAGTTGGTTTCAAACCAGCTGGTGGCGTACGTACTGCTGAAGATGCAGCACTATACCTAGCAATGGCTGATGAGCTACTAGGCGCTGAGTGGGCAGACAACATGCACTACCGTTTTGGTGCTTCAA
Source organism: Vibrio sp. BS-M-Sm-2 (assembly GCF_041504345.1). Taxonomy (NCBI): domain Bacteria; kingdom Pseudomonadati; phylum Pseudomonadota; class Gammaproteobacteria; order Vibrionales; family Vibrionaceae; genus Vibrio; species Vibrio sp. BS-M-Sm-2. The sequence continues at coordinate 2,575,399 of NZ_CP167894.1, forward strand.
GCCTACTAACGAACCTTCTTAATACATTAGAAGTAACAGACCAAACTGCTGATCCAGCAGCATACTAATTTACTCGTCATATTTGACGCCGCAGCGTTGTTGACTGCGTAAGTTCACCGGTTCGCCGGCCGTCCTAATCACATAGAGCTTCTATGTTCATAGGAATGAACTTCGATTTTCTTTCAAGAGAATAGTCGCCTAGCTGCAACGCCAAATATTTAGAGTATTGATAATAACAAGTCTGTTTGATGGAGTGGCGTCAAGCCACTCCACATTACCTCTTTCCCTACAAACCATACTCACTAGAGTTTGGGAGGCACTAATGTATCTACCTCAAGAAATTATTCGCAGAAAACGTGATAACGAAGTACTGACCACAGAAGAAATTAACTTTTTCATCCAAGGTGTCGCTAAAAACACGGTTTCTGAAGGCCAAATTGCAGCATTTGCAATGGCTATCTTTTTTAATGAAATGACGATGCCAGAACGTATCGCACTAACGTGTGCAATGCGTGACTCAGGCATGGTGATTGATTGGAGCCACATGAACTTTGATGGCCCAATCGTTGATAAACACTCAACTGGTGGCGTTGGTGACGTAACTTCTCTGATGCTTGGTCCTATGGTGGCAGCATGTGGCGGTTTCGTTCCAATGATCTCTGGTCGTGGTTTAGGCCATACTGGCGGTACGCTAGACAAGCTAGAATCTATCCCAGGTTACAACATTACACCAACTAACGAAGTGTTCGGTGAAGTAACTAAAGATGCTGGCGTAGCGATCATCGGTCAAACAGGCGATTTAGCCCCTGCTGACAAGCGTGTTTACGCGACTCGTGATATCACAGCAACAGTCGATAACATCTCGCTAATCACGGCTTCAATCCTATCTAAGAAACTGGCAGCTGGCCTTGATTCTCTAGTGATGGATGTAAAAGTAGGTTCAGGCGCATTCATGCCAACTTACGAAGCGTCAGAAGAGCTAGCGAAATCTATCGTTGCAGTAGCAAACGGTGCGGGTACTAAAACAACGGCAATCCTAACGGACATGAACCAAGTATTGGCTTCTTCAGCGGGTAACGCAGTTGAAGTTCGTGAAGCGGTTCAGTTCCTAACGGGTGAATATCGTAACCCACGCTTGTTAGAGATCACTCTAGCATCGTGTGCTGAAATGTTGGTGCTGGGTAACCTAGCTAAAGATTCAGATGAAGCGCGTGAAAAACTGATGGCAGTGCTGGATAACGGTAAAGCAGCAGAGTGTTTCGGTAAAATGGTAGCGGGCCTTGGTGGTCCAGCAGATTTCGTAACGAACTACGATAACTACCTAGAAAAAGCAGACATTATTAAACCAGTGTACGCGCTAGAAAGCGGTGTGGTATCAGCAATGGATACTCGTGCAATTGGTATGGCTGTGGTTGGTATGGGCGGCGGTCGTCGCGTAGCAACTGACAGCATTGATTACGCAGTCGGTTTTGATCACTTCATTCGCCTAGGTGAAGTAGCAAGTGAAGATAAGCCATTAGCAATGATTCATGCTCGCAACGAACAACAGTGGCAAGAAGCTGCAACAGCATTACAAAATGCAATCACTGTGGGCGGAGAATATACAGCAACGCCAGACGTTTACCGTCAGATTCGTTCTGAAGACGTGTAAATAACAGATATCGGTATGCCTAGCGTATACCGATAAACAGAGTTCTGGTGCAAAGAGCAATAAGTTGGTGAAGAAAATGAAAAGAGCATTTATTTTAGTTTTAGATTCATTCGGTATCGGTGAAACAGCGGATGCGGACAAATTCGGTGATGTAGGTTCTGACACTATGGGCCACATTGCAGATCATTGTGACCAAGGTCTTGCAGACAATGCAGATCGTAAAGGTTCACTGACGCTGCCAAACCTGTCTAAGCTAGGTCTAGCGATGGCTCACAAAGAGTCTACAGGTCGTTTTGCTCCTGGTATGGATGTAGACGCTGAGATCATTGGCGCTTACGGTCACGCTGCTGAGTTGTCTTCTGGTAAAGACACGCCATCAGGTCACTGGGAAATCGCAGGTGTTCCGGTACTGTTTGACTGGGGCTACTTCACTGACAAAGAGAACAGCTTTCCAAAAGAACTGACTGACCGCATCCTTGAGCGTGCAGACCTGTCTGGTTTCTTAGGTAACTGCCACTCATCTGGCACGGAAATCCTAGATAACCTAGGTGAAGAGCACATGAAGACTGGCTTGCCTATCTTCTACACTTCTGCAGACTCTGTTTTCCAGATTGCTTGTCATGAAGAGACATTCGGCCTACAAAACCTATTAGACCTTTGTCAGATTGCTCGTGAAGAGCTCGAAGACTACAACATTGGTCGTGTTATCGCTCGTCCGTTCATTGGTCCAGGTAAAGGTCAATTTGAGCGTACTGGTAACCGTCGTGACCTTTCTGTTGAGCCACCTGCAGCCACCATTCTTCAGAAGTTGGTTGATGAGAAGGGCGGTAACGTTCACTCAATTGGTAAGATCTCTGATATCTACGCGGGTTGTGGTATCACTCAGAAAACCAAAGCAACAGGTATCCCTGCGCTATTTGAAGCAACCAAAGAAGCGATCAATGAAGCGGGCGACAACACTATCGTGTTCACTAACTTCGTTGATTTCGACTCAGCTTACGGCCACCGCCGTGATGTTGCGGGTTACGCAGCGGCACTTGAGTACTTCGATGGTCGTATCAATGAAATCATCGAGATGATGAAAGAAGACGATGTACTTATCTTAACGGCTGACCACGGCTGTGATCCGACATGGCCAGGTACTGACCATACTCGTGAACACATCCCTGTGATTGTTTACGGTCAAAAGGTTCCAGCAGGTTCTTTAGGCCGTCGCGATACTTTCGCTGATATCGGTCAAAGCTTAGCGTCATACTTTGGCACATCGCCAATGGGACACGGTACAAGCTTTCTATAATAGTTAACGAAGAGAGAGGGAAACCTCTCTCTTCTTTTTTTGTTTTGAGATTAAGGATATTTTCAATGGCTACTCCACATATTAATGCTGAAATGGGTGATTTCGCTGACGTAGTTTTAATGCCAGGCGACCCGCTACGTGCTAAATACATCGCTGAAACCTTCCTAGAAGAAGTGGTTCAAGTGTGCGACGTTCGCAACATGTTTGGTTACACCGGTACTTACAAAGGTCGTAAGGTGTCGGTAATGGGGCACGGTATGGGCATCCCATCTTGTTCTATTTACGCGACTGAACTGATCAAAGACTTTGGTGTGAAAAAGATCATTCGTGTCGGTAGTTGTGGTGCAGTGAGCGAAGATATCAAAGTGCGTGATGTAGTGATCGGCATGGGCGCATGCACTGACTCTAAAGTGAACCGTATTCGCTTTAAAGGTCATGACTTTGCGGCTATTGCGGATTACAAAATGGTGCGCGCGGCGGAAGATGCAGCCAAAGCTCGCGGTGTCGACGTAAAAGTGGGCAACCTGTTCTCGGCTGAGCTGTTCTACACGCCAGATCCAGAGATGTTCGAAGTAATGGACAAATACGGCATTGTTGGCGTAGAGATGGAAGCTGCAGGCATCTATGGTGTATGTGCTGAATATGGCGCCAAAGCTCTAACGATTTGTACTGTTTCTGATCACATCAAGACCGGTGAGCAAACCACATCAGATGAACGTCAAACGACTTTCAACGACATGATGGTTATCGCATTAGACTCAGTGTTGCTTGGTGACCAAGAATAATATTTATTTGTCTTAGCTTGGTAAGTTAACAGATAACAAAAAGCCCTGTTGCTGCCTGAGCTTCGGGGCTTTTTATTGTATTTAGCACTAACGTCATTGGCTGTTGTTAACTCAACCGAGAACTCCGTCGAATTTCTCACATTGCTAGCAGCTTGCTATACGGAGTCCTTTTCTGCTGAATCGAGATGTCTATGAGCTAGCATTTTTGAGCAGCAAATTCTCACCAGTTTTAGTCTTCCTTCTACGAATGAGCATGACAAACAGCACACCACTTACAAAACCCATCAGCACCATACCGATCATGTAGCGATCACTTTTGCGATAATGGTGATCAGAAATTGCAGTCATCTTACCCGTTTCGAAGGTCACTCGAATAAAGCCGATGATCGTCTTCTCTGGTGAATAAATAGGTTCAACTAATTGTTGTCTACCGATACTTGCTGTTGAAAGTGGCGTATCTAAGCCAAGAACCTCGCGTACGGAGAGAGCTTTTTCGCTCGAAGCCAGTCGAATACCCTCTGCATCATAGATGGTGGTATCAAACACCAGTCGGTCTTGAGATAGCTGATTAGTAAGATCAAGCAATCGCTCTTGGTCTTGTTGCGTGATCATCTTGCTGGCTGAAAGTGATGCCTGAGAGATAAGCAGCTTGGTAAGAGTTTCCAACTGTTTCGCTTGGATCTTCTCGTTACCTTTACTAATCACGACCGTATTTTTAATCGTTACAACGAACATGGTAGCCAGCAAAATGAGGGCTAGCATTCGTAAAGCGTTACGTATTGAGAACAATGATTCATTCATGTTTCATGAAGCCTGAAATAAACAAATGTTATGATTAAGACATATTGAGACTTGCGTTTTCAAATTGCAATAGGTTAACGTTTAGCATAGTTAATTAGGAATCATACACATGGACGCTCAGAAATATCTGCCGATAAAAAGGCATACCACATTATTAACTCGACTCCCTGAGACTCGTTTCGCTTCTCAACTCGCTAAATCCAAAGCCAATTGGATTGTGTTCGGTGAGTATCTATCTCCACAATCATTCGATGACATCGACTTCTTCACTGGCACTTACAACACCATCCTCGATACGTGGAAGGTTGGGCATTATGAAGTGGCTTTGATGTCAGGCAATCTAACACCAGCACACGAAGAAATCCTCCAAGCGTTAAAGCTTGATTATGCTTGCCTTAGCGAGGTCCCAGACTTATCTAAGCCAGGTTTGATCGTAATGGATATGGATTCTACAGCGATTCAAATTGAATGCATCGATGAGATTGCCAAGCTGGCTGGAGTGGGAGAGTTAGTCTCTGAAATCACAGAACGAGCAATGCAAGGCGAGCTCGATTTTGAACAGAGCCTACGCCAACGAGTAGGAGCACTCAAAGGTGCGGATGAGTCGATATTAGAGCAAGTGCGTCAGTCATTGCCATTCATGCCAGATTTGGTCGGGCTGGTGAATACTTTGAATAAGCTTGGCTGGAAAACAGCGATTGCATCAGGCGGTTTTACTTACTTCTCTGATTACCTGAAAGATACCCTTGATCTTGACCATGCTCAGTCAAACACGCTTGAGATTGTCAATGGTAAGTTGACGGGTGAAGTCTTAGGAGATGTTGTTTCGGCGCAGACCAAAGCGGATATCTTGGTAGAGTTAGCTGAAGAATACGAATTGGAACTGCACAATACCGTTGCCGTTGGTGATGGTGCTAATGACTTGGTTATGATGGGTTCTGCAGGTTTAGGTATTGCCTATCACGCGAAACCGAAAGTAGAGCAACAAGCTCAAACCGCTGTGCGTTATGCAGGTTTAGGCGGGGTACTGTGCATCTTGTCGGGTGTATTGGCTAAGCAGCAGAAGATAAGTTGGCAAGCGAAACCTTAGGGGTCCTATCTAAGTGCTATTGGCTATGTATCTTATTGGCAATAGTGACTCAGAAAAAAAGCAGGTGATGAGCCTGCTTTTTCTATTTTCAAACCCAGTAAATTGATGCTGACCTAACGAGTCAGCTCCAATCGAATCAACACTTCATCAGTAATATCTTCTATCTCGCCATAACCGATAAATGCAGTAACTTCATTCTCTAGCTTCTTAGCTTGATGCATGCTTATGCGTGAAAGCTCTTCTAAATCCGACTGGAATAAACTCGTCAACGGATTAAAGATAGGTGCAGTCGTGACTCGTAATACATACACGTCACCTAAATGCTGCGCTTTCTTAATGAATAAGATGCGTTCCTTTGCTGAGGCGAAGTCTTTGACCAACTTGGTGTGTACCGATTGGATCTTGTCGCCAAACTTTACCGCGGCAATGTATACGTCATGGTGTTTCGGCTCTGCACCTTCAATTCTTTTCAGTGGCTCAGCTAACAGTGAATTAGAGTGCCCTTTGAAAATCGGCTCGAGTGAGAACTTTTGATTATGGCCAAGCTTAGCAAGTAACGTTAGATGCTTATTTAATGGAAAATTCACACCAATGATCTTACAGCGCAGCGTTGAACCTGGCTTATCAATGAATATTGGGTTGCTGACCATCTTGCTTAACAAAATGTTGTGCAGAGATTCGAGCAGCGAATGTGTTGGCAGTATCTCTTGCTTCTTAATCAGCTTGCTTTGATTCTGATCGATAAGTCCATTAAGGAAAGCGATGGTACGCATCGTCTTGGCGTTCTCGGCAATAACCAGTTGCACGTTGCGGCCATTCGGGCTCACTCGAATCACCTGGTAAGGCACGGTGCTCAGTGGCAGGTTCTTGTCATAAAGCTGCAGTTCATTAAAGTTCACCAATACAGGATCATTAATCTTGAGGACCATTGGGTGTTCAAGGTTAATGCTCAGTCCACGCTTAGAGATATCTAAGGTGTGTCCGTTCGCCGCTGCGCCATCTTGTGATGTAAGCTGCAGCGGTGACTTAAATTGGTATCTCGGCTCTTTACGACGGGTCTGAGAGTCAAAGTAGATGCTTTGAATATTGCCGACGACAGTACGTGGGTGACGGAAGCGGTTTAATTCACTGCTTGGAATACGTGGCTTTTCACTCAGAAGATAGTCAGCTGCACTTTCGTGATCGCCGATCTCTTGCAAGATTCCGCAATGCGTCAGTTGAGCTGAGCTTTGGGCCAGCGTATCCGAGTGCCTAGCTAATGCTTGTCGCTCGGTGTCTGAAAGTTCGAAAACCGAGAACTTGAACGCTTTCCAACTTTTACGTTTACCACCGATGTGCCAGAACAGTTGTCTTTGTTCACGAGAGGCTTCAGGTAGCATCATTGAATAGAATAAGGTCTTGTTTTGGTGTTCATGGGTAAAAGAATAGATAACGTTACTGGTTCCCTTCACTCCTGGCTTAGCCAGCAGGTTCATACGTTGCTCGTTGAACAGGGTGCCTAGCGCTTGTTGATTTCGCTCGTCGTGCCAGTATTGCCATAACGGATGGTTGTTATCTGTCAGTAGGGCAAGCTTTAATTCACTGCCGCTGAAGAACAGCGGAAGGTTACAAGTATGCTTTAGATAGGTGTGTTCGATTCCTCGCGTACGAGTTCGAATGATCCTATCTTGGTTCTCATGGCTGGTTTTTTTACTGGTGCTATTTAAAGACTCATCGAGTAAGCGAGCCACAACATTGTTGTCGCTTACCTTGATGGTTCTTAGAAATTTGACCGCGTTGTTCTCATAGGATTCGTCGATACCCAAAACACGAAATTCAACCGCTTGGTTAACATCATTTTCTTGGGACTTTTCGATAAGCTCTGTGAACTTAACGCTGATGATCTCGCCGAGGTTATATCTAAAGGTGCTCGGCACCTTGAACTTTGCACCTGACGGAGAGATATCAACCGTTACACCATGTAGGCTTTGCCCTTTCGATGTGGTGATCTCAACCTGCGAGCTAATCTTGAGTCTGTTCTCTTGGCGCTTTAAGTCGTAACCTAGGTTAATCGCTTCCGCTTCATACGGACTGTTGGCGCTAGTAATGTCGTGGTTACCTTGAGAAGATGTTTTAACTACGCTCATTGGCTGAGTTCGCGGAGTCATTACTAACTCCCATGCGCCTTCTGTGTAACCTTTAAACTTTTTAGTGCCACGTTGATACGCGTTTAAGGCGATATCATCGAGCCAGTGCTTACGGCCGTCTAACGTGAACTGACGACATTCATTATCAATGCGCCCACGTAAATCAATGCTCTTTGTACACGGAGCCATGATACGATTCAGTTCCATTTTAACCAGCAGTTTTAGAGACGGAGATTCGCCTTCTGTCATTTGAGAAAGAAGGAATTCGAAATCTTCGGCGTGGTAGGCCGGGATAAGACGCTCTGCTACAGATAGAATTTCAGATTGCTGCATACTTTTCTTGTTAGAATGGACGGTGCATTTATGTTATCGACTAGTTTAAATCGATCTTTAAGTATAAGTGGTATGACTGCAACGTTTATTTTCACCCGTACGGTCAAATAAGTCACAAATTGACAACATCATTGTGTAACTGAGTAAATTATTGAGGTTTTATGGCTAAGGCAAAGCGAGCTTATGTGTGTAATGACTGTGGTGCTGACTTTCCACGCTGGCAGGGGCAGTGCAACGCATGTGGTGCTTGGAACACGATTACAGAAGTTAGGTTAGCCGCTTCACCTCAGGTAGCGCGTAATGAACGATTGAGTGGTTATGCTGGTGGTGCAACCGAGTCATCAGTTCAAACGTTGTCGGAAATCGACTTACAAGAAGTGCCACGCTTTAGCAGTGGCTTCAAAGAACTCGACCGCGTACTCGGTGGCGGTGTTGTACCAGGCGCTGCAATCCTGATTGGTGGTAACCCAGGGGCTGGTAAATCAACCTTGTTGTTGCAAACCATGTGTCAGCTTTCTTCTCAATTACCGACACTCTATGTCACAGGTGAAGAATCGTTGCAGCAGGTTGCGATGCGCGCTTCTCGACTTGGATTACCAAAGGAGCACTTAAAAATGCTCTCTGAAACCAACGTTGATAAAATCTGTCAGGTTGCGGAAAAAGAACAGCCAAAGATCATGGTTATCGATTCAATCCAAGTTATGCATGTCGCGGATGTTCAATCTTCACCGGGCAGTGTCGCTCAGGTTCGTGAATCGGCAACTGCACTAACGCGCTACGCAAAACAAAATAATGTTGCTGTGTTCTTAGTGGGACACGTAACTAAAGACGGCACCTTAGCCGGGCCAAAAGTGCTTGAGCACATAATTGACTGCTCAGTTCTATTGGATGGCGGAACCGATAGCCGCTTTAGAACATTGCGCAGCCACAAAAACCGTTTTGGTGCGGTCAATGAACTCGGTGTGTTTGCTATGACAGGCCAAGGACTAAAAGAAGTCAGCAACCCATCAGCGATTTTCTTGTCTCGTGGTGAGGAAGAAACCTCGGGCAGTTCGGTTATGGTTGTGTGGGAAGGTACTCGTCCACTGCTTGTTGAAATCCAAGCACTTGTGGACTATTCCCAGCTGGCTAACCCGCGTCGTGTCGCTGTCGGCCTAGAACAAAACAGGCTTTCGTTGTTATTAGCGGTGCTGCATAAACACGGCGGCTTACAAATGGCTGATCAAGATGTGTTTGTGAATGTCGTCGGTGGTGTTAAAGTAACCGAAACCAGTGCAGATCTTGCGTTGGTGATGGCTCTACTTTCAAGTTTCAGAGACCGTGCATTACCAAAAGATGTAGTGGTTTTTGGCGAAGTGGGCCTAGCGGGTGAGATTCGACCGGTACCGAGTGGGCAAGAGCGCCTTAATGAGGCATTTAAACACGGCTTTAAGAAAGCGATCGTACCGGCAGCAAACATGCCTAAAGGAGGCATTCCTGGAATGCAGATCCACGGTGTGAAAAAATTATCGGAAGCAATTAATGCTTTTGATGAGTTGTAATTGAGCTCACTTCAGCTACTCTATACAGCAGAAATTCAGTCTAACTTGAGCGCTATGTACGCTTTAGGTTAGCACTAAACTTAACAGTCACTTAGATTGTTTCTATAGATTGCCTTTTTCTATATGTTAGAAAAAGGCAAAGTTTTTTAGTCCCAAATGCATGCAAAGCTATCAGTCTTCACAGATTGTGATATACTCTGCGCGCATTTTATATCCTATTAACAGAGTAAGACAATGGCAGATTTATCGAAATACAGAAACATTGGTATTTTCGCGCACGTTGATGCGGGTAAAACAACTACCACTGAGCGTATCCTTAAGCTAACTGGTCAAATCCACAAGACTGGTGAAGTACATGATGGCGAATCAACGACTGACTTCATGGAACAGGAAGCTGAGCGCGGTATTACTATCCAATCAGCAGCTGTAAGCTGTTTTTGGAACGATCACCGTCTAAACGTTATCGATACTCCTGGACACGTTGACTTCACAGTTGAAGTATACCGTTCTCTTAAAGTTCTTGATGGCGGTATCGGTGTATTCTGTGGTTCTGGTGGTGTTGAACCTCAATCAGAAACCAACTGGCGCTACGCTAACGAATCAGAAGTATCTCGTCTGATCTTCGTTAACAAACTAGACCGTATGGGTGCAGATTTCTACAACGTTGTTGACCAAGTTAAAAACGTTCTAGGTGCTACTCCTCTAGTTATGGTTCTACCAATTGGTCGTGAAGACGAATTCGTTGGTGTTGTAGACCTACTAAGCCGTAAAGCATACGTTTGGGATGACACTGGTCTTCCTGAAAACTACGAAATCACAGATGTTCCTGCGGACATGGTTGATGACGTTGAGCAATACCGTGAAGAGCTAATCGAAACTGCTGTAGAGCAAGACGATGATCTAATGGAAGCTTACATGGAAGGTGAAGAGCCTTCTATCGAAGACATCAAGCGTTGTATCCGTAAAGGTACTCGTGATATCGCATTCTTCCCTACGTTCTGTGGTTCTGCGTTCAAGAACAAAGGTATGCAACTTATCCTTGATGCTGTAGTAGATTACCTACCAGCACCAACTGAAGTTGATCCTCAACCTCTAATGGATGAGAACGGCGAAGAAACTGGCGAACACGCTATCGTTTCTACAGATGAAACTTTCAAAGCGCTTGCATTCAAAATCATGGATGACCGCTTCGGTGCTCTAACTTTCGTTCGTATTTACTCTGGTAAACTGAACAAAGGTGACACGATTCTTAACTCATTCACTGGCAAGACAGAACGTGTTGGCCGTATGGTTGAGATGCAAGCTGATGACCGTAACGAACTAACTAGCGCACAAGCTGGTGACATCATTGCGATCGTTGGTATGAAGAACGTGCAAACTGGTCACACTCTATGTGATCCTAAGCACCAAGTAACGCTTGAGCCAATGGTATTCCCAACTCCAGTAATCTCAATCGCTGTATCTCCAAAAGATAAAGGCGGTTCTGAGAAAATGGGTATCGCGATCGGTAAAATGGTTGCAGAAGATCCATCTTTCCAAGTTGAGACTGACGAAGAGACTGGCGAAACTATCCTGAAAGGTATGGGTGAGCTTCACCTAGACATCAAGGTAGATATCCTTAAGCGTACATACGGCGTTGACCTAACTGTAGGTGCTCCTCAAGTTGCTTACCGTGAAACTATCACTCAAGCAATTGAAGATAGCTACACGCACAAGAAGCAATCTGGTGGTTCTGGTCAATTCGGTAAGATCGATTACCGTATCAAACCAGGCGAAGCAGGTTCTGGCTTCAAGTTCAACTCTGTAGTTGTGGGCGGTAACGTTCCTAAAGAATTCTGGCCTGCAGTTGAGAAAGGCTTCGCATCTATGATGGAAAACGGCGTACTAGCTGGCTTCCCAACTCTAGACGTTGAAGTTGAACTGTTCGATGGTGGCTTCCACGCAGTCGATTCATCTGCTATCGCATTTGAAATCGCAGCGAAAGGTGCATTCCGTCAATCTATGCCTAAAGCTGGCGCGCAACTTCTTGAGCCTATCATGAACGTTGACGTGTTCACTCCAGACGATCACGTTGGTGATGTTATCGGTGACCTTAACCGTCGTCGTGGCATGATCAAAGATCAACAAGCTGGCGTTACTGGTGTTCGTATTAAAGCTGACGTACCTCTTTCTGAGATGTTCGGCTACATCGGTCACCTACGTACTATCACTTCTGGTCGTGGCCAATTCTCTATGGAATTCGCACAATACGCACCATGTCCAACTAACGTTGCTGACGAAGTGATTGCAAAAGTTAAAGCAGAAAAAGAAGCTGGTAAGTAATTAGCCTTTTTCTCAATTAGCTAAAAAAGCCCCGCAAGTGAAAGCTTGCGGGGCTTTTTATTGCTTGTAACATACTGCGTGAGATGCGTGAGATGCGTGAGATGCGTGAGATGCGTGAGATGCGTGAGATGCGTGAGATGCGTGAGATGCGTGAGATGCGTGAGATGCGTGAGATGCGTGAGATGCGTGAGATGCGTGAGATGCGTGAGATGCGTGAGATGCGTGAGATGCGTGAGATGCGTGAGATGCGTGAGATGCGTGAGATGCGTGAGATGCGTGAGATAAAGTGACCCCGCACCTAATAGATACGGGACAGATTTAGATAGAGCGGAAGAAGAGGGGACTAGCGTTTTAAATCAATGTAGATCTGCTCTACTTTGGTACGAGCCCAGTCGGTTTTACGCAAAAACTTTAGGCTAGATTTAATACTCGGGTCTTTTTTAAAGCAGTTGATGTTGACCATGTAACTCAACTCTTCCCAACCGTAATGTTCAACCAATTCAGTCAGTAGCTTCTGTAGAGTGATACCATGAAGTGGGTTGTTTTCTTGTGTCATGAGGATGTTCTCGCCATTTATTTGAGCTAAGTATACCAGTTTCGCTTTATGAATTATCAGACCATTTCAGCTTGTAGTCAGTATCGATAATAGAAAGTTCTTCCCGCCCTCTACTCCCAAACAGCCGAACCTGACTTTGCATCCATGCTTCAAAACGTTTTATCTTATCGCGACGAAAATAACCAGCAGGTGCGCATAAAAAGTAATTGTACCTAGGCTTTAACGCTATGTTTCCGATTCGCACCAATTTCTTTTCTTGTAGATAGCGGTATACCAAGCTGTGCTTAACGAGTGCGACACCTTGAACGGATAGCGCACCTTCTAAAACAAAATGTGAGCCATCAAATTGTAATGATGTGCGGCCAGCTTTAACTCCTGCTACTTGCAACCAGAGTTTCCAATCCATATCTGGCCATCGGTCTTCAATTAACTCTGCTTTATGCAGATCGCTGATGTCATAGATTCCATATTTTTCTTGATAGATAGGATGGCAGACAGGGTAAACCACTTCGTCCATCAACCAACGTGATTCAATGTTTGGGTAGTTACCATGACCATATCGAACACAGACATCGACAGCCGAGTCTTCAAAGGTAACCAGTTTGTTGGTCGGTTCTATTAACATCGATAAATCTGGATGACGGTCGCGGAAGTCGCCAATTCTAGGTACTAACCAATGTTGTGCAAAAGAGGGCACGGTCGAAATCGACAATTGAGTGGGGTTGGGGTCTTGGTTTATTCGTCTTACTCCATCTTGAATATGAGCAAAGCCTTTCCTAGCTTGCAGGTAAAGCACTTCACCTTCATGAGTGAGTACTATTTTTCGGTGCTGACGAATAAACAGGTCTGCGCCTAACCATTCTTCAAGTTGGCGAATTTGTTGGCTGACTGCTGCAGCCGTGACAAATAGCTTTTCTGCTGCAAGCTTAAAACTGCCTGTTTCAGCCGCAGTATAAAAATAGTATATCCCTTGGAAAGGTGGGGTGCGCTCTCTCACATTAGTTTTCCTTAACTGAATGCCAGTATCTATCGTTTGTCGATGTTGCTCTATTGGTCGATTATTGACCATAACAAAGCGAAAGATCAACAGGAGAAAGGCTATGAATACGATCACAGCAACCGCAAATACCAACCATTCATTTTTGTCATCATTATCAATTAAGAAATTCTATTCTAAATTAGGCATGTACTTTCAAAATCGTAGAACCAGAAAGCAGCTGTCTGAGCTACCAGAGTATTTGTTGAGAGATGTAGGGATTACACAGGAACAAGTTGATAAGGAACTGAAGAAATCGTTTTGGGAGTGAGTGGGAGTGTTAGGGGAGGGACTGGCTAATCTAAGGTTGAGCGTACTTTGCTGCCAAAAAAAGGAGCCGTAATGGCTCCCTCTCGATTTTGATTACTCTTCCCAAACTACCAATTTATCTTTCGGCCAGTTATGACCGACTTCGTGGTACTTCTGCTCAAGGATATGTCGTTTGATCTTAAGAGTAGGAGTTAACACGCCATTCTCAATACTCCACGGTTCCTTAATCATCAATACACCTTTGATTTTCTCATGTGAGGCGAGTTGTTCGTTCATTTTTTCGATAACACGCTTGGTGGTTTTCTCATAACGGGCTCGATCAAAATTAGGGAAGTCGTGTGGAACGACAAGCAAAATAGGACCAGGTAAGCCTAAACCTATCAAACACATCATTTCTACGCGGCTGTATTCAAAGAGTTTGTTCTCGATAGGTACAGGAGCAACAAACTTACCTTTCGCGGTTTTAAAGGTATCTTTTTTACGTCCACGAATAGTTAGGTAGCCTTCGCTGTCGATATCACCAATATCACCAGTATGCAGCCAGCCATCAGAGTTAAAAGACTCTTGGGTTGCAATGTCATTTTTGTAATAACCAGAGAACATGCCCTTGCTTCGAACCAAAATCTCCTCGTCCTCTGCAATTTTGAGTTCGATCCCCGGGCCTGCGTTACCTACAGTACCAATTTTGTCAGCTCTAAAAGGGTGATTAATCGTGCTGTAGGCGAAAGACTCTGTCATTCCCCATGCCTCGGTAATGTGCAGACCAACACTTTCATACCATGCAAGTAGAGCTGGTGATACAGGCGCAGAGCCACATCCAAGAACACGAGCTTGATCCAAGCCTAGGCCATCGGCAAGCTTCTTCTTAATGATGTTGTTGATAAACGGAATCTTAAGTAAGAAGTTCAGTTTCTTCTGTGGCAATTTGTCTTGGATTCGCTGTTGGAACAGTGTCCATAAACGAGGAACTGAAATGAACAGAGTAGGACGATGCATTTTCACATCATCAATAAACGTGTCTAAAGACTCAGGGAAAGCCGTGACCACGCCACCCATTACTGAAGAACCAAAGATGTAAACGCGTTCTGTAATATGAGCAAGCGGTAGGTAAGAAAACAGGCGATCGCCGGGTTGGATACCAATATGGTCGATCAGCCTTTGAACTGACCATGTAAAGGCGCCGTATGTAAGCATTGCCCCTTTTGGTAATCCAGAGGTGCCTGATGTATACACTAATGACATTAGCTTGTCGTCGTGATGTTGAGGACGTTTGGTGGATGGTTCATGCGTATCGATCAGCTGTTCAAACGTGTGTTGGCATTTGGCTGCCGTATCGTATGGTAGAGAGATGCTGATTAAGTCGGGATTGTCATCCAATACCTTTTGGGTAGCAGCAGGATCATCTAGCTTACCTGCAATCACTATTTTACTTTCACTGTGCTCAATACAGTATTGGATGGTATCTGCACCAGCTGTTGGAAAGATTGGAACGCTGACAAAATCTCCTAACATCATGGCAAGATCGCAGATAAACCACTCTGCACAGTTTTTCGAGACGAGAGCTATTCGATCGCCTGATTGGGCTCCGAGTCCTTCTAATGCTGACGCCAGTTTCAGTGCTTTATCGGCCACTTCTTGATAAGTAAATTCGACAAATTGGCGGTTAATAATTTGTTTTAAATAGACCTCATTTGGGCGTTCTTCTGCCCATTTTAGGATCATTTCATTTGGTGTTGGGAGAGCTGTTGCGTTTTCTTGGCTAAACTCGTTAGGCTGAATCATTGTCTAACTCCATGTTTTTCGCTAAGTTATTTTTGTTAAAATCATGTTAAATGTACCATGATTTTTTCTTTTAGGGAGTAAAATTAGCGTTTTCTGTTATCTGTGCAGGCACGTCTGTAACTTGCAGGTGTTACTCCGGTCCTTTTCTTAAAAATTCTCGAAAAATATGACACGTCCTTGTATCCACATTGATAGGCAATTACGGCAATTTTTGATTCGGTATCCGCTTCAATCAATTTTTTGGCGAGTAGAATGCGTTTATCACAAACAAAGTCTCTAAAGCTTACCCCAAAGTGTAGATGAAACTTTTTCGAAAAGTAGGTTGTAGAACAATGACACTTCTCAGCGATCTCTGTTTCTCTAATTTCTTTGTTGATATTGTCCATGACAAAGTTAACGACTTCTGAAGTAAACAACTTTGCAGGTAGTTGATTATTGTTATTTATGTTTCTGTCGAGATCGAAGTGGGATTCGAAGATATGCTGTGTTTTACTCTTAAGCTCTTCGAATGTACTGGTCAGATGATTACTGTTTGTTTCGATAATGAAAAATATATTCTTATGATTTCGAATGATATTAGGTAACGAATCTGAACAAATAATGACAATTCTCTT
The DNA here is from genome assembly GCF_041504345.1 of Vibrio sp. BS-M-Sm-2. Taxonomy (NCBI): domain Bacteria; kingdom Pseudomonadati; phylum Pseudomonadota; class Gammaproteobacteria; order Vibrionales; family Vibrionaceae; genus Vibrio; species Vibrio sp. BS-M-Sm-2. Next base: position 2,591,603 of record NZ_CP167894.1, read on the forward strand.
GTTCAAGTTTTCACAAATAGATAATGCCATTGTAAGTAGTTGAAGTTTGTCAGGTCTATTCAATATAAAAAATACCAGTCTTACATCTAAGTTACTGATTACAGATATATCTTGCTTACAATTCTTAATGGGGAAGTAGTGGCTTATTTTATTGATAATAACAGCATTAAAATCACTGTCTTTATCTGATAATAAAGGTGTGACTACTTTCATATAGATACCAACTCTATTTCATATTAAATTGTGAGTTAAAAAATAGACAAATAACGAAGCATAATAATTAGATTAGAAGTACCACAAAAAAGTGCAAGTAAATGGCAAGAAAATCCTAACCTAATATATCTCTCACCTCTAGATTTAGTTTACAGGTAAACAAAGCCTGATACGCAAATCAAGGAGAGGTTCTCATGGATAAGTTTTTGAATAATTGTAAAGAATTCATGAAAGATGAAGAAGGGTTGACTGTAATCGAGTATGTAATCGGTGCAGCTTTATTGGTATTAGGTTTAACAACTGTATTTTCTGGTTTAGGGGCTACACTCGCAGCGAAACTGAACAGTATTGTTAATGGTCTATGATCGGTTAGGAGTGAAGCTGCAAAGAGGGCTTACTTCGGTTGCCTACATTATCGCTGCTGCGTTACTTGTCATTGCTATAGGATTGGTTTTTTCTGGGATGGCGACAGCCTTACTTAGCAAAATCCAGAGCATTTTTTCGAGTGTATGAATTAAATATATGATTAATGAGCCTTCAGTTTTTTGGGCATTGCTAATTGCAGTTTCGGTATACGATGTTGAGAAACATCGTATACCAAACAAAATATTGATACTGTTTTTGTTTGTGTACTTTTTATCAATGTTTAACCGCAATTACACCTTTGATGTTTTTTTAATGTCCTTAGTTGGATTCGTGGTGTTTTTTTGTTTTGGATTACTCTTATATTTTTTAAGAGCTATGTCTGCAGGAGATGTGAAGCTATTAGGTATTGTAGGGATGTATCTTGGGTGGGGACAATTACTTGATGCATCGTACTTTATCTTACTTTCTGCTGGAGTGATCGGGACTTTCTACTTGCTATATAATTTTTCCAACTCGAACAGTCTTAGTATCAAAGGCTATTTTGAAAATAAGCTAATTGTGCTTGGTGGAGTAGCACCAGTATCAA